>JBILUQ010000233.1:0-6467 GCA_044370935.1 Chthoniobacteraceae bacterium
CTGTCCTCCCCGAGGAGGATGGCGCCGACTTCCGTTTCCTCAAGGTTCAAGGCGATGCCATACAAGCCGCCTGGGAACTCAATCATTTCATTGAGCATCACATCGCTCAGCCCTTCGATGCGTGCGACACCATCGCCCACTTGGCGCACAATGCCGACATTGGAACGCACGGCTCCGGTCTTCATGCCCGAGATCGTGGCTTCTATTTCTTGGAGGATATTACTCATTTGTTTAAACGTTGGTTTTTAAAATTTTGGTGATGATTGGCCGGGGAGCGCACTAGTGCGCTAGGTCCGCTTCAAGTCTCGTAAGACGCTCCCTCACATTTGAATCTAGCAAGTCGCTTCCCACCCTGATTCTGACGCCCGCTATCAATTCGGCATTCACGGAGAAGTGCGTTTCCACATCTGCACCGAAGCGCTGGCGAACTGCCTTCGTGAGCGAGTCCCTGCCGGCAGCATCGATCGGACTTGCCGTCTGGATGAGCGCAGTCTTTCTCTCAACTTCGAGCCGTACCAACCGATGAAACTCGTGAAGCATTTGGGCGTAGCCCGCGGGACGCTTGCTGAAAACTTCAGAGAGAACACGGGAAACCTTAGAATGATCTAAAGTGCCTCCAGCCATGCATGCCTTCGCCAAGGATTTGGCGCCAAGTCGAGCTTCTTTACTGAGTTTCATCGATTCGGAGAATTATCAAAAGGGTTAAGCGGCAAGTTCGCGACTGGCCTCGTCGGTGAGTCGGCGCTGGTCATCGTCGGTGAGCACCTTGCCTGCGACCTTCGCGGTTGTACGCACCACCAAACTGGCGACTTCCGAGCGCAACTCGGCAAGCATCACCTCGCGCTCACGCTTGATATCTGCCCTTGCCTTTGCGACCAGCGCCTCCGCCTCGGCCTTAGCCTGCTGCATCTGCTTCTCCTGAAATTCTAGTGCAGCAATTTTGGCGTCCTCCACCAACTTGTGGGCGCCTGATGAGGCTTGGACCACTATTTCACTCGCACGCTTCTCCGCATCGGCAACCTGAATTTTGAGTGCCGCTGCCTCACGGTATGTGGCCTCGATCCGCTGGCGGCGATCTTCGAGCACCTTAAGGATCGGGTGATAAGCGAGCTTGTACAAAGCGGCGCAAACGATCGAGAAAGAGAGGATTTGCGCGACAAACGCCCAGGAGTTGAATCCAAAGGTTTCCCCCATGGCGCGGGCTGTGTCCGAAATACTGGCTTGAGGTGCTGCTGCGAGAAATGCGGCGGAAATCATAAAATGTATGGTGACTTGAACGCTTTGGCGACGGAGACGCAGGGGGCGTCGCGCCCCCTGCGCTCGCAAACTCACTACTTCGCGAGGAAGATCGCGAAGAAGACGATTCCTTCGGCCAGAGCCGAACTGAGGATCGCCTGAATAAGGATTGGCGTCGCGGCACCGGGATTGCGTCCCACTGCTTCCGATGCCTTGAATCCGATCATTCCCACTGCAAGAGCGGAACCGATAGCAGCGAGACCAATGTGTAGGTTGCCAGCTAATTCAGCGATTGTTGTTATGTTCATGGTTTTTGTCGTTTGGGTTTGTCTCACACGCAGCCCCGCAGGCTTGCCACGGTCAGTTGCGTGAAATTGGTTGGTTAAAAAAGCAGTTAAATCTGGGTAGGTGATGACAGTGTGCGGGGGGGCCTGCTTAGTGGTCTACAGAGCCTTTCTCCAGGATCTAATGCGGGGCCTCGCCGTGATCGTCCCCGTGAGAACAAATCAACAATGTGAAGACCGCGGTCAAGAGCGTGAAGACCAGCGCTTGGACAAAGCCGACGAGCAGCTCCATGAAATAAAACGGAACTGGAATCAGCGGGGCAAGCGCAGGCACAAGGTTCGACATGGCCTCCAACATCGTTTCGCCAGCAAAAATATTTCCGTACAAACGGAACGAGAGCGAAACTGGGCGGAAAAGGATTGAGACCATTTCAAGCACGCCGACGCAGAGAAACACCACAACCATCAAGAGCTTCATAAACCCCTTTGAGTCACCGCGTGGCCCGAAAATGTGAAGCAGAAAGCCGCCCACGCCATTCGCGCGCAACGCCCAGCCAAACCACGCACCAAAGAAGACAACTGACATTGCGAGCGTCAGGTTCAAATCCGCGTTTGCACCGCGCAAAAGCGGGCGACTGATATGATGCAGCGCGCCGGTCTCGTCAGGCACTCCCCATCCGATTGTGCCAACCCCAGGAAGGAGGCCGAACCAGTTTGTCGCCATGATGAAAACGAAGGATGTGGCGAAGAACCAGAATGTCTTTGCGGTGAGCTCACGGCCAAGAACGCTTTCGAGGAAGTTCCTGAGGCTTTCAACGATCCACTCCACGAAGTTTTGCAACCCCTCAGGCGTCTCCTTCATGCTGCGCGTAGCCAGACGCGCAACCGTGATGACCAAGATCGTCACCACCCACGTCACCACCATTGAATTGCTCACGGGTAGCGGCCCGATGTTGAAAAGCACGGGTGCCGCCTGCGGAAGACTCACATCCGCATGGACTGCGTGCGCAGGATCAGAAGCCAGTGCAGCACCGCCAAGAAACATGAGCACACCGCAAGCCTGGAACGACGCTTGACGGCTTACACGCCTCAACATGTTGGTAAAAAAGTGGAACATCTTCAGAGAGTGATAAGGAACTGCCTGTCGCCCCACAGCTTTTCGCACCGGCATAGGAAAGGATACGTCAAAACAGTGGGGAGCCGGCTAGAAAACCCAAACCCCACGAAAGCAGCAAGGACTTTGTGAAAAATTTCACAAGCTACCCCGAACATCAAGGGAACCCGTCCGTCTCAGCGGGATAGCCGCCTCAGACCACGGCCGTGCCCACGATTTCCCCGAGCCGCCTTTTCATCGCCTCGATCCCATCTGACTTCAGGCCGCTCACCTCGAATATCTCGACGCGTTTAAAGCGCTGCCTCAAAACGGGAAGGAAATCCGCGGCGCCCTCGAGGTCCGTTTTGTTGGCGATGATTACCCAAGGCCGCTCCGAGAGGCTGGAATCGTAAAGGTCTATTTCCTTCCTCAGATTCTGCAGGTCAGAGATGGGGTCGCGACCCTCGCTTCCAGCCGCATCCACTACAAAAGCAAGCAGTTTACAACGCACGATATGCCTTAAAAACTCATGGCCAAGCCCCACGTTTTTATGGGCCCCCTCGATCAACCCCGGTATGTCGGCAACGGTGTAGCGCTCAAATTCGGGCAGTTTCACAACACCAATGTGCGGCGTCAGAGTGGTGAAGGGATAGGATGCAACTTTCGGGTGGGCGGCCGAAATGCTGGTGAGGAGCGTGGATTTTCCCGCATTGGGATATCCGACCAGACCGATGTCGGCAATGGTGCGGAGTTCGAGGTAAAACAGCCCGGACTCCCCCTCCTCGCCGTAGGTGAACTGAGTGGGCACCCGGTTTTGGGAGCTTTTGAAATGCACGTTTCCCAGCCCGCCTTTTCCACCCTTGCAGAGGACGAATTCCTGACCGGGTTCAGTAAGATCAGCAATCAACTCTTTTTCCTGCGCCTCTTCCTCTGCATTGACCTCGGGTTCGTCCTCCGGCGACTTTGCCAGATCCACAAATGTGGAAGAGGTGCCGTAGAGCACGGAAGCCTCGAGCTCATCACCGGATTTCTTTGAAGGTAAACTGAATACCAAGGTACCAACCGGCACGCGGCACACCTTGTCCTCAGCGGATTTGCCGTAGCATTTTTTCCCCATGCCATGCTGGCCGTGGTGGGCGCGCAGGATGGGTTCGTAGAAGAAATTGGTGAGATTGTCCGTGTGCACGTCGGCGCGCAGGATGATCGACCCTCCCTTGCCACCGTCGCCACCGTCGGGACCGCCCTTGGGGACAAAAGCCTCGCGCCTGAACGAAACGCATCCGTTTCCTCCTGCACCGGCGTACGCCTCGACTCGAATATGATCAACAAACATGGGGTAACGTTTCTACTTAGCCTGAGGTGCGTACGGATTTCCGGGATTGGAGCAGCTCGCTATAGAGCTGGTGAGTCTTGGCAGCGATGGAGGACCATGAGAAATGCAATTCGGCTCGTCTACGCCCAGCCAAGCCCATTCGAACGCGGAGAGCTTCGTCAGACATCAACCGATTCACGCCCATCGCCAATCCCTTTTCAAAAGCCTCGGCATCTTGCGGCTCAAAGGTTCCGTGCTTGAGTGCAAGCGGAACCAGGATCCCGGTTTCTTCAGGCACGACCACTTCGGGGATTCCTCCAATGGCGCTCGCCACAACGGCGGTTTCGCAAGCCATCGCTTCCAAATTAATGATTCCAAAAGGCTCGTAAACCGACGGGCAACAAAACACGGCAGCCCGCGAATACAGCGCTATCAAATCCTGCTTCGCGACCATGGACTCCACCCAGATGACGCTGCCGTGCAGAGCCTGAGCCTCATCCACTTTGCAGCGCATTTCAGCGGCGATCTCGGGTGTATCGGGCGCACCCGCACACAACACGATCTGAAAATCTTTGCTCATATGGCGGATCGCATTCGCCAGATGCAGGATGCCCTTCTGACGCGTGATTCTGCCGACGAACAGCATGTAAGGCCGCAACGGATCAATGCCGTACTTTGCCAGGACAGCGTCCGCATCGATTGCCTTGAACTCATTCAAGTCAATTCCGTTGTGTATGACGCGGACCTTTGATTCGGGGACGTTGAAGAGGCGCAAGACATCAGCCTTGGTGTCCGCGGAAACAGCAACCACGGCATCAGCCATCTCTATCGCCGTACGCTCAACCCAGCAGCTGAAATCGTAGCCGCCACCGAGTTGCTCGCGCTTCCACGGCCTCAGCGGCTCGAGAGAATGAACCGTGAGAACGAGCGGAATTCCGTAGTTTAATTTTGCCAGAATCCCCCCGAAATGAGTGTACCAAGTGTGGAGATGCACGACGTCCGCGTCGATACCCGCGCTGTTCCAATCGAGGCATCGTTCAAGCGCGGTGAAAACCGAATGCAACGGCCTCGGCGCGCCGTATTCGGAAGCGTCGACGCCGTATGCTGTAGCCTTAAAAGAGTGCTCGTTCACACGGAGATCCCGGCCATCAGAACCGAAGCAGCGAACCTCCACTTCCATCAAACGTGAGAGTTCCCTGGTGAGGTAATCGACGTGCACGCCAGCTCCACCATAGATGTTCGGTGGAAACTCATTCGTTAGAATCAAACTCTTCATTTCCGTTCTCTCCATTCACCTCCAACACAAAATTTCATCAAAGCAAATCCGCGACAAAAACAAGGGATGCCGCGGGCCTTCCCCAACGAAAGAAGGGGCGCATTCCGCCTTTAACGGAAAGCGCCCCAAGCAAACTCAATGTGACCCCGGGGAACAAGCGTTCAGTCAAGAATCGCCGCGACCTCAAGATCGGATGTTTATGCCTCGACCTCTACACCCATCTGACGAGCGGTTCCCGCGATGATCCGGATCGCGGCAGCCTCTGTGCGCGCGTTCAGATCCTTCATCTTGCGCTGGGCGATTTCGGAGATCTGCTTTTTGGAAAGCTTGCCGACCTTGACCTTGTTGGGCTCCTTCGAGCCAGCCGCGATGTTGAGCGCCTTCTTGATGAGAATAGCTGCGGGCGGCTGCTTGGTGATGAATGTGAAGCTCTTGTCCTTGTAGACGGTGATCACCACCGGGAGGATTTCACCAGCCTGCTTTTGGGTGGCGGCATTGAACTCCTTACAGAAACCCATGATGTTCACACCGTTTTGCCCCAGAGCGGGACCGATCGGAGGGGCTGGGTTGGCAGATCCTGCAGGGATCTGCAGCTTAATGGTTGCTACGATTTCTTTAGCCATGGTTCGTTATTCCTTATTTGTAAAATGTGATTCTCGGCTCTGGGCGCGTGCCTCAACTCAGGCGCGCTCCACCTGCCAGTATTCAAGATCCACGAGCGTATTCCGGCCGAAGATGCTGACGGAAACCCGCAGCTTGCCGCGCTCTGGATCAATTTCTTCGACGACGCCGCTCTGATTTTCGAAAGGCCCGTCCGCGACTTTGACAGTTTCGCCAATCGAGAAGGAAATCTTCGGGATGACACTCTCTTCCCTTTCGCGGACCTGATTAAGCAGAGCCGCGACTTCAGAATCACGCATTGGGATCGGCTGATCCTTCGTTCCGGCGAAGCCAATCACACCGGGTGTGTCCTTGATGAAATACCATGTACGATCGACCAGATTCACCCTCTTGGAATCAGTGGGATCGTCAAACAGCCACATGTTTACGATCAGATAGCCTGGAAAGAACTTCCTTGTGGATTCCGTTTTCTTGCCGCGTTTGACCTCAGACACGCGCTCCGTTGGAAGGATGACTTCATAAATAAAGTCCCCCATTTCCTCGGTCTTCATCCGCTTCACGAGATTGTCCCGGACCTTCTGTTCCTGCCCCGAAAGGACGTGGACCACAAACCACTGCTTGCGCTTTTGTTCTTCAGTCATGGTT
>JBILUQ010000029.1:0-22614 GCA_044370935.1 Chthoniobacteraceae bacterium
CGGTAAAATCTTCCACCACGGCGGTGGAGGCGAAGCCCGCAAGGGCGCGGCCGCAGCCGAATGGAGCGCACCCGAGTTTCAAGTACTGGGAAAAGTCGGCGGAATCGGCGCCAAACCCCCGTCCAAACTGATCGGCCCGACGCCCATGGGCAATCATCCCGCGATGGACTGGGGGGTGTTCCCCCGCAAGGACGAGGATAAGGGGGACTACCAGCTGGCTTCCTGGGCGATCGAGCAAATCGAAAACGCCGGCAACGAAAAGCCCTTCTTCCTCGCCGCCGGCTTTTTTCTGCCGCACGTGCCGTGTTACGCGACCCAGCAGTGGTTTGACCTGTATCCCGACGACGACAGCGTGCTGCCAAAAATCCGGCCTGACGACCGCGGGGACACGCCCCGGTTTTCCTGGTACCTGCACTGGAACCTGCCGGAGCCGCGCTTCACGTGGCTGCAGGAAAACAACCAGTGGCGCAATCTTGTGCGCAGCTATCTCGCATGCACGAGTTTCGTGGACGCCCAGGTGGGCCGGATCCTGGATGCGCTCGACAAGGCGGGGCTTTCGGAAAACACGATCGTCGTGCTCTGGGGCGACCACGGCTGGCATTTGGGTGAAAAAGGGCTCACGGGTAAGAACACGCTGTGGGAGCGGGCGACGCGGGTGCCATTGATTTTTGCGGGGCCGGGAGTGAACGCGGGCGGCCGCTGCTCGCAGCCCGCCGAGCTGCTGGACATTTACCCGACGCTGAACGAACTGTGCGGACTGGGCACCATTGCCGATTTGGAGGGCTTGAGTCTAACCCCGCAGCTCAAGAGCGCCGCCGCAAAGCGCGAGCGGCCGGCAATCACCAGCCACAACCAGGGCAACCACGCCGTGCGCAGCGAGCGGTGGCGTTACATCCGGTACGCGGATCAAACCGAAGAGCTCTACGACATGCAGGCGGATCCAGCCGAGTGGACGAATTTAATCGGCAATAAGAAAACCGACGAAGTCGTGGCCTGGCACAAAAAATGGCTGCCGAAGATCGACGTTCCCCCGGCGGCGGGCAGCGCTCACCGAGTGCTGACGTATGATCCGAACTCTGACGAAGCGGAGTGGGAGGGAAAAACAGTCAAACGATCCGACCCGATCCCGCAGTAGACATAGACTATGCATTGCGTTCGCGGCGCGAAACGCGGCGAAAAAAACGCGCTGCGGCTCCGCGCGCCGCAAGGGCCAGCATTTCAAAAAAGCTCCATTTGAGCCGGCCTTCCATCGGGCCCGGCATCCGGCGCAATCAAGTCGCACGAGTAGATAGGCCGCTCGAGAGCGGGCATGCGGTGATGCCCGTAAAGCTTGCGTTCAATATGGGACGCGGAGCGGGTGAGGACCAGTATTTGCGGAGAGCCGGACGCGCGGTCCCAAAGCCCGCGAATCACGCAGCCCTCGGGAACCTCACCCCAGTGGAGTCGTCCATCGCGCGACGAACGCTCCGCGAAACGCGAAGCTGGAATATCAACCGGCTGGAACCCCTGTTTGAGCCACCAGGACAATCTTTCGCTGCGCGCAAAGCCACCCCAAATCGCACGATCAAAACCAGCGCCAACCCACGCCGCAATCAAGCGGCCGGGGCGGTGCATGGTGCTCATGGATTCAAACGCTGCGCACATGCTTCCGATTCTTGTCTCCCTTCGGAAAACCTCAAACCGAGATTTTCACTCAATGAAAATTTCCAGCTTCGGGCGGAGCTAGGCGTTGCAGCGTAAGATGTCTACATTTTCAAAAATCTCGGTCCGTCACAACCCCTGGGACCGCGCAGCCCCAGCTGCGCCCAGACGCGGCTTGCACCAAAGAGGTGGCGCGGCAACTGACCGATGCAAGGACGTGTAAGCGCACGCTGTCGCTGCGCGTTCCCAGGGGGATGCTGTGATTTGTGCGAGTCCGGTTCAAATCCTTCAGGGCTCACCAGGCCGGCCCATGAAAACCTCGCCCGTTGGCCCAGGCTCAAATGATTCCACTCCTTCGCTGCTGCGGAAACTTGCGGTATTTCACGTCCAGCAACTCCACGGGTGATTCACAAATCCGACCATGTTCGCCACACCACCCACTAGACGGCCGCCGCGTTGATCCGCCGCAGAGTTGCGACCAAGTCGGAAAAACGTTCCCCTTGGATGAGCACATGAGCGCGCAGCAACTCCGCCGCGTGCTGGCCGTCCCCGGCCTCCACCGCGGCCACAATCCCGCAATGTTCCGAGAACGAAACGTCCATGCGGTTGCGCACCCGCAACTGAAGCCGTCTGTAAGGCTGCAGACGCCTGTGCAGGGCCGCCGCCTGCTCGGCAAGGAAAGTGTTGTGCCCCGCCTCGTAGAGGCAGCGATGGAACGCCTCGTTGTGCTCGTAGTACAAATCGCAATTCCCGGCAGCCCGCGCGGATTCGCAGGCCTGATGCGCCCGCTGGAGTGCCGCCAGCTCAATGGGCTGTATCCGGCGCGCCGCCAGGCGGCCGCACATGGCCTCGAGCTCGGCCATCACCTCGAACATTTCGCACAATCGCTCCGCGCTCATCTCGGGCACCGTCGCGCCCCTCCTCGGGCGGACCTCCAGCAGCCCCACGGAGCCGAGCTGGATGAGCGCCTCCCGGATCGGCGTCCGGGACACCCCGAAGCTGGCGGCCAACTCCTGCTCGTCCAGGCGCATCCCGGGCGCGTAAACGCCCGTGACGATGCGCTCTTCAATGGCCTGACGCAAATTCTCAGGGCGCCGCGCCAGAGTAGTCGTGATGTCTTCCATACATTTTCAGAGTCCCAAACCGATTCAGCGCCCGCGGACGCATTCAACCGGTTTTCATTGCATATCAAAACCCGCCTCATGTATACAAGAGTTCCGTTTGAGTAGCGCTCCAGCAACACATCCCCCAGTCATGCGCACCCCCAAAAACCCGCCGGTCGATTTCCTAAAGACGACCGCCGCACTCCTCCTCGCTGCTGCCTTCCCCGTGACCGCAGTGACCGCCGCCGATTCCCTCGCCGCTCCAGAGGCGAACCAAAAGGAGACCGCGTCCAAAACCCACCTTAAGTACGAGGCCGTGCTGAAGGCCGCGCAGAAAACTCCGCCCGCTCCCGGCTCCGTGATCTGCATCGGGAGTTCGCACATGGAATTATGGAAAACGGTCGCATCCGATCTTGCACCGCTCCGGGTCCACAACCACGGCGTCGGTGGCAGCAAAATGTCGCAGGCCGCAGAGTTGTACATCGAGAATCTGGCCATCCAGTTCAAGCCGCGTGCGGTCATTCTCTACGAGGGCAGTAACGACGTCGCTGGCGATGTCGCACCCGAGACCATACTCGAGCATTTCAAGACCCTGCATACCCGGCTTCACTCCGCGCTTCCGGATGCCCGCCTGTATGTGCTGAGCATTGTTCCAAGCCCCGGCAAACGCTTCGAAAAAATAGACGTGGTACGCAAAACGAACGGCCTTCTCCGCAAGGAGTGCGAGGGCCAGCCGTGGATAAAGTTCATCGATATCACCGAACCCCTCATCGGCGCCGACGGCGTTCCGATCGCCGCCTGCTTTATTCCGGGCAACATCCATATGACGCCCGCCGGCTACGAAGTGTGGAAGACTGCGATCGCCCCGGTGATCCTGCCAATTGAAAAACCATTCGAGAAATAACCCTCCCCGAATCGTCCGCTTATTTACCGGACAAGATAGCCGGTAAAAAAATTTACAGTGACGACCGTCCGCCATCTCCACCCATGATTATCTACGGCACGAGCATTCTCGCCATCTGTTATCTGTTTGGAGTGTGGCTCGGTGACATTCTTGGTAGAATCATTGGCATCCAAACCAATGTTGGAGGCGTTGGCATCGCGATGATGTTGCTGATCGGCGTCCGCTTTTTGCTGCACAAGCGCAATCTAATGACGCCCGTGACGGAAGCTGGAGTAGGGTTCTGGGCGGCGATGTACATTCCGGTGGTGGTGGCGATGGCCGCACAACAAAACGTGGTCGCAGCACTCAAGGGCGGGCCTGTCGCGCTCGTCGCGGCCCTGGCAACCTTCGCGCTGTGCGTGTCGGTCATCGCCTTCATCAACCGCGCCACTTCCAAAGGCCAGTCAGCCTCGTGGCAGGAAAGTTCCGCCCCCGAGAAACACTGAGTGATTGAGTCCACGCCCCATGGAAATGCTCGAACACGCCTTTAGGGAAAACAGCCTCATAGGCGCTTTCGCGTTCGTCGGGATCGTGATGTTTCTCTCGTCATGGCTGGGCCGCCGACTCACCTGCGGGCGCGTGCACGGCTCTGCGATCGCCATCTTCATCGGCCTCCTGCTCGCCTACTGGAGTGGCCGACAAACCGGCGGCACCAAAGGACTCGCCGATTTCAAAATGCTATCCGGAATCGGGCTCATGGGCGGCTCGATGATGCGCGATTTTACAATCGTCGCCACCGCCTTCGAGGTGCATGTGGAGGAGGCAAAGAAAGCCGGTTTCATCGGTCTGTTTTCGCTGGTGCTCGGCACGCTGATTCCATTCACCGTGGGCGGCACAGCGGCGTGGTGCATGGGTTATAAAGACGCCGTATCAATCACCACCATTGGCGCGGGGGCGATCACCTACATTGTCGGTCCTGTGACGGGCGCCGCAATCGGAGCGAGTTCGGAGCTGATGGCATTGTCTATTGCCACCGGTCTGCTCAAGGCAATTCTTGTGATGGTTTTTACTCCGGCGCTCGCGCGTTTCATGGGTCTCAACAATCCCCGGGCGGCGATGGTTTTCGGGGGCCTGGCCGGCACCGTGAGCGGCGTGTCTGCTGGACTCGCAGCGACAGACCGCCGCCTTGTGCCCTACGGTGCGCTGGTCGCGACTTTTCACACCGGCTTTGGGTGCCTTGTGGCCCCCTCAGTATTGTTTCTCGCAACGAAGGCCATCGTCGGTTGAGCGCTCCGCTCTTTAAACGCAATTTCGACCACGCTTTCCACCAGCCCGATTTCATGACCACCGATGTCACTACGCCCCATCGCGACTTGCGACGACAGGGCCGTCTGCGCCGAATCCAGCGGGCCGCCGCCATTGGCATCGACAGGCATGTGCAGCCATCGCGGGTGGGCGAATTGCTGGCCTCAGTGATCGAGCCAGGAGACCGAGTTTGCTTGGAGGGCAACAACCAAAAGCAGGCGGATTTTCTGTCGGAGGCGCTCGCCGACTGCGATCCAACGCAACTGCACCACCTTCACATGGTGCAGTCCGTTTTGTCCCTTCCGAGCCACATTAACCTTTTTGAAAAAGGCATCGCCAGCCGACTGGACTTCGCCTTCTCCGGCCCGCAAGGCAACCGCCTCGCGCGGCTAGTGCAGGATCGCCGGATCGAGATCGGCGCCATCCACACCTATCTCGAGCTCTTCGGGCGATACTTCGTCGACCTCACCCCGAACGTCTGCCTCATCGCGGCACATTCAGCCGACGCCAGCGGCAATCTCTACACCGGCCCCAATACAGAGGACACTCCCGCCATCGTCGAGGCGACCGCCTTCCGCAGCGGCATCGTCATCGCCCAGGTCAACGAACTCGCTGACACCCTGCCTCGAGTTGATATCCCCGCCGACTGGGTCGACTTCTGGGTTGTCGCGCCGCGTCCAAACCACATTGAACCGCTGTTCACCCGCGACCCCGCGCAGATCACCGAAGTGCAGGTGCTCATGGCGATGATGGCCATCAGAGGCATCTACGCTGAGTATGGCGTCAAACGGCTCAACCACGGAATCGGTTTCGACACGGCAGCCATCGAACTCCTGCTGCCCACCTACGCCGCGGAACTCGGGCTCAAAGGCAAGATCTGCACGCACTGGGCGTTGAACCCGCACCCCACGCTCATTCCCGCCATCGAATCCGGGTGCGTCGAGTCGATCCACTGTTTCGGTTCCGAAGTCGGGATGGAAAAATACATCGAGGCACGCTCCGATGTTTTTTTCACAGGCGCCGATGGCTCGATGCGCTCGAACCGCGCTTTCAGCCAGACCGCCGGGCTCTACGCGTGCGACATGTTCATCGGATCCACCCTGCAAATCGATCTCGCCGGAAACAGCTCCACGGCCACCAAGGGCCGAATCACGGGCTTCGGCGGCGCACCGAACATGGGATCCGATCCCCACGGACGACGGCACGCATCTCCCGCATGGATCAAAGCGGGGCGCGAAGCCGGAGGCCCGAACGCGATCCGCGGCCGCAAACTTGTGGTTCAGATGGTGGAGACTTTCAGGGAACACATGGCCCCGGTCTTTGTTGAAACACTTGACGCTTGGGGTCTGCGCGAAAGCATGGGGCTCGAGCTGCCACCTATCATGATCTACGGAGAAGACGTCAGCCACATCGTTACCGAGGAAGGCATCGCAAACTTGCTTTTATGCCGCACCCCCCAGGAGCGCGAACAAGCCATTCGCGGCGTCGCGGCATTCACCCCAGTCGGAATGGCCCGCGATCGTCAGATGGTTGAAACCCTGCGTGCGCGCGGCATCATCCGGCGTCCGGAGGACCTCGGAATCGACCTAAGGCGCGCCAACCGCGATCTTCTCGCAGCCCGCTCCATCAAGGATCTGGTGCGCTGGTCCGGCGGACTCTACTCCCCGCCTTCGCGTTTCCGAAACTGGTAAGCCGCGCATATGGAAACGATCGATCTTCAATTTCCCTCGGAGCCCGCTGCCGCTGCACAAAAAGCGTCCCTGTGCGGCGTAGTTGGGTCAGGCAATCTCGAGATCCTCATCCAGCCCGGCCAGGACAAGTCCCGCTGCACGCTGCGCATCAAAACGTCGGCCCGTGGATTCGGAAAAATCTGGGAGGCCGTGGCCGCTGATTTCACCAGTTGCCATGCCGCTGGCGGCACGAAAATCGACATCAACGACATGGGCGCGACCCCGGCGGTTGTCACCCTCCGCCTCGGGCAAGCGCTGCGCCAATTCATCGGGGACTCCAAATGAGCCATTCAAGCCACGATTCGTTCCCACGCCCCCACAGCTACTTTGAAGCGACGGCAAGGCAGCGTATTTCACAGCTGCTCGACTCTGGGTCTTTCCGCGAATTTCTGCCGCCCGAAAACTCCCAGCCAAGCCCGCACCTCGCCACTTTTGATATTCCGAGCGCCTTTGACGACGGGGTCATTATCGGCGAGGGCCGGGTCAACTCGCTTGACGTCCACGTTATCGCGCAGGAGGGACAGTTCATGGGGGGATCCGTTGGCGAAATTCACGGCGCGAAGATCGTCGGACTTTTGAAGCGTGCCGCTCGTGACAAACCTGCCGCGGTGCTTTTTCTGGCGGACTCCGGCGGGGTGCGTTTGCACGAGGCGAACGCGGGATTGATCGCAATCTCGGAGATTATGCGGGCCGTTCTGGACGCGCGGGCGGCGGGCGTTCCCGTGTTCGCGCTGATTGGCGGAAGTTGCGGCGCATTCGGCGGCATCGGTATTGTATCGCGCCTCTGTTCGGCGATTATTATTTCCGAGGAGGGGCGACTGGGATTATCGGGCCCGGAGGTGATCGAAACCGTGATGGGTGTGGAAGAGTTTGATTCGAAGGATCGCGCGCTGGTGTGGAGGGTGACGGGCGGGAAGCACCGGTATCTAATGGGCGACTGCCATGTGCTGGTCGAGGACAGCGTTGCATCCTTTCGCGAAGCAGCGATGGATTTGTTAGCCGGATGGTGCGAACCCGAGCAGACCCTGGAGCTTTATCGCGCAGAGCAACAGCGCCTCGCCGGTCGGCTCAAAAATTTTGAAGGCATGCGCGACGGCCTGGAAGTTTGGGCAGCCATGAAAGTACCGGCTCCTGATCAGGTACCGATCATTTCAGCCCCGGAGATTATCGCTCTTCGCAAAACGCTATCGTTATGAACCTCGCACCAGTTCTCGATCGCCTATTTCCCGCGGGGCACAGCGTGCTCGAACACAACGGGCGCCTCGCCGGTTCCGGCTCCACCAACAAGGCAACGGTGGCGGTTGTGGGCACCACAAACGCCGCATCCATCAGCCATGAAATCGCGCTTGGCCTTGCCGACTCAATTCTCCAGATCGTCGAGACGCAACCGCGCCAGGCCATCGTATTTCTTGTCGACACGCAGGGACAGGCACTGGCGCGCTCGGAGGAGCTATTGTGCCTGAACGCGAGCCTCGCGCACCTTGCGGGCTGCGTGAATCTCGCGAGAAGACTCGGGCACCCGACACTCAGTATCGTCACAGGCGAAGCTGTGAGCGGCGGTTTCCTAGCCTTCGGTCTGATGGCCGACACAGTCTATGCGCTTTCATCTGCGCAGCTTCGCGTCATGGATTTGAAAGCGATGGCCCGCATCACAAAACTTCCGCATGAAACCCTCGTGCAGCTCGCGAAAGACCGTCCCGTGTTCGCCCCTGGCGCAGAGAACTATCAGCGCATGGGCGCAGTCGAGGCGCTTTGGAATGAACCAACGTCGAACCTTCTGGATTCGGCCCTAGCCGAAATCAACAACTGCGGAATCGCATCCGATCTCCGCATGACGGCCGGCTTTCAGCTCGGCGGACGCGCCCTTGCGCACGGGATCGCAGCCGCTGTTCTGGCCGAATAAACAACCGCTATGCGCAGGCACGATCTCGCAACCATCAGACCCGGCGCCTCAATTCAGATTGAGTGCAATCAAATGGCGCAAGACGCCGAGGCAATCGTGCAGGATTGGATCGCAGGAGGGCTTCCACTGGTGGTCGCACGCCAAAGCCGCGGCCAAAACGGCGGGACTGATCGTATTGCAATGGGACTTACTCTGCCGCCAAACGAAGGCAGCCTGCGGATTGGATGCACTCTGCATGCTGACGATATTCTGCAAGTTTGCCCGCCCACCCCGCTGCTCACCTGCATCCCAAGCCTTCCGCTGAACCTTGTCATGCCACTGCTCGCTCTTGCCGAAGATTTGCAGGTGATCGGCGTCGAAGCGCTGGTACACGGATCGCTTGCCTGGCAAACCATCAGCGGCCTGAATTATCTGCACGCCGGGTCCGATATCGATCTACTATGTGAAGTCGATACGCCGGGGCAGCTTCACGAGTTGATCGCGATCCTCAAAAAACACAGCTCGCCTCTGGATCATCGCCTTGACGGTGAGATCCGATTTCCAGACGGATCCGCTGTTGCGTGGCTCGAATTGGCAAATGCGCTTCACGATCCCGCTGCTGAACTGCTCATCAAAGAAGACGCCGACGTTCGCATGGTGCGAGTCGGTGATCTCGATGATTTTTTCGAGGAAAAAACGGATGCCTGCTAGCCTACTTCCAACCATGAATCAAACAGCGGCGCTCGATTTCCGCGGTGACCCTTTTTCAATCGAACAGTCGATTGGAGCTCTTGCGCTGGAGGCCTTGACTCGCGAGGTCATGCTTGCGCCAAAGCCTGGACTGGTTAGTCCTGCGGATTGCGGGAGCCATACGGACATGGATTTGCAAACCTTCCAAAGAAGTCTCACCGCTCTTGAGAGCTACTTCCCGCAGATTGCGGCGCTTGGGATGGCTGACGTAAAGTTCGAGACGCTGCGCGAATGCGGGCTTGCGGCGGAGGAGCGCATGCTGGCTGCCACAGGCGGAGTGAACACACACCGAGGCGCAATCTTCAGCATCGGGTTGCTTGCGGCAGCGGCGGGAAGCCTCGCGGCACAAAGGGCGCGGATTACCGCGGACAATGTCTGCGCCGCGGTTACGAGCAGATACGGACCGTCCGTCGTCAAGTATGCAGATGCAACACAAACTGCGTGCGGCCCGCATTTGAATCCGCATCGCGAACTCTTTGGGGCGCGCGCCGAGGCCTGCGCGGGTTTTCCCATCGCTCTGCGTATCGGACTGCCGGTGTATCGATTTACACTGCGCAAAACCGGCTCCGGCGAGCTTGCGGCGATGCAGAGTCTATTCGCCATCATGTCGCAACTCGACGATACAAATCTGCTGAGACGGGGAGGCGATGCGGGCTTGAAGTTTGCGAAAACGAGCGCGGCGGATTTTTTGCTCCGTGGCGGGGTTTTTTCTAAAGATTGGCCGGGATTTGCCCAACAACTTCACGGGCAATTTGTGAGCCGGAATCTCAGTCCTGGCGGCAGTGCGGACCTTCTGGGTGTGACTTTGTTTTTAGATGGTCTTGACCGGTTATCCGATGCGACTTGCACTTTTATTTAGCGGTCAGGGAGACCAGCAGCCCTCGCATTTCGAACGGTTGCAAAGAGAGGCGACTCCCGAAATAAGCGCAGTACTCGCGCGCGTAATCCCGCACGCGTGGAGCGCTGACAAGATTTCCATTGCCGAGCTTCAGGTCAACCGGGTCGCGCAGCCTTTTATTTTTGCGCATCAAACGAGTCTTTGGACGCAGTTGTCTGCGGCGCTTTCCGCGCCGGTGTGCGTTGCTGGTTATTCGGTTGGCGAGGTTGCGGCGTGTTGTGCTGCGGGATGTTTTTCGTTTGAGCAGGGAATTGATCTCGCAGCCCAAAGAGCTGCTTACATGGACGCGTGCGTATCGTCGCAGTCCGGACTGTTGGCAGTGCGCGGGCTCACGGCCGACGCTTGCAAAGCGATTGCTTTGCGGTGTGGTGTGGAAATATCGATCCGCAATGCAGCCGCGCATTTTGTTTTTGGCGGCGATGCTTCAAAGCTGGAGGAGGCTGCGCACGTGGCCGAGTCCATGGGTGCTGCCCGGGTGCGAATGCTTGGAGTGACGACCCCGTCTCACACGTCCTGCCTGGCCGACGCGCGCGCCCGCTTCTCAAAACGTCTCGAGCCATTCCGGGCCGGACCGCTTCGTGTTCCGGTGGTCAGCGCCGTGGACGGGAAAATCTCCAGAACCGCTGCCGAGGCTACTGACCGGCTTGCATTACAGATCAGCACCCGCATGGACTGGGACGCCTGCCTCGACGCGGTCCTTGAAATGCAGCCAGAGATGGTGCTGGAAATCGGCCCTGGGCGCGCCCTGGCTCGAATGTGGGACGAGCGGCGGACCGGGGTTCCGGCACGGGCAGCAGACGACTTTCGCAGCGTCCAGGGGATCCTGGAGTGGGTGCTTCGGCAGGCGTGAGGCTCGGGCCAATGGACCGTAAAACATAGAGGCTCGGATCCAACAGCTGGCAAATTCAGCCGCTGCCCCCAAATCGCCACAACAACGGCGAACCATTTTCTTTCAATCTGACCGCTGATTCAGCGGTGCCGGAAATAGTCTCGCGAACGTCGCCATCCTGGCGGTTTCCGTTCAATACTTGGGAGGACACCTCAGATTGAGAGAGCGTTAAGCCTACTACAGGGGGCTCTATTTGAGAGATCGAGGCGCTTCGCTCATTTTTGTGGTGATCGGGGATGCGTAGTTTTGCGGCTGTGAAATAGAACGTACCGAGCAGGCTATCGGTCGACCGGAACCCTCCGGCCTTTCGTTTGACGGCTGGGGAAACGTTATCGAGGACTTCCGGAAACGTGTTGGTCGTTTTGTGTATCCAGTGATCAGGCATTCCCTCAATGCGAGTGGGGAAAAGTGCCTGTCCCCAGTACGTGCTCCCTGGTTGATTAAAAGCGTGCTCCCCGGGCAGCGTGCTCCCCGGGGACAGACACTTGCCCCCCGCTGCCCCCTCGCTGGGAGCGCGCAGCCCCAGCTGCGCTTACACCAGATGGACCCAAGGCCACTGTAAGTCAGTTAGCTGACGCCCACCTGTACCAACACAACATCATCAAAATGGACGCTAGGAGAAGTGCCTGTCCCCAGTACACCCAGTACACGCCCCCAGTACCCGCTCCGCGGTTTCGATTCTGACTCGGCTCCGGCTCTTCTGGTTGATTCGCTTGGCCGTCGGAGCCTTGGGCGCGGTGATCGGTCTGAGTGTCTATTGGATTTATTTTTTCCGGAACAACCGGATCCAGGCCGGGAAGGAAGTGACCACCAGAGCCGTTCCGAGGAGTCCGAGTAGACTGGGGAGTTCTGCATTGAAACTGAACACGCACCACGCGGTCACTATCCAGAAAAAGAGATTGCCGGAAGCCACCGCGTAAACCCACGAGGCAAAGCGGTGTTGATCCCGGAAAAAATTCATCTCCCGGATCGGGGGAGTGTCCTGGGTGTTTTTCAAAACCAAGCGCAGAAAAACAACGGGGCTGAGATTCAGCGCGATGATTCCCACCGCCCAAAGCCACAAAGCCCGGAGATCGTCCGTGTATTGGTGAAGGAACCAAGTGGCAGTGAGGGTCGCAAGCACATTACCCGTGGCTCCTGCGTAGATCACCAAGGGGAATTGGCCCATGTCTTCCAGGGCGTTCATTTCATGCAATCGCTTGGCGGGAGTGGGGGAATTCATGACGCCACAATCTGGCACGCCTTTTGATTTGTGCGAGTCCATCGGTGCAAAAGCAAAGTGCCAAGGGACAGTGCCAAGGGACAGTCACCCTTTGCTTCGTCACTCTTTCCTTTTCATTCGCCTCCCTACGTTGACCACCTTTAAACGGTTTCAACAAATTGCCTGTCCCTTAACCTCTCAGCCTGTCCCTTAACCTCTAACCTAGTGCTAACCTGGCGCGAGCTCGCACAGGACTCAGCGGGCCTCCCATTGCAGGCAATTGAATGGCTGATTTCCGAGGCCGCTTGACGCGCTCCCGTAAAACCATATGGTTACCCATATGAAAACAACGCTCGATCTTCCGGATGACTTATTGATCGAAGCCAAAGCCATAGCCGCACGGCGGCGAATCTCTCTCAAGGCAATGGTTGAACACGCGTTGCGTCGTGAAATTGAACCCTCTACTCATTCGCAAAACACCCCCTTCGTCCGTGGCGAGGATGGAGTGCTGCGCCTTCCCCGCCGCGGAGCCCACGTGACCACCGAGTTGGTTCGTCAACTCATGGACGAGGAAGGAATCTGACCCATGCATCTACTTGATATTAATGTGCTGATTGCGATGGCGGATCTCGACCACGAGCACCACCAGACGGTGGAGGCCTTCTTCCAAAAACATGGCCGCGATGGCTGGGCAACTTGCCCATTGGTTGAAAACGGCTTCATACGCATTTTCGGGCATGCGAAATACCCTCAAGGGCCCGGTTCCACCCAAGGCGCCCGCATGGTATTGCGAGAACTTCTTGCCCGTCCTGGCCACCAATTTTGGCCCGATGCCGTTTCACTAACCGATGCGGCATCCTGTCGCGAACTGCCGGGCTGCCGTGATTTGACAGATTACTATCTACTTGCCTTGGCCATTCACCACGATTCCCGACTGGTTACTCTTGATAAACGTATCGACCCGGGATTGTTGCCAAATGGTCCAGCGGCGTTCTTTGCACTTTCCTGACTGTTGGATGATGCAGGGTAGTCACACAAAGATCAGACTCGCGGCTCTTCGCTATTTTTGGCGAGTAGCCCCGGGGACAGACACTTGCCCCCCTGCTGGGAGCGCGCAGCCCCAGCTGCGCTCACACCAGATGGACCCAAGGCCACTGTAAGTCAGGTAGCTGACGCCCACCTGCACCAACACAACATTATCAAAATGGACGCTAGGAGAAGAGGAGAAGTGCCTGTCCCCGGCATCGCCCGGCACTTCGGAAGAATTCTTAAGCGGTCGCCGAGAACTGGTCCCGTCGTGCCCCGACTGGTCATAAAGCTTTCGCGATGGCTGCAGCTAACAAATCAGCCGCGGGCGGATGAAAACGGAAGCATAGTTCTGGCTCCACCAATTCAAGTTCCATCAAAGACAGCGCATCTGATTCATCGCGCACCACGTCCACGCGGGCATAGAGCGGTGTCTGTGAACACGCTGCCACAGCGTGCTCAGCGAACTCTGTTTCGTCTACCGTCGGCGTATGCGCCTGCACGGTGCCTCCGTGGTCGTCTTGCACTCTAAAATCACCTGCCTTTGCGACCTTTCGTAAATGCAAGCGCCGGGGACAGACAATTCCCCTTCTTCGCCTTTCACAAATGCTTGAGGGCATAGGGTCGTACGGGATTAAAATAGGGGCTGCCTAATCCGAGCTTGGTTAGGGCAAAGTTGGACGAATGTTTATGAAAATCAGGATCTGGATCGGCGCTGTGCTCGTGATCTTCTCGCAGTACTTCACGCAACTTTTGGCCGTAGACTCAAAGCCTCAGGAAAATGCTTCCTCAGCATCGGCTCAAAAAGATCCGTTGATTGGCACTTGGACATGGACTGACTCCCGCAAGATTATTGCTTCAAAGCCTGCATGGCTGGGCATTGCCGAGGGCGGCAAAGCTCATATTGTGGGCAAGGTTGGAAGTTGGAGAAGACTGCCAGGTGAACGCCCCAAGTATGAGCTCAACATGCAGGATGGCCCTTCCTACTACCTTGTCTTGGACAGTTCCGGAAAATCGCTCGAAGTCATCTCTAAAACCGGTTCAAAAGCTGACATCAAATCCACAAAAATTGAGGGCTTCTCTGGCAAGGATCCTAAAGACGCCTCCGATAAAGATGCGGCGATTGGTGCGTGGAGTTGGCCGGGAGCCGAGTTCTTGGGGCTTCACTCGGATCAGAGGGCAAATATCGATGGTCAGAACGGATCTTGGAGAAGATTGCCGGGAGGCGTTCCGAAATACGAACTCAACATAAACGACAAAGATTATGCGGGGGGCTTTCTTCTGACGCTTGATCCAAATGTCAGGACAATGCATGTGGTCCGAAAAAACGGAAGTGCGAAACCCTTCACCATTTCCAAATCCGAGGACCAAAAATTTCTAAAGTTTATTCGTTAGAAAAAGTGCCTGCCGCGGAGGCGACTCTGGAACATTTCGACGTCGCATCGTCTGGAGTTCTGATCTGGAAGCACGACATGGATTGTCCGCGCTTGGATTCCGATCAGTGAGCAGGGAATAAGAGAGGCAAATGATACTACGGCGGAAACGGACTTGTTTGAGGCGCTCACTGCGCAGGGCACCTAAGCGCCGAGGACACACAATTCCCGTTTTTTTCTGGGGACAGACACTTCCCCTCCAGAAGACTTTTTTTGACCGCCTCCATGATGAAATGCACCAAGTGATCTTCCGGCACCCACTCCCGTAGACCCGGGGACAGACACTTGCCGTTACTTGCCCCTCTCCGCCCCTCTCGCCGAAGGAAACCGTCACGCGCCAGTCCCGCGCGCATCCGCTGCTTGCAAGTCTCCACGAAAGCTCAGTTTTTCGCGGAATACAATAGGATAGGTGCCTGTCCCCGGCATTCCGCACGGCTCAATGCTCTTAAACGACACGAACCCGAACACAGCAAAAATGGGCTTTACGCAGAGCTCTAAATTGGTCAGACCTCTTTCATGCACCGATTGCGCGACCGGAGTCAATCCACCCTTGTTTCCAAAGTCTGCACGCGCCTTGCCGGAATGCTGCAAGACGCCGCGCAGAGCGATGCCGGCCGGCTGCCTCCCGAGCGACTGTTGGCGGAACAGTTGGGCGTCAGCCGGACCGTGATGCGTGAGGCTACAAAGCGGCTCGAATCACAGGGGCGTCTCGAGATCCGCCACGGCAGCGGAATCTGGGTGGTCAACCAACTGCACAAGCCCGTCTGCAGCTCCCTTTCGCTCGCGATGCCGAAACTCAAGGAGCGCCTCAGGCAGCTCAACGAAGCGCGGTTGCTCGTGGAGCCAGAGATCGCAAAACAGGCCGCCGTGCGCAGGCGCAAGTCGCACCTCGCGGTGCTTGGCAAGTGCCAGCAGGCGCTCTCCGATTCGTCGAACACGAAAGCGGCAGTCGAGGCTGATATCGCGTTTCATCGGGCGCTGGCGGATGCGGCGGGGAACGAAGTCTTCAAACTGATGCTGGAATCCATCGCGGAGCTCGGAAGAGAGAGCCGCATGGCCACCATCGGCTGTGTTGGAAAGGACAAGGCGCATACCCAACACGCCCGCATTCTCGCCGCAGTTGAGGCCGGGGACGCTGAGGCCGCCTCCAAAGCAATGTGGGCGCACTTGCGGCACGCAGGCAACGACCTCGGAGGCGTCTAGACTAAAGGTACGAGACAACTGACTTATGCGATTCGTTCCTGCGCTAACGCTCCTTGCATACACCGTGACCGCATCGCCCGCATTGTCTGTGGTCAATGCCGCGGACTTCGAAGGGCAAGTCCGCCCGATTCTCAAAGAGCACTGCTGGGACTGTCACGATTCGAAAAAGCAAAAGGGCGGGCTGCGATTGGATTCGCTCGAAGCCATGGTTGCAGGCGGGGAAAACGGGCCGGCCATTGAAGTCGGCAACGCTGCCCGCAGCCATCTCATCGAGCGCGTCAGCTCCCGAAACGAAGACGAGCGCATGCCACCAAAAGGGCGGGCGCTTTCCCAAGCAGAAATCAGAGTGCTGCAGGTTTGGATCGACTCCGGCGCGGCCTGGCCAGCGGATGCCGCAGCGGGACAGCCGGTGACCGATCATCGCAGCAGTCACTGGTCCGTGCAGCCTATCAAACATGACTGGCCCGATGGAACTGCGATAGACGCGTTTATCGGCAGAGCGCTGATCGGCGCAGGCCTCGACTGGTCGCCGGAGGCCGACCGACGCACCCTTATCCGCAGGCTTTCCTTCGATCTGCTCGGGCTCCCGCCGGAGCCTGCGCGGGTCGACGCGTTTATCAACGATTCGAGTGCGGATGCCTATGCTCGGCTGGTGGACGAGTTTCTCTCAAGCCCGCGCTACGGCGAGCGCTGGGCGAGGCATTGGCTGGATATTGCCCACTACGCCGACACGCACGGATTTGAGCGTGACCAACTGCGGCCCAATGCGTGGCGTTACCGCGACTATGTGATCAAGGCCCTGAACGAGGACAAGCCTTACAATACTTTCCTTAGGCAACAGATCGCGGGCGACGTCTTCGAGCCCGGGAATCCCGAGGCGCACGTCGCCACCGGATTTCTGGCGGCGGGTCCCTGGGATTTTGTGGGTCATGTGGAAACCAAGAACGAACAGCTTAGGCGAGCGGCGCGTGCCGGTGACTTGGACGACATGGTTACGCAGGTGATGACAGCAGCCACGGCGATCACAATCAACTGCGCCCGCTGTCATGATCACAAACTCGATCCGATTTCGCAGGAGGAGTACTACCGGTTATGCGCGGTTTTTGCCGGCGTAAAACGCGGTGAACGTGATGTTGATCCCGCAGAGGCAAAGCGCATCGAGGGATTGAGAAAACGCATCGAGGGTGAGCTCAAGTCCGTGCGTGGCGAGGCAGCTGCCCTTTCGGGAGAGCCCTTGGATCTCGCGGACATGGTTGGCGGCGGCGATGGCCGTGGAACCGGGGTGCGCGGGCGCGGCATTCATCCGCGCACCGGAAATTTGGTTACTGATAAAATAGGGTTTCATCCGGATATCATGACCAACCGGCTTCAAAAGCCCGCTTCGCCGGGAGGTCCGCAAAATGTCCCGTCGCTCGTTCAAGCTGTCTTTGTGCCGGACGGATCCAAGCCGTTGCCTGTTGCCTCCAAGCGCGAAGTTCAAGGAGTCCCGGCGACAAGCGGTAACGCGTGGGATGCGGTTCGCAACGGGCCCCTCAACGGACAAGTTTCCACAAAGATCAACGAAACCAATTTCGCCCTCGCCCCGCATTCGATTCTTGGGCTGCACGCAAACGCAGGCGTGACCTTCGACCTCCGGCAGATCCGCGAATCCAGCGGCCTGCGAGTTTTCCAGCTCAGACTGGTTGTTGGGTTCGGGGCTTCTCCAGCGGCAGCAAATACCCGCGCGGATTTCTTTGTTTACGTCGATACCGACCAAGTTTTTCAAAGACTCAAGCTTAAGAAATCCGATTTCGCGGAGGTTGAAGTCACAATCCCGGAGACAGCGAGCACGCTCACCTTTATTGCAACGGATGGCGGAGACGGGATTGGAAGCGATCTGCTTTTTCTCGGAGACGCGCGGCTGCATCCGGCGGAAGCGAAGGAGTCATTGGCGGAGTCGGAGAAGCAGCGCCTCCACGAGCTTCAGCGACGCATGAGCGCGCTGCAAACAGAGCGCAACCAGCTCCCCGTGCCCGAGCGCGTGTACGCTGTGACGACCGATCCGCTCCCGCCGGCGATGCATGTTTATCACAGAGGCAACGCCGAGGACCCACGCCAGCAGGTGACGCCTGGCACAATCGCGTGGGCCGGAAAAGCTGGAACGGATTTTGGTTCGGAGCAGGCGGAGGAGGGCGAACGGCGGCGCCGGCTTGCAGAGTGGATTACGGGTGATGAAAACCCGCTCACCGCGCGTGTGATTGTGAACCGGCTTTGGCATCACCACTTCGGGCAGGGGTTGGTTCGTACGCCGAGCGATTTTGGCCTGGGTGGAGACGCGCCCTCGCATCCGGAGCTTGTGGACTGGCTCGCCGCAAGCCTGCGGAAAGGGGGATGGTCCTTGAAGTCTGTGCATCGTTTGATCCTAAACAGCAGGGCGTACAAGCAGGCGTCGGACTCGCGTGAACGCGGTGTGGCTGTGGACGCGCAGAACCGGCTTTGTTGGCGGCAGAATCCGCGCCGTCTCGATGCCGAGTCCGTGCATGACGCGGTGTTATTCGCGAGCGGAAAGCTAAATCTAACCATGGGCGGCCCGGGGTATCGCGACTTCAAATACACGGAGGCGTATGCGCCGATTTATGAATACACAACGCCAAGCACGCCCGAGTTGTGGCGCAGAAGCATCTACCGGTTTGTAGTTCGCACCACGCCGCACCGCTTCATGACGACGCTGGATTGTCCCGATCCTGCGAACCTCACGCCGGTCCGCGCCCAAACCACCACCGCGCTGCAGGCGCTCACGCTCATTAACAATCCATTCATGCTCGAGCAGTCCGTCCATCTGGCGGCGAGAGTCGAAGAGGGCGCCGCGTCTGCCGAAGAGGTGGTGCAACGCGCCTTTCGTCTTTGCCTCGCGAGGAGCGCGAGCGAATCGGAAGTTGCAGCTGCTGTCGCGCTCGCCCGGGCTCATGGAATGCAGGAGTTGTGCAGGATGCTTTTCAACACAAACGAATTTTCCTATGTCGACTGAGGACGAGAGCGACACCGTAATTCACAGGATGGACGAAATGGGCTCCGCATCGCGGCGCGCGTTTCTGTCGCAGCTTGGGGGCGGATTCGGTGCCACTGCTTTGTTTGCACTTTTGCAGCGTGAAGCGAGAGCGGAGGGTGCCGCGATGCGGCCGGGCGCAGGGCATCACGCTGCCAAGGCGCGCGCGGTGATTCAAATTTTTTGTCCCGGCGGCTTGAGCCACGTCGATACATGGGATTACAAGCCGGAGCTTGGCAAGCGCCAGGGCACGCCTTTCGACACGGATGGGAGCGTGCAGTTCTTTGCATCAAAACCGGGAAACTTCCAGGGCAGCTACTGGCCGTTTCGACAGCACGGGCAGTGTGGGAAATGGATGAGCGATCTTTTTCCCAACCTCTCAATGCATGTGGACAAGATGGCTTTCATCCATTCGATGCAGAGCAAGAGTGCGCTTCATGGTCCTGCGATGTTCATGGCGAATAGCGGCTTCATCCTTCCGGGCTTCCCGAGCATGGGCGCGTGGGTGACCTACGGCCTGGGTAGCGAGAACGAGAATCTTCCCGCGTTCGTTGTCCTGCCTGACACGCGGGGACTTCCGCCCGGGGGCGTGATCAACTGGGGCGCGGGATTCCTGCCGGCGGTTCATCAGGGCACCATTCTTGAAACTGACGCGACGCGGCCGCCGATCGCGGATCTCTTTCCCGCGGGTGTCATGGATGCGCAAACCGGCGAACGCGAAAAGGCGGGACGCGCTTTCATGCAGTCCCTCAACCGCGCTCACGCGGCGCCGCGTTCCGCGAATACCGAACTCGAGGCTAGAATCGCCGCGTACGAACTCGCCGCACGTCTCCAGCTGAGCGCGCCCGAGGTCGCGGACCTTCGCAATGAGCCGGCGCATATCAAAAGCTGCTATCAGCTAGATGACGCAGACACCGGTCCTTTCGGAAGGCAATGCCTGCTTGCGCGCCGGCTTGTGGAGCGTGGCGTTCGTTTTGTTCAGATTTACTGCGGCGCGGAGAACACAACCGCCAAAAAGATCCGTCCAAACTGGGACAGCCACGAGGATTTGGTGCGCGACCATGGGTATTGGGGGGCAGTGCTGGACCGGGGTGCGAGCGCGCTGCTGGCGGATTTGGACGCGCGCGGTCTGCTTGAGAGCACGCTGGTGATCTGCACCACGGAGTTTGGCCGGCAGCCGGCTTCGCAGGGCGGCAAGGGGCGCGACCATAACCCCGGGGCGTTCACCGCGTGGATGGCGGGCGGCGGTGTCCGTGGGGGTGTTTCGTACGGAAGCACGGACGCGTTCGGGTTCAAGGCCGAGAAAAACCCGGCGCATTCCTACGAGCTTCATGCGACTGCTTTGCATCTACTGGGGTTGGATCATGAAAAGCTCAGCTTCTACCACAATGGAATCCAGAGGCGCCTTACCGACGTGCACGGGCGCGTGCTGCATTCCCTGCTGACCTGAGGAAAAGGGGGGCGGAGGGTGCGCTATTGCAAAACTGTTGCAATAAACTGTTGTGATAGACGGGTCCGAATGCTACACCGCTTCGCATGAAGACAGTGTCATTACGCCTATTATTCTGTTCGATTCTCACCGCAAATGCTGTTTCCCAGGCCCTTGCGCAGCATCAGGAGGACCATCAAACCTCCTCCAGCGCAGCGGTCCGTCTGGACACGGTGGTGGTGACCGCAAGTCCCCTCGGCCGGACCCTGTATGAGCAGGCCCAGCCGGTGAACATTCTGGATGGGAAGGAACTGAGGCTGCGCATCCAGCCCACCCTTGGCGACACCCTTGGCCAGCAGGCGGGTATCAGCTCCAGTTACTTTGGCCCGGTATCGAGCCGGCCGGTGATCCGCGGTCTGGCCGACGACCGAGTCCAGATCTTGAGCAACGGCAGCACCAACCTCGACGTGTCAAATATAAGCGCCGACCACGCCGTCGCGGTGGATCCGCTCACCATCGATCGGATCGAGGTCGTGCGCGGCCCCGCCGCCTTGATGTACGGGCCGAACAGCATCGGAGGTGTGGTGAATTTGATCGACAGCAGAATCGCTGAAAAGCCGCTTAAGCCGAACGCGCTTGGCGCGCCCATTCGCGGAGCGGTGGAGGGGCGGTACAACTCCGTCGACAGCGGCGGCGCGGGGTCCGGCATGGTGAAGTTCGGGCTCGGGCCGATGGTTTTGCATTTGGACGGATTCCGCCGCAACTCCTCGGACCTGCGGATTCCAAAGGAAACCCACACGCAGGCGGGCAGGCAAAACGCGGAAACGCCATCGGTATTCGGCCGTTTGCCAAACAGCGCTTCGCAAAGCGACGGCGGCGCGGCGGGTGCATCGGCGGTCTGGGATGAAGGCTTTTTCGGCGTGTCCTATTCTGGCTTTAATTCTGTCTACGGAGCGGTGGCCGAGCGCGGCGTGCTGATCGACCTCAAACAACGCAGGTGGGATGCACGGGGTTCGTTCCTCGCGCCCGCCCGCGGGATCAAAGCGATCAATTACAAGTTTTCCGCGACCGATTACAGGCATGCCGAGATGGGGGAAAGCGAGTCGCAGATTTTCAAGACGCGGGGCACCACCGGACGTTTGGAGTTGGTGCATGAAAAAATCGGCCTGCTCGAGGGCGCAGTTGGATACCAGATGCAGCTATCGAACATCGCGGCCAGCAGTTCGGATTTGGAGCATCTGCTGATGCCGTCGAACAAGACGCGGATGCATTCGATTTTTGTTTTCGAAGAAATCGCGCTGGATCCCTTGCGCTACCAGTTCGGTGCGCGCTTTGACCGGACGACCGTGGAAGCCCTTGAGAATCCGGAGCGCGTGGAATTTACTTCGCGTTCGAAAGCGTTTAACGGCGTGAGCTTGTCCGGCGGCATTGTGTATGACATCAACAAGCAGTATGCGCTGGCGTTGAACACGGGGTTCACGCAGCGGCCCCCAACGAGCACGGAGCTGTTTGCAGATGGCGCGCACCATGCGACCGGCACGTATGAGCGCGGCTACACAGACCTCGGGATGGAACGGGCGCTTACGTTCGATTTGTCGCTTCGCAAGAAGACGGGGCGAGTGACGGGTAGCATGAGTGTGTTTTTGAATAATTTCAGCCGATTCATCGCGCTCTCGCCGACCGGCAACGATGTGGATGTGGACGGCGAAGAGCTGCCTGAATATCAGTACAAGGCCACCCGGGCGCGGCTGTATGGCGCCGAGGCCGAGGTGGTCATCCACCTCGTGGAGCCGCAGTTGGCGGGCGGCAAGCAGGGGGACGCCGCGGATGATTCAAGCCGCAAGATCACGCAGGGATTGCACCTGGATTTGCGCACCGACTATGTGCGCGCGCTCGATCAGAATACGGACCGTTCTTTGCCTCGCATGACACCTCTGCGCACGCAGGCGGCGCTTGTCCACGATTGGAACGGATTGCAGTCGCGCTTCGAGACCCAATACGTGGCGCGGCAGAATCGCACCGCCGAAAACGAAACCCGCACTGCGAGCTACACGCTCCTAAACGCATCGGTGAGTTACCAGTTCAAGGCGGGCCCCACCAATCTTGAGGCCTATGTGCGCGGAACAAACCTCACAAACCGGGATGCCCGTATGCACACGTCCTTTTTGAAGGATGTGGCCCCTCTGCCCGGACGCGGCGTGCTCGTCGGGTTGCGC
>JBILUQ010000234.1:0-6367 GCA_044370935.1 Chthoniobacteraceae bacterium
GTCCAGGCAAGCAAACGCTTAACCAAGGGACAGACTCTTCTTGTGGATTCCGGATACTCTTCGGCCGAGCAGGAGCCAGTTCTTGGGCGGCAGGTTCTTGATGCCGAGGGGTGGACTTCCGTTTCAACGTCCTTCGGACGCGGTAAGGACGGTTACGTGCGTCGCGGCAACGATGGGGGCTCGATGGGAATGAGTCCGTTGCTGATGGTCAAGCACACGGAATTGCCCGCGTCGAAGGGCAATGAGCGCCGCATTGTTCTCACCTTTGATGTCTCTCAGATCGACGTTCGAAACGTGACTGAGGCGCAGCTGGTCTTGGATCCGAAACCAACCGGCTTCGGATTTCCATCGCTTGTGCCCGATTCAAAATTTGCCGTGTATGGAATCAACGAGGACGCGTTGAATCTTTGGGAGGAGAACACGCTCATGTGGGAATCGCTGCCGGGCTGCACCGATTCTGGAGTCGCGCCTGAGTCTACGGCGCGACTGGCGGAGTTTTTCATAGCGCGTGGCGCTGGGGGAGGGACCCTAACTGTTAGAGGCGAGGCGTTGTCGGAATTTCTGAGAAGACGTAAGGACGGTTTCGCGAGCTTCATCATAGTGCGCGAGACGGGTGAGAGCGATCCTTCGGGGCTTGTGCACGGGTTTGCTTCCAAGGAGTATCCGGGTGGTACCCCGCCCACCCTGCGAGTCCGCTGAGGCAATTGTATCCGATTTTCATCTGAAAAGGATTTTGTTAGCGCCATGCGTTCTCGCCTGTTCTTGGCTGCGGGCCGATGATCCCGCGGATGGTGGATTTACCGCAGAAAAGCGGGCATACTGGTGTTTTCAGCCGCTTGCGAAGACCGCTCCCTCCAAGACGATTCAAGCTGGGTGCGCGGTGACATCGACAGATTCGTCCTCGAGAAGCAGCGTGAGATATGGGTCGAGCCTGCGCCCGAGCTTGCGTACCGGATGCAGGCGGAGGCGCCAGAGACGGTCGAGCTTTCCAAGGAAACGAATGCCACCCGGCGGCTTTACGGAATGGACCGGGATGAGAGACTGCCGTACTCATAGACGGGGAGTCTTGAGCGGATTGATCAGAACGAGGGGAACGCGTTTGATCGTATCGCGGGCGATACGCAGTGATGAGCAAGCGGTTTTTGAAGAGGCTGGGGAAGTTGGCTGCTTCTTAGGTGAGCTTTAGGCACTCGCGCTGCCAGGGCAGCAGTGTTTCAAAAGCCTCGGGCTCATTTCTTGATAGCTGCTCGAGAGTGGCTTTAGGTGCGATTAAAGTCGCATCCAGTTGTAAATCGGCCGCCACAGAATCCCGAATCTTCTTGAGCTCACGAAACCGGGTCTCCTGTTCTTGGGTGGTTCGCAGCCTAGGTTTGCGGATGATTTTGGGCCATTCGCTCTCGGCCAACTGTAGAGCGCTTGAAGCCGCATCAAAAAAGCGGACGCGGCGCGAACCTCTCAAATGGCGTGGATCCACCGTTTGATCGGAGTCGAAGTCCGCAGAAAACCTCAGAAGCAAATCATTGTTGAGGATGTGGAATGCGGGTTTGTCGACGGATTGAGCTTCTTGGTCGCGCCAGTGCCAGAGGGCTCTGAGGACAGCGGACCCGCGGGCGGAGAGGTCGGCGTAGCCGGCGAGCCTCCAGAGCGAGTCCGGATCCCGTTCCCTTTGAACTGCAGACGAGCGAACTGCGCGCTCGCACATTTGTTCAAACCACTCCCAGCGCCCCAGTTCCCGGAGGCGTGTTTCCTGTATCTCCGCCAGCTTCAAAAGGTTCAGGGTGTCGTTAATCGCGTACTCGAGCATGGTTTGCGAAAGCGGGCGTAGCGCCCAATTCGCCTTCTGCGATGCCTTCGCTAAAGTAACTCCGAAGTGCTGGTGCAAAAGCGCAGCCAATCCGAACTCCAAGGACCCACAAAGTCTCGCGGCGATCATTGTGTCGAACAGCGTTGTGGGACCGGAGTAGCCCGAGCGACGTAGAAGCCGCAGGTCGTAGTCGGCGCTGTGGATCACGACTGTCTTGCCCTCGAGTGAATCGAACAGTGGCGCAAGAGACAGTTCCGAAAGCGGGTCGATGAGGAAGTTGCTTCCAGGAATGCTGATTTGAATCAGGCAAAGTTTGTCAAAATAGCAGTGCAAACTGTCTGCTTCGGTGTCTAGGGCGATCCTCTCCTGTTTTTGGAAGGCTTTGACCGCAGATTCTAATTCGTCCGTTGTCGAGACCATCGGACAGCTCGTCACAAGATGTGAGTCCTGGACAGTTACTGGAGTGTTGGATGGGTTTTCCTTCGATTCGGCTCTGGCTGGGCTTTGCCGTTTAGAGCGGTTATCCCGTCCTTCTCGTTGCGGGTTTTGTCTGCGCTTAGCAGGCTGAATATCGGCCTCTGCGCTGGTTCTGCCGGGCGTTTTACTCTCAATAGGAGCGCCGTTCTTGAGGAACTTTGGAACCAGCTTTTCAAGCAAGCGGCCCAGCCAGAAAGAGGTCTTCTTCGGCGCCTGGGGGTGCGCCGTTTCACGGTGAGCGTTTCTGGTGCTCGTTGATTTGCGATTCGCCACGTTCGTTTTCTGGTGCGGAGCTGAATCCCTAGGGGGGAGCTGTTTCATGCCCGCATTCCTTTGAGAAGCAGTTCGGCGTTGGAAGTCGTATTGCGTAGCGCTTGATTCAGAACCTCGGTGGCCTCCATCGCCGGAAGTCCAGCTAACTGGCGGCGTAAGGCACTAATACGTTCAAACTCTTTCGGATGATAGAGCAGTTCATCGCGACGTGTTCCTGATTGAGGGAGGTTGATCGCTGGAAATACGCGCTTTTCGGACAGCGTCCGGTCGAGCCTTAGTTCCATATTGCCGGTTCCTTTGAACTCTTCGAAGATCAGGTCGTCCATCTTGCTATGCGTTTCAACTAGCGCGGTTGCAAGAATGGTTAGGCTTCCGCCCTCTTCGGTGTTTCTCGCGGCACCGAAGAATTTCTTCGGCTTTATCAGGGCCTTGGCATCCACGCCTCCGGACATGATACGTCCTTTTCCCGGTTGCAGGTTGTTGTAACCCCTGGACAGTCGGGTGATGGAGTCCAGGAGAATCACCACATGGTGGTGGAGTTCGACCAATCGTTTGGCGCGCTCCAAAACCATTTCCGCAACCTGCGTGTGGCGTTGTGCGTTCTCATCAAAAGTGGACGAGTATATCTCGCAGTTCAAGGCACGCCGGAAATCCGTGACTTCCTCCGGGCGCTCGTCAACGAGCAGAAGGATCAACTTTGTTTCTGGTGAGGTGTTCTGAATGGCCTGGGCAATTTCCTTAAGCAGGATCGTTTTGCCCGTGCGCGGAGGCGCAACGAGGAGCCCACGCTGCCCCCGTCCAAGCGGCGCAATCAGGTCAACTGCGCGAGGACTGATAGATCGGGTCTGCTCGTTCTCAAGCACGATCCGGGCATTTGGGTGCATCGCGGTGAGGCGTTCAAAGTCTTTTGGTTCCTGCCAGTCAGAGGCGGGAATCCCTTCGATGCTCAAAAATTCCTCTACCTGCAGGAACCTTTCTCTTTCGCGAGGTGCCCGCACCCGCACAGTTGCTTGCAATCCTGGTTGTAGTCGAAATTGACGGTCGAAGTGGTATGGCACTTGGATGTCCTGCGGGAGGGGACGGAAATTGTACCTGCCCCAGCGCAGAAACGCTCCCCCCTGCGCATTGATGTCTACGATTGCGCTCGCAGTGATTTCACAACCTCGCTCGATGTAGCTTTTGCACAAATCAAACACTAGATGATGCCTGGATTTGTCGGCGTGAACCCGCACATTGAGGCGGTGTCCGAGTTCTGAGAGTTCGTAAAGTGTCAGGTCTTGCAGCGAATCAAGATCTAGGTTTTTGGGCACAGTGATAGGCTCGGCAGGAGCGTACTCAGGCTGATGGCTGGATTGAGGGTGCGCCGAGGATCCCGCTGCGCCGCTGCTTTCGGGGGTGGCGAGTATTGTGTTTGTGCTTCCTGATTCTAACTCAGGAGTAGATGTAGCGGGCATGGATTCGTCCTGTCGTTCAGGCATATGTTTTGTTGAGCCAACTTACAAGTAGGCTGCATTGGCGTTCGAGACTAGTGAGCGCGGCGTCATTCCAAATGAGAAAGTCTGCCATACGGCATTTTTCCCCAAGACTGGATTGTGAGGCGATTATTTGGTTCGCCATCGACTCCGTCAGCCCACGCGCTCCGGTTATTCTTCGAATTTGGGTATGCTGTGAGCAAGCAACCACGATGACTTTGTCACACAATTCGTGGCCGCTCGTCTCATATAGTAGCGCAATCTCGACGAATAACCACATTTTAGATTTTCGTGCCTCCGCCGCGAGCGCAGACCACTGCGAGCGGACCTTTGGATGCAGGATTGCGTTTAGTTTATGCCGAGTGTCATCCGTCGCGAATGCCGCCTTCCGAAGCGCATCTCGGTCAATCTCTCCCGACTCTGTGAAAACCGGATCCCCGAAAGTCCTGTAGATCTCGTGTCGTACGAGTTTATCTGTTTCGAGCAGTTTCTTGGCAGCCAGGTCAGCGTCGAACCAGATGGCACGATCACCTCCCATTCTGTCCTCGAGCAGGCCGATGAAGCTTGATTTGCCAGTCGCGATTCCGCCAGTGATCCCGAAGACCGGCATGGGAAAACTGACTAGTTACCGAACCCGAGGTCCTGAGTGGTCAGGGAGGGGACTTCCTCTGGCGGCTCTGTTTCGGTGTGCGAGGGTTTTACTGGCTGGCCCGTGGCATCGATGATTCTCGCTGACACGAAGATCGTCAGGTTCTTTTTGATCTGCTGATTGACGTTGGACCGGAATAGGCGACCGATCAGCGGAATGTCCCCGAGGATGGGAGTGCGGTCGTTTACTTTCTGGACATCCTCGCGAATGAGGCCGCCAAGGGTGATTGTTTCACCATCCAAAATGGTGACGTTTGTCCTAACTTTGCGGACCGCAAAGATCGGCGAATTGATGACGTTCTCGGTGATGGTGACGGCTTTCGGCGTTTGGGCGATGCTGCCGAGTGCACCTGCCGCAGCGCTTGCCATCGTGACGCTTTGGATGGGGCTGCCATAGTTGATGAATCCTTCGAATTCGACGACTTCCGGTTCGAGGTCTAAGGATACCGCGTAGTTGTCACCCATGATTTTAGGGGTCACCTTGAGGGTCACGCCTGTCTTCCTCGTGTCCCATGCCTGAGGGGTTGCCGGGGTGACTGGAATACTTTGGGCGGGGGCAGCTCCGCCGCCGCCCGCTGCCCCGCCGGCTGCTGGCGCGCCGCCGATATTCTGGGGAACTTGTGGCGGGGTGAAATCAGTGGGATACCGGAATTCGCGTGCGATTTCGATAGTGGCTTCCTGATTATCCTGCGCGGTAATGCTCGGGCTTGAAAGTAGATCAACACCTTTGGACTGCTTTAAGGCGCGAATCACCAACTGAAACTGCGGGTCAGTGAATGCCCCGGCAATAGAAAATGCCGATGCTGCGGCAGCACCCGCTCCACCAGGCCCGGCGCCCATCAGCAAAGCATCAATTGCGTTTGAGCTCAGCGCCATTCCCCCGGAGCGATTTCCCGCAGTAACTGGATAAACCCCGACGGGCTGTCCGCCGTTGTTGAATGCCCCGTTGCTTGGGATCACGAAAGGATAATCCGCTGGGTTAATTTGCGAGCGAGCCGATCCGGGAGTTCCGCCTGCGGTGAAAATGCTCTTGCTCCCACGGACATTCGACTGCCCGAGCAGCCAGTCAAATGAAAGCTCGTCCACGTTGGACTGAGTGAATTCCACAAATTTGGCCTGAATATCGACTTGTACTGGGTTCACTCCCTCGGAGTCGTCGACGATTCCGGCCACGAGGTCGAGTTGGTCGGGGGTGTTGATGACCGTAAGGGTTTTGGTCCGCGAGTTATATGTCGCAGTCGCATCTGGGGCGTCGAATTTAACCCCGTTTTCAGTCAAAAACGCTTTCGCATCCACCTTGGATTTTCCGGTCTTAGGGCCCTCCGACGCGCTTAACAGACTGCCCACGCCGCTGGTTGAACTCAAATCGTCAACTTTCGGAGCAGTTGAGGTAAAGATAAACGGGGAAACCGTCCAGCTGCGGGATGTCGTCACATCCGTCTTAACAGATGCCGGTACAATTTCGATAAAGTTGTCCCTAATCACGTACTTGGCTTGGACCTGGTCGGTGATCAGTTTGAGGATTTGGTCTAGTCCGAGGGATGGCAGTCTTGGAATGGTTACCTTTTTGGAAGCGAGTTCCTCCACTCCCGGGACGCTCAAATCCTGAACGCTTGTTCCCGGGGCAGCTCCCTGCGCCGCCGCCGCCATCCCGCCCCCGCGTGACACGATGATTGTAATGGGTTGGTCGCCC
>JBILUQ010000236.1:0-6338 GCA_044370935.1 Chthoniobacteraceae bacterium
GACTGTGCGTATCTCGCGCGCCACTCGACATTGCAGTGCGCGGGCGCTACGCAATGGAGAGCCAGAAAAGTTTATCAGCTCCATTTTTCCCAATGAACAAAACGCTCCTTAGCCTCGCCACCTGGACGGGTCTGCCCTTGTCCGCCTTTGCGCAGACCATGAATTCTGCTCCCGCCATTGCGACGCATGCGATCATGCCGGTTCCAGAAACGGCCGCAAAGGCCCGCTCCCAAACCGTTACAGCTCCCGAAAAAGGCGAGAGCGTGGTATTGATTGGCAACGGCCTCGCTGAGCGCGACGTCTACTACGGGCAACTCGAGACCGAACTACATCTCCGCTATCCAGACAAAGAATTGTTTGTGCGAAACATGGGACATGTGGGCGACACACCGGGATTCCGTCCCCATCCCGCTAGAACCACACAATGGGCGTTCCCCGGAGCCGAGCAATTCCATCCTGAACTCAAAGTTCACAACGGCAAAGGCTTCTTTCCTATGCCAGACGAATGGCTCGCCTTTCTCAAGGCGGACACCATTGTCGCCTTTTTTGGTTACAACGAGTCCTTCGACGGCCCCGCACGGGTTTCAAATTTTGAAGCGGAACTGAATGCATGGGTGCAGCACAGTTTAAGCAAAGCTTACAACGGCAAGACCGCTCCACGCATCGTGCTGGTCTCTCCCATCGCCTACGAGAATCAGTCCTCAAAACGGGATCTTCCTAATGGAGAAAAGGAGAACGAGAATCTCGCGCTTTACACTGCAGCCATCGCCTCGGTTGCAAAGAAACACCAACTCACTTTCATCGATCTTTTCGCGCCGACCAAGGCCCTCTACACAAAGGTGCAGAAACCCTTCACCACGGGCGGCTTCATCCCGAATGAGGACGGTTACAAGACCATCGCCGGCCTACTGGCTGATGGCCTTTACGGTCACGCATCAAGAGCGTCAAAGGCGGACCCGGAACTCGTGCGCGCCGCGGTGAAGCAGAAAGACTGGTTCTGGAACAACGACTACAATCTGCTCAACGGGGTTCACTCACACGGCCAGCGCTACAATCCTTTCGGCCCTCAAAATTATCCGGACGAAGTCAAAAAGACGCGCGAGATGGCGGCTATCCGGGACCTTTTGATCCGGGACATCGCCACGGGGAAAAAGAAAGATCTCGTAGTCGACGACAGCAAGACACATCCCCTGCCTCCCGTACCCACCAACTACCAGCCAAGTGTCAAAAATGGTTCGGAAAAGATACTGGAGGGCGACGAGGCAGTCAAAAGCCTGACTGTTCCTGAAGGCTACAAGGTGGACTTGTTCGCGAGTGAAAAGGAATTCCCGAACCTCGCAAACCCGCTCCAGCTCAGCTTTGACGACAAAGGCCGCCTGTGGGTCGCGGTTGCTCCCACCTATCCGCATTATCGCCCCGGGGATTCAATGCCCGATGACAAGCTCCTCATTTATGAGGACACCGATGGTGACGGAAAGGCGGATAAAGAGACAGTGTTTGCCGATCATCTCCACCTCCCGATTGGTTTCGAATTCGCACCCGAGGGAGTATACGTCTCGCAAGAGCCCAATCTAGTTCTCTTGCGCGATCTCAACGGCGATGACCGCATGGACAGTGCTGAAATCATTCTCGGTGGTTTCGATACCCACGATACACACCACGCGATCAGTGCATACGCCGCCGACCCGAGTGGTGCATTCATGCTCTGTGAAGGCGTCTTCCTGCATTCCAATGTGGAAACACCCTACGGTCCGGTGCGCTGTGTCGACGGTGGCTTTCTTCGCTTCAGTCCACAACGCGGTCACCTCGAACGAACCGCGCAGCTTTCCATTCCAAACCCGTGGGGAGTGACCTTTGATGCCTGGGGGCAAGACTTCTTCCTGCACACCTCTGGAACCAGCATGAACTGGATGCTTCCCGTGTCGGTCAAACCTTCCTTTGGAAGCAAAACCCCCTCCACTCCGGACCTCATCCCGGAGGGACAAAAAGTACGCCCAACTTCAGGCCTGGAGGTGGTTTCCTCCCGCCACTTTCCAGACGAAGTGCAAGGCGACCTCATCCTCTGCAACGCGATCGGTTTTCTGGGCATCAAACAACATCAAATCAAAGACGAGGGAACCGGATGGAAAACCACTTTCCGCCACAACCTGCTTCAGAGCAGCGACGGAAATTTCCGCCCCGTGGATTTGGAGTTCGCGCCGGACGGTTCGCTGTACGTGATTGACTGGCAGAATCCCCTCATCGGACACATGCAACACAATGCACGAGATCCGATGCGGGACCACACCCATGGGCGGATCTATCGGATCACGTATCCATCGCGTCCGCTCGTGAAGCCGGCCGAGGTCTCTGGGGCGAGTCTCACAACCTTACTCAACAACCTCAAGGAACCCGAACTGCGCACACGTTATCGTTCCCGCAGACAGCTTCGGAGTCGGCCAGAAAACGAAGTGCTGCCAGCGCTCAAAGCATGGGTGGCATCGCTCGAAACAGCGGATCCGAATTACGAGCACCATGCACTTGAAGGTCTTTGGACTGCATGGGGAATGAACCACGTCGACGAGCCGCTGCTTCGACAACTTTTGGAAGCAAAAGATTTCCGGGCGCGCTCCGCCGCAGTTCGCGTATTACGTTACAACACACACCGCATCTCCGATCATGTTTCCCTTCTGTCGAAGGCGGCTGCAGATGAACATGGCCGGGTTCGATTGGAGGCTCTCGTGGCGGCATCATGGTTGCCTGACGTGGAGGCTGGAAAAAATATCGTCGCTCTTGCCTCAAGCAAACCCCTTGACCAGTGGAGCGAAAACGCCGCCAAAACCGCCACTGTGAGACTCTCGGGCGGGGTCGAAAAAGAGGTCTCCGACCACAAGGAAAATAAGGCTCCGGCCCACTTGGATGCTGCCGGCAAAGCGCAGTTCCTCGCAGGCCAGAAGATTTACTTCCGCGAGGGATACTGCGTCACATGCCACCAGCCCAATGGAAAAGGACTTGATCCCGCGTTTCCCTCTCTGGAGAAGAGCGCCTGGGTCGAGGGAGATCCAAACCGGCTGATCAAGTTGGCGATGTATGGCCTGATGGGCCCCATCGAAGTCAACGGGAAGAAATATGATGGGCAGGTTCCGATGACGCCATTCGCTGGAATGTTAAACGACGCAGAGATGGCGTCTGCTTTGACATTTGTTCGCAACAGTTTTGGAAACAAGCAGCCTCCGATTTCAGCGGATCAGGTTGCGAAAGTCAGAGAGATGTATCCCGGTCGGGTTACCTTCTTCACGTCCGAGGAAATTCTTAAAGATCATCCGCTCGGAAAATAATCGCGTCGGACTCACCTGTCTCCGCCTTCAGTCGATTCCCGATGGCTTCGGCGCGCTCCATTCAAGACAACGAGTGCGCAGGGAAAAGTGTCTGTCCCCAGCGCTCACAGATCCTACAAAGTTCCGCGAATCAGGATGGATTATCGGCGGATCACTCGGAATCCTGTGTTTAGCCACGCCGAGTGAGGGGGGAATAACCAGTGATTGGAGGTGCGCGAGCCATCATGCCCCGCGGTAGGGGTTTCCCATCCGGCTCCGCGAAGCATACGGTCTCCATTTTTTGAGCCGGATTGATCAGCGATCCACTCCCAGGCGTTACCGGCCAAGTCATAAAACCCCAATGCATTGGGTTTGAAACTCCCTACGGGCGCTGTTCCCTTGATCCCGTCCATCCCTATCTGTCTGCGATCCTCGTTTCCGTCTGCGAGGAAAGAGAAATTACCATCATCCCAATGTGGAGGGTAATAGTCGCCCCAATGGTACTCGATTTTTCCAACGGCCGCATCCCACTCTGAATTGGTGGGCAGCCCCCATTCCTTTCCGGTCACTTTGCTCAGCCATTCACACAACTTGGTCGCTTGATTCCAATTGATTTTCACCACCGGATGTTCGTCTGTTTGCACAAACATTTTTGAGTCGGGTTGTTGCCACTCAGGGTAGCCTTCGGCTCTGATGTACAATTTCCATTCACCCACGGTAAACTCTGTTTTGCTCATCAATGAGTTTGTGCCGGGAACGGGCAACAACTTCGCTTCCAACCGCCCGACCAGATCCGGAATCACGCTTGGATCCTTGCGGCCCTCCTTCCAGTTTTTCCAGAAATCCCCCAACGACTTTGAAAGCACCATCGCCTCGTAATGGCGTCCTTGAGCGTTCAGCTCTTCAAACAGACGTCCTTTTGCCTTCGTGTCATTGGTGTCCTTCTCCGTTTGCTGAATGAGCTCTTCAGTCAGCTTCAGGTTCTTTAGCGCCTGTTCATCCTCTTTCGCCAACCGATACTCTTTCACCGCCTCAGGCCACCTGACCATCACTTGGAATACATTCCCTCGGATCCGGTGATACTCTGCCACTTCAGGCTGCAGATCCACAGCGTTGGAGGCTGCCTCCAGTGCCTCTTCTAAATTTCCACTTTGCACTGCATCTGCTGCGCGCAATGCAAAGGTAGGCGCACTCGCACGCAGACGAGCCAGTGCCGCACTAGCCTTTCGTCCTTCCACCACCACCTTTGCACTGAAGCCGCTCACGACCACCAGCATGGCCGCAGCAGATCCAGCCAACACCTTGTTGCGACCTACCCACAACTTGATCCGCTTTACGGTTCCAGCCTCCTCTGCATTGGTTGCAAACCCGTTCTGATACCTCTCAATGTCGCCAGCGAAAGCATCCACGCTCGCGTAGCGCTTGTTTCTATCAGTCGCCATCGCCTTGAGTGTGACCGCCTGCAACGCCTCCGGCACTTCAGCACCCATGGCATTTGGCGCACCCACGGTCACGGCAGCCTTGCCGCCACGTTTAGTCACCATCGAACTAATGTTCCCGTTCTTCACCTTGGTGAGCACTTCCTCCAAGGTCGTCCCATCAATCGGTGGACGCAGGGTAAGGATCGCATAAAGAATTCCACCCAGGCTGTAGATGTCAGAACGCGGATCCAGCTCGGCAACCATGCCCATGGCCTGTTCCGGCGACATGTACTGGGGGGTACCCATGACTTCGCCCTCCATGGTCATCCCGTAGTCACCCGTGTCGTTGACTCTAGTGACAGAGGCTTGCTCTTCACGTTCACCCAGCACTTTCGCTAGGCCCCAGTCCATCACCAGCACCTCACCGTATTCACCCACCATGATGTTCTCTGGCTTCAAGTCACGGTGAAGAATGTCTTTGCTGTGGGCGAACATCATCGCGTCACAAACTTTCCTAAAAATGGTCAGCAGCGTGGCTCTTGGATAGTCTTTGATCGCTGCAGCATCCCCATCGCGGATGAGGTTCAAGACAGCCTGCAGCGTGCGGCCTTTCACCAGCTTCATCGAGTAAAACGGCCGACCCTGCGCATCAACGCCAATGTTGTGGATGGGGACAATGTTTGGATGCGCGAGCTGGGCCAGCACCTTGGCCTCTTTAGAAAAACGCGGATCTTCACCATCTTCGCTCACGCTGCTGACCTTCACTGCCACTTGCCGCTCCAATTGCGGATCTTCGCCAAAATAAATCTGTCCCATCCCACCCCGGGCAATTTCACGAACGAGGGTGTACTCGCACAGCGTAGATGCCTTATCCGTAGAGCTTGATTGTGCAGAGGTTGTCCCTGTTGACGCAATCTTCTGAATATTCCCTCGTGTGGGAGTTCTCTGCGGTATCGTCACCTCCAGGCTTGCCTTGCTCTTGGTCACGGCCCGCTGAGGGATGGTGATGTCCAAGGAGCTGGGAGTGGGAGACACAGCTGCTGCTTGCACTGCTTTGAGTTCAATCACCAAGGTAACCTCGCCCACTTGAACACTGGCTGGATACTCCGCCTGAACGCGCTCCGTAATGTGATAGCCGTTGACTAGCGTACCGCCACCGAGATCCTCCACCTGCAATCCTGCCTCGCTGATCCATACCCACGCATGACGTGATGCTATAGCTTCACCTTGGACCGTGAACACATCACTGGCAGTCTCAGTACCGACGACAAACTGTGACTCGCCGGTGTCTACCGAACTAAGGATTCCTGTGGGTCCATGCAGGGTGATTGACCATTGGCGCATCTGCATCACGCTAGTCCGCGCATCCCCAGATTCAACTGCAAACAAACAGCTTCTGTCTTCATCCAGCGACCGACCTATCTCCAAAACCTGAGGCCGCCCTAAGCCCCGTCCCCGACGCTTATCGGCCAACTCCTGACGGCAGCTTACCCACCCGACTGCGACTCTTTTAAAGAGCGCATGCCGGAGGAACCCATCCATCATCCAAACGACAAACTTCTCAAAGCCACCTTTTCCAACCCGGACAACGCCCGCGGCTTTTTTGAGAACTATCTGCCCA
>JBILUQ010000237.1:0-6236 GCA_044370935.1 Chthoniobacteraceae bacterium
CCGGTTGAATGGAGCTTGGCTGCGTGAATTTCTTTCTAACCCGGACGGCGCACATCACGGCAGTGGAATGCCGCAGATGCTGCATGGTTACGAGGCGATGGACGTAGATGCGGTTATCCAGTACCTCGGCTCATTGAAACCGAAGAGTTCAGCAAAGCTGAAAGTTTCACGGCATACGAATGCCCGCCGTGGAGGGGAGTTGTTTCATTCGGTCGGATGTGTTGCCTGTCATGCCCCCCGAAAGGACTTCAAGCTGGGTGAAACAATCCCAAGCGAGGCTGATTTTACTCACGCGTCCGTTACTCTGCCCGACCTCAAGGCAAAGACATCACTGGCTCATCTCGCGGATTTTTTATTGGATCCGTTGAAAGTGCGTCCGGATGGTCGGATGCCTCACATGGGCCTTAATGAGGATGATGCGACAGACATTGCCGCGTATTTAATCGGGTTTGAATCGAGTGATCCAAGGCTTTCGCCTGAGGTGAAGTCCATCGCGACTGATGCCGTTTTGATTGAGCGGGGCCGGAAGATCGTGGCCGAGGCGAGGTGCGCCGCTTGTCACGAACTGCCTCGAGATGTCGGCGTTGAGAAAGTTGCGCTTAAAGTTGCAGGGGGCGCGTGTTTGAGCCCAGACACCGTGAAGGGGATTCCTCGATATGGGCTGAGCAAGGCTCAGGTTGAAGCTTTAAAAAACTTCCTTTCGTCGCCCGGGGCAGAGTGGTCACCAACAGAACAGGCGGCTCTTACGGTGCAGAGTTTGAATTGTGTGGCTTGCCATGAGCGCGACGGAATCGGCGGGCCGGACGCCGCTCGAAAACATTATTTTGAGGGGGATCACAATTTGGGAGACACTGGTCGTTACCCTCCTCCTTTGACTGCGGTCGGTCGCAAGCTGCAGACCGACTGGATGCAGAAGGTTTTGGCGGGGGAGAATCGAGTTCGTCCTTATCTAAAAACGCGTATGCCGGTCTACGGGGCATCGGTGCAGCATCTGGAGGAATTGTTGGAGAAGGCCGACGCGGTTGTTTCGAGTCCGTTGCCAGGGGGCGATGATACTGCTGGCCGCAAGCTGTTGGGAACAGTTGGAGGCATTGGCTGTATCACTTGCCATCGCTGGGGCGAACGTGCTTCGCTCGGGATTCAGGCGTTGGATTTGAGTAACCTTGGGCAGCGGATCCGGCCCGAGTGGCTGTACGAGTATCTTTTGAACCCGGCGGGTTATCGTCCGGGGACGCTAATGCCGTCCTTCTGGCCGGGAGGGGTCTCCTCAAACATGACAATTCTCGGAGGGGACACTGCAAAACAGATTGCGTCAATTTACTCGTTTGCGAAAAGCTCAAATGGCGAGCCGGAAGGTTTTCCCACGGCAGGAAGCGGCGAGTTTGAGTTGGTACCCAAAGATCGTCCCATTGTGCAACGGACCTTCATGGAAGGGGTAGGCACTCATGCGATTTTGGTTGGCTTCGCAACAGGAGTGCATTTGGCGTACGACGGGCGCAAGGGGGTTCCGGCGCTCATGTGGAAGGGCCGCTTCTTTGATGCTTACAATACCTGGTTCTCGCGTTTTGCTCCCTTTGAAAAGCCTTTGGAGCCAAACGCCGTTCGATGGCCGTCCTCAGATGGTTTGGATCAGAAGGACGGTGTGAAATTCACCGGGTATAGGCTGGATCCGAATGGTTCGCCGGTATTTATCAGCACGCGGGCAGGTGCGAGGATCGAGGATCGATTTGAAGGGATTGAGGGCGGCTTACGCAGGGTGATTGTGTCGGATGATCCGTCGGTGGAGCCAGAAATCAACCATCCCGCAGATGTTTCGGTTAGTGAAGCGCCTGGCAGCCGGAAGGGACACCGCAGTTTTACTTATCTCTGGAAATGAAAATTGCACTGATCGTTCCTCTGTTTTCGCTTTGCCTCGGGTTTGTCTCTGAAGCGAGGCCTTATGAGATCATCGACATTCTGACGGCGGATGCACCGACCAGTTCGCGAAGCAAGGAGTGGAAGCCGGGCTCGGGAATTGCGCTGGAGGTGAGCGGGATGGATTGGATGAACGACGGACGCCTTGCGCTTGCGACACGAAAGGGGGAGGTCTGGATGGTAGAGGAGGTGCTCAACGGTGCCCCGCAGAAGGTCGCGTTTAAGCTTTTTGCTTCAGGTCTGCACGAGCCCTTGGGGGTAATGGCCGAGGGCGGTAGCCTCTTGGTCGCGCAGCGCACGGAGGTGACCCGTCTTCGGGACACCGATGGCGATGGCGTTGCTGACGAGTATTTGAATGCGGGGCGGGGTTGGAATGTATCGGGTGCTTATCATGGTTACGCCTACGGGCCAAAACGAGATGGGGCGGGGAAGTCTTGGGTCACTCTCAACCTTGATATGGGTGACCACTCCGATAACAAGGCGCCGTGGCGAGGATGGGCTGGGGTGATAGGTGCCGACGGCGAATTCATTCCGATGGCGGCTGGCATGCGCTCGCCTTGCGGGCTGGGCGCAAATTCGCAGGGTGACATGTTTTGCGTGGACCAGCAGGGGACGTGGATTCCGTCGACGCCGATTTATCACCTTCGCAAAGGCGCGTTTTTCTTGAATCCAGAGGGCATTGCCTCGCAGGTGCGGGTTGACTCGCCGTTGCGTCTCTCCGCGAAGGTTCCCGAAAAGGTATCATATCCCGAGGCAGTTCGTGCGCTGCCCGAAATGCGGCCGCCCGCAGTGTGGTTGCCTTATAACAAGATGGGACGCAGCGGCACGGATCTGGCCGTTTGTGATGCGGGTGGCAAGTTTGGGCCGTTTGACGGACAATTGATGGTGGCTGAGTTTACGGATGCGAAAGTTGGACGTGTGTTTCTTGAAAAAGTTGATGGTGAATATCAGGGTGCAACGTTTCCTTTTTTGGACGGATTTGCATCTGGGATCGTGCGTTTACTGTTCGCAGGCGACGGAAGTTTGATGGTTGGAATGACGAGCCGAGGATGGTCTTCTTTGGGAACCAAGGCATACGGTTTGCAGCGTGTCAGATGGACGGGTGAGTCCGTGTTTGAGATTAAGGAAATGCGGGCGCGCTCGGATGGTTTCGAGTTGGTGTTTACCGAGCCAGTCGACGTCGCGAGTGCGGGTCGGACGGATTCCTACACGATGAAGAGTTACACCTACCTCTACTCGAGTGCCTACGGAAGCGATGAAATAGAATCGAATGGACTAAGAGTGATGTCTGCAACGGTGGCAAAGGATGCTCGTTCGGTGCGCTTGAAAGTTGAGGGTTTGCGCGGGCTCTTTGTGCATGAACTGAGTGCGAAGGGCGTCCGTTCAGTCGCGGGCTCGCCTCTTGCGCATCCGGATGCGTACTACACGCTCAATAGGATTCCATCAGAGCGGTAAAAATCTACAGCGAAGCGCCTCACTGAAAGAATCTGCCCCGCCTCTGCGTGGTCAGCGCAGAGGTGGTTGTTTCTGCGGGCTTCTCGTGCGGCTGACTAGCAGATCAACGAAGTAACGTGGCACCGCCGTCTAGATCGTAGGAGGAGCCCGTCACAAAGCCAGCTTCGTCGGAACACAGGTATGTGGCGAGAGACGCCACTTCATCCGGGTGACCCATACGGCCGATCGGCTGCCAAGCACTCAGTTTTTCGAGCATTTCAGATTCTTTGCCAGGATAGTTCTTTTGCAGAAATCCGTCGACGAACGGCGTGTGAATTCGGGCTGGGCAGACGCAGTTGCAGCGGATGTTTTTTGAGACGTAATCCCGCGCCATCTGCAGCGTCATTGCGTAAACCGCTCCTTTTGTCATTGAGTAGGCGAAACGGGCTTCGATGCCAATTTTGGCCGCCACCGAACACAGGTTGAGGATGACTCCGCCGCCTTGCTCGAGCATGCGTTGCACGGCGGTTTTCGAGACATGGAACACGCCTTTGATGTTCACCTTGTACACTCGGTCCAGATCGTCCCCGGTGGTGGTTTCCACCGTGCCAACGTGGCTTATTCCAGCATTGTTTACGGCGATGTCCACTGCCGCGATCTGGCTCATTGCCGCTTGTACGCTGGCCTCGCTAGACACGTCGCATTCGATGGCATTCGCTTTCGATCCTTTGGCGCGGATAACGTCCGCAATTCTCTGCGCGGCCGCGCCGTCACGGTCCAGCAGCCAGACAGTTGCGCCTTCGCTTGCAAACCGGCTGGCAATCGCCGCGCCGATTCCCGAACCCGCTCCGGTGATCACTGCGTGTTTAGAGTTTAGTCTCATGGTGTAGAATTAGCTGTGGCGAAGAGTGCTTGAAGAAAGAGAGTGCTGGAATTTTTACAGCGAAACACTCCGCTTCCATGGGATAAAGTCATCCTGACCGAGGGTCACCGCTTTTGGAACGCATTCGCCGCTGGCGGTTTTGATGCTCAACTCGAGCAGATCTTCGGCAAGTTGATTCAGAGTGCGTTGACCGGTGATCATCGGGCCGGCGTCAAAATCGATGATGTCCTGCATCCGCCTTGCGAGATCCGTGTTGGTTGCGATCTTCATCGTAGGGCAAATCGGATTTCCAGTTGGTGTTCCAAGGCCCGTGGTGAAAAGGATCAGGTTGCAACCAGAGCCAGCCATCGCGGTCGTGCATTCTACATCGTTGCCGGGGGCGTAAAGAAGCGAGACGCCGCCTCGTTTCGTCACGGGTGCCCCGTAGTCGAGCACGTCAATGATTGGTGCGCTGCCTGCCTTGGTCGCTGCTCCGGCAGATTTGATTGCATCGGTGATTAGTCCGTCACGGATGTTGCCTGGACTCGGATTCATATCGAATCCACTCCCTCGCGCATGAGCCTGCGCCTCGTATTCGGCCATGAAAGACGCAAACTTCTTTGCAAGGTCCGGAGTGACACAGCGGCGACACAGTTCTTGTTCAACGCCGCACAATTCGGGAAACTCGCTCAAAACGCTAGCGCCTCCCGACGCGCAGAGCAGATCGGAAAGGCGACCCACGACAGGGTTGGCGCTTATCCCCGAAAAGCCGTCGCTGCCGCCGCATTTTACTCCGATGGTGAGGTCAGAAATTGGGCACGGCTCGCGTTCAAATGTGTTAATAGTCGCCACACCTGAGAAGGTGGCGCGCATTGCTTTTTCGAGCATGTCGCCCTCGGATTGCGATTTTTGCTGCTCAAAAATTGCGAGCGGCTTGTCGAAGCGTGCATTGCGCTTTGAGATTTCCCTTTCGAGAATTTCAATCTGGGCGTGCTGGCAACCGAGGCTCAGGACGGTCGCTCCTGCGACATTCGGGTTGTTGAGATACCCGGCAATAAGCGCGCAAAGCGCGTCGGAATCCTGTCTGCCTCCGCCGCATCCGAAGGTGTGCTGTAGGAATTTGATGCCGCCAACGTTTGGAAAAAGCGGTTTTAATGAGCTAAACGAATCGGATCCGAGCCTTACGTTGTCCAGTGCCGTTTCGTTTGAATGGTTCTGCCACTGCGTCGCGAGCTCTCGGGCGAACGCCTCATAGGGAGACGCTTTGTGGTAGCCAAGCGCGCGGTTGAGCGCGCTTTGCATTACTGCGATGTTCCGGTTCTCGCAAAAGACGAGAGGAACTACGAGCCAGAGATTTGCGGTGCCCGCGAGGCCGTCTGAGCGTCTGTATCCAGCAAAGGTTCTGGACTGCCACGCGGTGGCGTCTGGTGCCTGCCAGACCCGGGCTTCGGATTCAGCGGTGAAAGGGTCTGTGGCGTGAATGAGGTTGGAGGTGCCAAGCAGGCCTCCGGCTCGGATGGCGTGCCTTGTCCGTCCAACCGTCACGCCGTACATGGTGACCTTATCGCCTTCACTGAAGTCGCGTGCGGCAAACTTGTGTTTTGCAGGAATGTCCTCGAGTAGCCTCCATTGCTTGCCGTTCAGTTCGATGAGTGCGTCTGCTTTGAGGGTTTGGAGCGCGACAATTGCGTCGTCTTTTTCGTGGATGCGTTGGACGGGTGATTGCATGGGGTGCGTGTAAGCGAAAGCGTGGACCGAGCTGATTCTTTGGAAGTTTGTTAGCCGGTAAAGGCAATTTAAGCCGGACGTTGTGTCTCGGTGATGGATATTTGGGTTGGAGTTGCGCGCAAATCTAGAATTTTGCTGGTTCCTGAGATCTTTATCTTCTGAGATGCAAGCTCGTCAAAGGAGCCAAATAATTCCCGAACAATCCCCCGATATGAATCTCAGCCAGACCCTTCCGTCCCGTCTTCAAGTGCTTGCAATCACCGTGTGCTCGCTGCTGCTGGTGCAAGTGAACCAATGT
>JBILUQ010000100.1:0-12517 GCA_044370935.1 Chthoniobacteraceae bacterium
GCCATGTATTTTCGCAGAAGATCCTCGGCGGTCTGTTTGCCAAGGGCCTCGGGGGCTTTTGGTGGAGCGGGTTCGAATTTTGAGCGCCAGTGCGAGAAGGGTTGCGGCGCATCGGAAGCGCGTTGTTTGAAGGATTCTTCGCTCAAATCCTCGCGACGCAGGACCGTTTTATCATCGAACAAAAGAGTGTGAAAATACTGTCCCGCTTCAAAGGGGATTCCGGTGACGCTGCATGCGACACCCCGGGATTGAATACTCCAGTCCTGATTCATCGTTTACTTGTAAAAATAGTGGAAAGCTCTCTGTTTCCCGATCTGAGCCAAAGAAGAAAGAGGCCGAGCAGGAAAAAACTTAGCTGCGGGCCCCATGCCGCCGCCTCGGGCGAGACCCTGGCACTTCGCCCGAAGGCGAGCAGCAGGTTGCGGGTCACAAGCAGCATGAAATAAAGGAAGATGGCCGTTGCAATGCCCTGCATGATTCCGCGGCGCGAATAAACGATGGAAAGCGGGCCGGCAAAAATGCTCACAATCAAACAAGTCAGGGGCAGCGCCAGCCGGTCATTTAAGGCGGTTTGGAAAGGCGCGAGCTGCCGTGAAGAAAAGTCTGAGTTTTTGTCGAGATACTCCTGAAGCTCGGGAACAGTGAGTTGATTCGGATCAAGCCGTGAGGAAGCGATGCGCCACGGCGTTTCGGGCCAGTTTTCCATGATGCGCTGGCCCTGCTCTTCAAAGTTATCCATTTTCACGACTTCGCCCTGTGCGTTCACATCGACGATAAGACCGCGCTGCAAAATCCACTGTTGCTTCACCAAGTCATGCGTGGCTTTGGCTGCGTAACATTTGCGAGTCGGGTTCCCCTCCGCATCTTGCTCGATGATTTGCACCCCCTCCATCACGGGGCTGCTAAGCTTGAGTTTGCGAACGAACCAGGTGCGGTTACTGATGCGGTCCTTGAACAGATGCCCTTTGACTTCGTCGCTGGCGGGTGCGCCCTTTGCCTTGCGAATATCGTCCATGGCCATGCGCTTCAGAGCCTCGGCCTGCGGCGCCATTTCGTAGTTCAGCCAGAGACACAGCCCCGAAAACATCGCGGACGCTGCGATGAGGGGCGAGAGGATCCGCGTAAGGCTGCGCCCTGAAAACAGCATAGCTGTCACCTCGTTGGATCGGGACATCCGGCTCATGCTGAAAAGGAGCGCCAGTAGCACTGCGATTGGCAGTACGAGCAGGATCACCTGGGGCAACTGGCAGCTGTAGTACTCCATGACCTGCTCGGCGGAGGCTCCCGCCGAGATGAAATCCGCCCCGTGGCCGCTCAGGTCGAAGATCAGCCAGATCCCGATAAACGCCCCGCAGCATAGAACCAAGGGTTCCAGAAAACTGCGGAAGACGTAGCGGTCGAGTAAGCTCATTGGGGCGGGATCAGAATCTGCAATGCTCAGTCCATGGACGAGCACCCTTTCTTATACTACGCTGCTCCGCCCCCAGATTTCCAACTCTCAATCCGCCTCAATGATCTCCCTGAACGACCAAATCGGCCCCGGCTTCTCCGGACGGGTGCGTGAGTTTTTCGGTTCGTCGGGTGAACTGAGCAAGGTGCGCAATTTTGAGCTGCGCGAGGAACAGCAGCGGATGGCCGAGGCGGTGGCGGGGGCGCTCGAGAGCCAGAGGCATCTGGTGGTGGAGGCGGGCACGGGGGTGGGCAAGTCACTGGCGTATCTGGTGCCGGCGGTCCAGTGGGCGGTTGAGAACAAGCGCAAGGCGGTGATTTCCACGTACACCATCAATTTGCAGGAGCAGTTGATGTACAAGGATTTGCCGATTCTGCAAAAAATCCTGCCGCTGGAGTTTGATGCGATCCTTTGGAAGGGGCGCGGAAACTTCCTTTGCCCCATGCGCTTGCAGCGTGCGATCGCGCACTCCGACGGCTTGTTCACCTCGCCTGAGCGGGCGGAGTTGGAGAGGCTCAGGATCTGGGCCGAGCGCACGGAGAACGGTTCGCTCTCGGATTTGCCGCTTGAACCCGACCAGCGGGTTTGGTCTGAGGTCTGCTCGGAGGCGCACATTTGCACCACCAAGACGTGCGGGAACAATCCGCGCTGCTTCTACCAGCAGGCGCGCAAGCGGCTGGCCTCCGCGGACGTCGTGGTCATGAATCACACGCTTTTCTTCCTTAACATGACGGGACAGGGCGAGCCCGAGGCCGACTCGTCCGGGTATCTTTTCGGAAACGATTTTGTCGTTTTTGACGAGGCGCACACGGTGGAAAGCATCGCCGCCCGGCAGATCGGCATCGGTTTGTCGCAGTACGGGCTGAGGCAGTCGCTCCAGCGGCTGTACAACCCTAAGACCAAGAAGGGGGTGTTCCAGGTGCTGCGCCAGCCGGACGCAGTTCGCGAGGTGGGTTCGCTGTTGGACAGGGTCGACGCGTTTTTTCAAAAAGTCGGCGAGAAGGGCGAATTCACCGAGCGGAAAAGGGAGGTGCGGGTCAGGCAACCGGATTTTGTGGAGGACACGTTGACCGGGCCGCTGATGGACTTGCAGGGGCGCATCGTGAAGTTACTGCGCGAGCAGGAGGATGAAATGCTCAAGGGCGAGTTGCAGGATCTTGGGCGGAGGGTGCGTGATGCACGCGCTGCAGTGGGATCGTTTTTAAAGCTGGAGGCGGATGATCACGTTTACTGGATCGAACAGAGCGGCCGCTCGCAGCAGTACCATTCCCTGCACGCGGCGCCAGTGGATGTGGCGCCGTATTTGAAGTCGCTGTTATTCGGCGAAGGACGGACCTGCATCATGACAAGCGCTACGCTTTCAACGGGTGCCGAGTCGCTGGAATATTTCAGAAACCGCGTCGGTGCGCAGCAGGTGCAGGCGTTGCAGATCGGCAGCCCGTTTGATTACGAGAAGCAGATGAAGCTTTTCGTGGTGCGAAAAGTGCCGGACCCGCGCGACGGAGCCGCATACGAGAAGGCGTTGGCGCATTGGATCGAGCACTTTGTGGCGCAGACTGCGGGGCGCGCTTTCGTGCTTTTTACGAGCTACAAAACCATGCAGGCGGTCGCTGCGGAAGTGCGGGAGCGCTTGGATGAGCTGGATTACACGCTTTTGATTCAGGGGGAAGGGATGCCGAGGCATCAGTTGGTGGCGGAGTTTAAGAAAGACCGCCGGCATGTGCTCTTTGGAACGGAGAGTTTTTGGAGCGGGGTGGATGTGCCCGGCGAGGCGCTCAGCAATGTCATCATCACGCGGCTTCCCTTTGCGGTGCCGGACCATCCTTTGATCGAGGCGCGTCTGCAGCAGATCGAGGCGGAGGGCGGGGACCCGTTTTCGAGCTACTCGCTGCCGGAAGCCATTCTCAAACTGCGACAGGGCGTTGGGAGGCTCATTCGCACTCGCACAGACAAGGGTATCGTTGTGATTTTGGATCCGCGCGTGCTTCAGAAAAATTACGGGAAAGCGTTTCTTAACGCTCTGCCACCCTGCCCGATCGAGGTGGTTTGAGCCTCACGGGCTCTGGATAAATCCGGCTCGTGAGTGCCGTGCGCACGATGGTGCGCTATGGAGCGCGATGGAGCGCGATGGAGCGCGAGTGTTCCACGCGATTGGGAACGGCTGATGTAAGAATAACCTTACCGCTTCATCCGCCCCTGCATTTCTTGGGCGAGTGGCGATTTTGGTGCGAGATTGGCGCCGGCGGTTGATTGCGGATTTGAAAGATCCACAGGCGAACTCACGAACGCTGGATTATCGATTTCTGTGAGAAGCGAGCGCAGTGCCAGCGGTTTTCCAAGCGCCGTTGCGATGCGAATCTCTCCGTCGACGCTGATGCTAAGCGTGCAGTTGTTCATGCTTGCCCGGTCTGCCAGGAGCACGCGCTTGAGGCTCCACGTACCATCGGGACGAGTCTCCACTTCCCCCGCAATGAGCCGCGGAACCGAGTCGCCCGGCGCGTAAATGCTAAGGTGATGGATCTCGATGCGCTTCACTTTGGCGAGTGCGCGGAGTTTTTCGGGGAGGCCGGGCAGCGATTGAATGTTCAGGCGTTGGAAACGCACGCTCACTCCGTCCGCGACGACACCGGAGAACCAGTCAAAGCGCATGATTTCGGAGAGAGTCTTTTTGTGCGTATCCTTTGCGATGCGCTCGACGGTTACCTCCGCCACGGTTTCCTTTTCATCCTTTGAGGTGAGCGGGAAGCGAAGGTTTTTGGCGATGGGCGTCTCGGGGGCGGGTTTCTGCTGTGCTGCCTGAGCGGCTGCAGCGCCAAAGACTGGAAATAACACGGGAACTGCCAAGGCGAAAACACAGGCCTGCCACCAGCTCGACTGACTGGGGGACAGCGAACGCCGCGCTAGTCCGGGCAAAAGACCATGGGCGCATCGGAGGTGGGGGGTAACGCGGGTGGGCAGATCCACGCGGGGGACTCTAATTCCAGGCAAAGTCCCGCGGCAAGCAGGCTTTCAGCGCTCCTCAAGATGCACTGTAACCTGCATTTCGCGCTCAGGGGCCCCCCAGAAGCTTCCTTTCACGGGTGGAACGTCGTGGTAGTCGCGGCCCGCGGCAAGAACGACGTAATTCTCGTGTGTAAGGCAGTTGTTGGTCGGGTCCATGCCATGCCATCCAAGGCCGGGTAGCCACACCTCCACCCAAGCGTGTGAGGCATGCGCTCCGCGGATCTCGGTCCTTTTCGCGTCGAACAAATAGCCGCTCACGTAGCGGGCTGGCAGTTGGACGCTTCTGCACATCGCCAGCATCAAGTGCGCAAAATCCTGACACACTCCCTGTGGGTTTTGCGCGAAAGCCGTTGTGGTTGTGTGGACGTCAGTGACTCCGGGCACGTATTTGCAGGTTGTGTAGACGCACTCCATGATGCCCTTAGCCATCCCGAACACATCGGAGTGTTCGGCGCGAACGTCGACTGCAGTGCGCCAGATCTCGGGCGGGATTTGAACAATACTGGTGGGTGCCAAAAACGGCTCGATCATCTCCATGGCGCTCGCGTCGTTCAGCGAGGTAAGCGGCACCTTTTGCGGCAGACCGTCTCCATACCGGTCCCAAGTGGTGATGTTGCAGGTGGCGTCGATTGTGAGGGAGGAGTGGGGTTCCTCCACCTCGAAATACGTCACGTGGTTGCCGTGAAAATCCGTGAATTTTTTAAGCCGCGTCGAGGGTAGCACGCGGAGCATGAAGAATTGAGGCTCCTGCCAAGGGCTGTTTTTTGGGGTCAGCCGCAGTTCATTGGCGTTGCGCTGGACTGGAGTTGGATAGAGGTAGCGTGTCGAGTGGGTAATCTTAAGCTTCATATGCCTCCTGCGACGGAAAGCGGGGCAGAATGAACTTGTGAAACCCGGAGAGGGGCGCAGCGGTGTTCAAGGAAGCCGGGACGGGTGGGGGTTATGGGCTGCTGTTGCTGTTGTTGCTGCTGTTGTTTTTGAAGGTGAAATTCAAACGGGTCGAAGACGAGGGGTCTTGAGAGGCCGGAAACCTGCTGGGGCAGCTTCACGTAGGTTTCAAAGACGGCCTGTCCGAGGTTATTCAACGAGACCTGAAGCTCATCGATGTACGCGTGAACCCCCTTGCTGAGCACATCGGTCGTGCCAGAAAAGTTGAGCTGAGCGAGAAGAGCACCGGCTAGTTTTTCGCACTCGTTGGAATACTGGCCGGTGGGATGTCCCGAGATATTGTGGAGCATCTCGTCCACCATCCTTACCGAGAAACGGACCGAGCGTGGGAAATCCGTCGAGAAGACCAGCAGGTCGAGCACGCGCTCCAGACTCACTTCGGTCCCGTTCGATTTGCGGTAGGGTGCGTGAGCAGAGCAGGCGCGCAAAATGGTTCCCCATTGGAGAACTTCTGTGGTCGGGTCAAGACCTCCTTGAGTCTGAGTTTTGATGTCCACGAAACGGCTGGTTTTGTCAGCCCGTTCCAGGAAACGCCCGAGCTGCAGGAAGTTCCAGCCTTCGTTCCGCGGCAGCGTCGCTGAGGTGATTCCATCAAACTGCAGCGAAGACTGGATGATGCGCTCGAAGAAAATTTGGGGTGAGTTGTTCAACAACGACGCACCGTTTTGGGAGCTTATTTGCAGGTAAAGCTCGTTTAGCTCCGTCCACATTTCGTCCGAAATCTGGTCGCGCGCGGTGCGTGCATTTTCCCTGGCCTCCTGAACGCACGAAATGATCGAGTCGGGATTTCGGGTGTCGAGTGTAAGGAAGAAGCTGCTGTCTCCGGGCTGCGGGTTTGGATAAAGCAGGCGGAAAGCTCCCTCCATGGCGGTCGCGGAAAGCACGGGGGCCCAGTACTGGTCCGGGTTTTGCGCCCCGAGCGCGGCACCGTCGAGCAGGAGTTCGACGCTCACCTGCATGAGTCTTGCGAGATTTTCCGCCCGTTCAATGTAACGGGACATCCAATAGAGGTGGTCGGCAACACGTGAAAGCATAGGGAGTGGTTGGTTGAAAGGTTAGGAAGCCAGCACCCACGTGTCCTTGCTCCCGCCGCCCTGAGATGAATTGACCACAAGCGACCCCCGTTTTAGCGCGACGCGCGTCAGTCCGCCGGGGAGCACTTTGATGGTTTCCCCGCACAGAATGAAGGGCCGCAGATCCACGTGCCGTCCCTCGAGCGCTCCGTCCACAAGCGTCGGATGCTGCGAGAAGTACACGACCGGTTGCGCGATGTAGTTGCGCGGGGCGGCTTCGATTTTCGCTCTGAACTCCGCGATCTCCTCCTTCGAGGCGCGGGGGCCGATCAACATTCCGTATCCGCCGCTCTCGTTCGCGGCTTTCACCACCAGTTCGGGAAGATGTTCGAGGATGTACTTTTTATCGTCCGCCCTCCATGCGAGGTAAGTCGGGACCTGTTTTAGGATCGGCTCCTGTCCGAGGTAGTAATCGATCATTTCCGGCACATAAGCATACGTGACCTTGTCGTCTGCGACTCCCGTTCCGATTGCGTTCGCGAGAACGACGTTGCCTCTTCGCACCGCGTCCACGAGTCCGGAAACGCCCAGCATCGAGTCCTTGCGGAAGACGGTTGGGTCCAGAAAGTCATCGTCGATGCGCCGGTAGATCACGTCCACCTGCTGGAGTCCGCGGGTGGTGCGCATGTACACAAAGCCATCCAGTACAAGCAGGTCGCGGCCTTCAACGATCTCGATTCCCATCTCGCGGGCGAGGAACGAGTGTTCGAAGTAGGCGCTATTGAAAACCCCGGGCGTGAGCAAAACGCAGTTTGGATGCGCAGTCTGGCGCGGAGCAATGAAGCGCAGGGTCGACAGCAAGTCCGACGGATATGTGTCCACCGAGCGTACCCCGGCGCGGCCGAAGAGTTGAGGCATCACGCGTTTCATTGCCGCGCGGTTTTCGAGCACGTACGAGACCCCTGACGGACAACGCCCGTTGTCCTCGAGCACCAGGTAGCTGCCGTCGCGGTCGCGGATCAGGTCCGTGCCACAGACATGAATGTAAGTGTCCCTTGGAACGGAGGTTCCCACGAACTCCGGCCTGAAATGCGCCGCCCCGTGGATGACTTCCGCTGGAATCACCCCGTCCTTGAGGATCTTCTGCTCGTGATAGATGTCGTAGAGAAAGAGGTTGAGGGCGGTGATGCGCTGCACCAACCCCGCTTCCACAACTTCCCATTCCTGCGCAGGGATGACCCGCGGGATCGGGTCAAACGGGAACACGCGTTCCGTGCCCTGTTTGTCCCCGTACACTGTAAATGTGACCCCCTGCTTCAGGAACAGGAGCTCCAAGCTTTTGACCTTCTGATCCAACTCCTCGGCGGGGATGCCCTGGAAGAAGTTGGCGACGGTTTCGTAGTACGGACGAACCTTCCCATGTGGGTCCATGAGTTCGTCGAACAGATCAGCGGTTTGATAGGAATTGAGGAGCACGACGCATTCTAGAGCAGTTGCCTTGCCAAACCGGACTCGCTTTTCATTTTCAAACACTTGCAAAAGAGCATGCGCAATTTCGAGCAGCCATGCTGATCGGTTGTGGTTAAAATTCGCCAGCGGTTGGGCCTGCTGAAGGTTTCCGTGAGGCGAAGATGCGGGGGCACGGGTGGGTCCTCGACGGTTGGCTGCCAAGGGGCGTTCAGGGCGGGGTGCACAACTCTATTGGCGCGGCCTCAACTTACCCCTACAGTCCAAGGTCTTTTGCACCGGCTATGATGAACAGCGCCCAGATCCGACAGTCGTTTCTCGATTTTTTTCGTGAGAAACATCACACCCTTGTCCCGTCCTCCAGCTTGATGCCGGATTCCCCGAACCTGCTCTTTACCAACGCGGGGATGAACCAGTTTGTCCCGATCTTCCTCGGGCAGAAGAACGCGGACGTCTCCCGCTGGGCCGGGGTGGTGCCCGGTTCGGACACGCGGGCCGCGGACACGCAGAAATGCATCCGGGCCGGCGGCAAGCACAACGACCTCGAGGACGTGGGCTTGGACACCTACCATCACACCTTTTTCGAGATGCTTGGAAACTGGTCCTTTGGCGACTATTTCAAGAAGGAAGCCATCGAATGGGCGTGGGAACTGGTGATAGGCCGCTGGAAATTCCCGCCGGAGCGGTTGTACGCCACGATTTACCAGCCCGACCCTGCTCTGGGTGATCCTGCCTCGCGAGACCAGGAGGCTTGGGATCTGTGGGCTGCCCTCTTCCGGGGCGCGGGCTTGGATCCGAACGTCCACATCGTCAATGGCAACAAGAAGGACAATTTTTGGATGATGGGCGACACGGGCCCCTGCGGGCCGTGTTCCGAACTGCATGTGGATCTTACGCCGCTCGGGGACACCAAGGGGGCGCTTGTGAACTTGGGGTCGGCGCAGTGCATCGAGATTTGGAACTTGGTGTTCATACAGTTCAATGCGAATCCGGACGGCACGTTTTCGCCTCTGCCCGCGCAGCACATTGACACGGGGATGGGATTTGAGCGCGTGTGCTCGATCATTCAGGGAACCAAGAATTTCACCGAGTTTGCGAATGCGCGCGTCTCCAACTACGAGACAGACGTGTTCCGCCCGATTTTTGACGAGCTCGAAAAAATGAGCGGCAAACGGTACGCGAGCACTCTTCCGCGTGCGAATGCGCAGGGGCAGCTGGTGGCTGAGGGCGCTCAGGAGCAAGTCGACGTGGCGTTCCGCGTCATCGCCGATCACATCCGCACGCTTTCCTTTGCGATCGCGGACGGGATTCAGCCGGGCAATAACGATCGCAACTACGTGCTTCGCCGGATTCTGCGCCGGGCTGTGCGATACGGGCGCGTGCTTGGGTTTCGGGATCCGTTCTTCTACAAGCTCGTGGACGTGCTGGCGCGGCACATGGGTGATGTGTTTCCGGAAATCCGCACCCGGCAGAGTTTCGTTCAGGAGGTGCTGCGGCGCGAGGAGGAGGCGTTTAATAAAACGCTCGATCGCGGCGTTTCTCTTTTCGAGCACGAGGTCGAACAGTTGCGCAGCGCGGGAAGCAGCGAGGTTTCGGGTGCATTTGCCTTTCAATTGTACGACACGTCGGGTTTCCCGCTGGACCTTACGGAGCTGATGGCGCGGGAACTGGGGTTGAGCGTCGACACCGCGGGCTTTGAGCGTCTCATGGACGAGCAGCGCAAGCGCGCGCGTGCAGCTCAGAAAAAGCAGGTCATCGAGCTCTCGCAAATTGAGACGCTGGCGCCCACGCATTTCGTTGGATACGACACGCTGCAGGCGCATGCGAAGGTGCTCGAGGTGGTGACGCTCAAGGACAAGACGGCGGTGGTGCTGGACACTTCGGCGGCCTATGCGGAGCTGGGCGGACAGGTGGGGGACACGGGGGAGCTCAGCTCGGGGCCAAACATCTGGCGCATCTCTAACACCACCAAAAGCGGAGTCACATGGTTGCACTTCATTGAGTGCGGCCCCGACGATGCGGCTCCCGAAGTGGGTGCCCATGTGCAGATCACCGTCGACCTTTCGAGGCGGCGCGCGATTGAGCGGCACCACACGGTGACGCATCTTTTGCATTGGGCGTTGCACCGGGTGGTGTCCCGCGATGCGACTCAGAAGGGTTCGTTTGTGGGGCCTGAAAAATTGACGTTCGATTTTTCGAGCGCGGCACTTACGCCTGAGCAGGTGCAGGAGGTGGAGCGTTTGGTGAACGAGAAGATTGTGGAGAACGCGCATGTGAGCTGGGTCGAGGTGCCCTACGCCGAGGTGAAGCCCCGGCAGGATATTCTCCAGTTTTTCGGCGATAAATACGGCGACTCCGTTCGCGTGGTGCAGGTGGGCGGCGAGCGCGGCGCGCTCAACGGATACTCGATGGAGTTGTGCGGTGGGACGCATACGCGAAGCACGGGCGAGATCGGGTTGTTCCGAATCGTTGCGGAAAGTGCTATTGCAGCCGGTGTGCGCCGGATCGAGGCGGTTGCGGGCCTCGCGGCTTATCAACTCGCGAGCAGTGAAGCCGCGCGTTTGAAGGCGCTGGCGGGAAAAGTGGGTGCACCAGTGGGCGAATTGGAGCGGAAGGTGGACGCATTGATCTCGCAGAATCGCGACCTTGAAAAGGCTCTGCATTCGGCCTACCAGCGCGAGGCTGCCCAGCGGTCTACGCAGCTGCTTTCGGGTGCGGAAACGATCGCGGGGACGCCTGCGATTGTGGGTGTGTTGCAGGATTTGTCGGGAGACGATTTGCAGGCGATCGCGGAGGCGCTCAAGGGCAGGTTTGAGGGCGTTGTGTTTCTTGCGAGTGCGCAGAACGGCCAGGTGTCGTTGGTGGCGTCGAGCAGCGCGGCGTTTGCGGGTAAATTTGCGGCTGGGAAAATTATCCAGGCGATCGCTCCGACGCTGGGAGGCAAGGGTGGCGGGCGTCCCGATATGGCGCGCGGCGCGGGTAAAGATGCTGCGAAGATCAACGACGCACTGGCTCAGGTACGCCAGCTGCTGCTTGGATGATGCGCGCGCTGCAGGAGCCGCGGGCGCCGGAATTTAGCCGGCTGATTTGCGGGGCTCGGAAGCTAACTGTGTTATGAATCCGCTTGAAGAAAGGTTGCAGTACAAGTTCCGCAATTCGCTTTTGCTTGCGGAAGCTTTGACGCATCCAAGCCTCGGGTACGAGACGCAGCGGCATCATTTCGACAACCAGCGATTGGAGTTTCTCGGGGACGCAGTGCTGCAGTTGGTGTTCACCGAATACCTGTTCGATACATACCCGGACCTGCCTGAGGGGCAGCTCACCAAGCTGCGGGCGCGGCTGGTGTCACGCGAGGGGCTTCGGTTGAGCGCAGATGCGCTGGAGTTGGGGCGTTACCTGATGATGGGGCGCGGCGAGGAGGCGACCGGCGGCCGGACGCGTTCTTCGGCGTTGGCGGATGCCTACGAGGCGTTGATCGGCGCGCTGTACCTGGATTCGGATTACGTCACGGTGCGGCGGGTCGTGCTAGCCGAGGCGCGCGAGCATTTGGAAAATTTGGATCTCGAGGATCCGAGTGCTAATCCAAAAGGGCGGCTGCAGGAGTTATTGCAGGCGATTGCGCCGCAGAGCCCGGCGTACGAGGTGGTGGATCAATCCGGGCCGGAGCATTTGAAGCAGTTTGTCTCGCGGATTGTCTGGCTGGGGAGGGAGTTGGGCCGTGGGGAGGGGCGTAGCAAGAAGGAGGCTGAGGTGCAGGCGGCGCGGAAGGCGCTGGAACTGCGGATGTGGGAGACGAGCGAGGGGTAGGCGGCTGTGGCAGGGGTAGGGGGTGGACGGCTGAGGTCGGTTGCGTTGTGGCTGATCAGGGGGCTTTGGGTTTCGCAGGACTGGTGAGTTCCGAGGGAAGCAGTGTCGCGATCTTTTTGGGAATTGGCAGGTTTTCGGGTTTGGTTTCGTAGGTGTAGATGAGGGTTTCCACGCCGAATTGAACACGTTTGGGGAGGCGGGTGGTTTCGTCAAGAAGGGCTGCGCGGATGGTGGGCTTTAAAGGAATTCCGGGGATTAGGCCTGGGGGGAATTGCTGCGCCGCGGGCTGTGTGGTGCGGGCACTTTGGGCTGAAGTAGAGGGCGCCGCCCCTTGTAAAGGTTTGGTGTTTGCTGCGGGTGTGGGCGCAGGCGCGCCCGCGGTGGGGTCTTCAAGGTCCTCCTCGGCGAAGATCAGGTAAGAGCTCTCCTGACCCTGATAGCGGGAGACGAAGTTTTCAGGTTTGATCCATTTGATTTCCTCCATGGCTGACCAGTTACTGACGTGGGCCGAACTCCAGAGCAGCGAGCTGTCGGAATCGGTTTGTAACGGGTCGCTGAAGGATACAAGTGGACTGTCCGGCATTGAGATGAGGCGGATGTTTTTGAAGGTCCAAAACTCCTGCTTTAAACCGTGTGCGAATTCCCAGGTCTCCTGCGTTTTTATTCCGTCCATGTAAACCTGCATTTTAACAAGGGATTGGTCGGTTGTTTTTAGGCGTGTGGAGCTGGGTGCTGACGGCTTCTGAAAGGTCACAGTCCATTGAATGGGGACGGCTGGCGCTTTGAACAACTCACCGCCGGGATATGGCGTCCTGTTGAAGATGAAAGG
>JBILUQ010000144.1:0-9340 GCA_044370935.1 Chthoniobacteraceae bacterium
AGGCGGCCGTCCCGGGCGCAGCGGATCGGGCCGGGACGGGAGGTGCTGCATGCACAGGGCCTGTGTTTAGGATTACAAGGGGCACCATGACGACCGCGTTTGCGCACGCCTTTTGGAGGGATTTGCGAATGTTCATGTTTTTGCGTTTTAGAGTAGTGAAGCGCAGACGTATAGGTTGCATGAGTTCGAAGGGGTGTAGTAGGATTATTTTGCCCAACCGACGAGCGATCACAAACAACTCCGCCAGAACTTTTGCTTTCACACTATGAGGTTTCCAAGACTTTGCCGTGGTCTGAGGCGCGCCGCTGAACCTGATGGCTTGGTTCGGCCTCGAATAATTAGCGAGGCCGGCAGTGGAGAGGAGGGCGCTGCCCTAGTCATTGTGCTCGCTCTTGTGGCGGTTTTGGCTGTGGTAATCGTCTCCTTCACAGCTTCCTCAACGAAGGAATCGACCTCATCAAAACAAGCGACCTCCTCGGTGCTCTCGGAGGAGATTATCCGCACTGCTCTTGGTACGTTTCTGGGTGATTTAAAACAGGAAATGATGGCGGGCTCGGTTCTGGTCCAATCCAATACCGGCGCAACGCTGCCGATTTTGTATCCCGCCACTCCGCTGAATGCCGTTCCGGACAGGACGACGGTTTCGGCCGACGCAATCACGCAATCCTCTCCTCCAAACTTGGTGAAGCAATCGGCTCAAGGACGGCCTTTCTACGACGCGGGGCGCAAGTTCGGAGACCAAGCGGCGTTTCCTTTGGCGTATAAGTATCCCGTGCAAGTGCGTGCTAGCAGCCTGGCGTCTAATCAAGGAGCCAGCGGGGCGGTTCCGATTGCGCGTTGGAATAAACCGCTCCTGCTGCCCAGGGTGAATCCCTCCTCTCAATCTGATTTCACCCCCCTTAATAAAGGTCTGATGGTTCTTGGTGCCAGTGGCCAATCCCTACCATGGACATGGACTCCGCCGAATTGGGTTTTTCTAAACAAAGACGGAACTTCGCCGGTCGCTTTCAAAACCTCTGAATCCGCCAACATCATAGGTCGTTACGCGTATCAGGTGTATGATGTGGGTGGACTTTTAGATTTGAACGTCGCTGGATACGATCCGGACGCGAGCGTCACTGGCGACGCTCGCGCGGCGTACCGATCCAACGTGGGTTTCGCTGAATTGCGGGAGCTTGGGTTTTCGGCGACCGCCTTGAAGGCGTTGGTGGCGTTCAGAAATCCTGCGACCCTGAGCGAATTGGATCGTCCGCCTTTCATGAACCGGTATGTAAACTACCTGTTTAGCGGCAGCAGCAACCAGGGTTTTTTGCGCGTAGCCGGAAACGCGAGCAACGGGCAAACCAACCGAGCCTTTGGAAGCCGTGCCGGCATGATGGAATACGTCCGTGAGTTGGGCACTTCCCCGACGGAAAAAGCCGCACTGACTGAGGCACTTCAAAGTTTGACGCATTATTCCCGCGCACTTGAGCAGCCTTCGTTCCGGCCGGGGTTTCGCGATCCCGCTTCGGATGTGACGCGGACGAGGTTTGTGCGTCCGCGCGTCGTGCCCCCCGCGGGTAGGGTTGACGATACACTCTACTCGATCAACTCCGTCCCTTCATCGGGGTTTGGGATTTTGTGGCCGACTGATTTGCGCCGGGCTGATCCTTTCTTCTTTCCCTACGACATGGCCCTGGGGAATAATCGCGGCGGCAACGACAAGTGGGGTACCATTGCCGAACGATTTTCGGCAAGCGCGGACTCCCGCGAGTGGCAGGAAATAATTAATCCCGGTTTTTTGGAGGTCCGCGTCTCAACTGAATTCAAGCGGTTTGATGGAACCATGGCCATTGCAGGTGAGCCGCTGGTCAAAAAGCGCTTCCCTCTGAGCCGGCTCGGTTGGATTACCCGAAACGGCCCCAGCGCAGAGCAGGCCATCGGGGCAGCCTCGTTCAACCCGGAAGGCACGGCGGAGGCAATCCATCGCTGTTTTGGCCTCCGTTGGATGACCGACAAGGAAACCAATGTAAAGTTTTGGGGCTACGACCATGGTGCCCCAGAAACCGCCGTTCCGCAGATGTCGCGGCCCCGCGAGATCAAATGCATCTTTGAACTCGAGCAGCTCGCTCAAGCCGGCGGGGCAGGAGATAATTTGCGCCCCAGGGAGCCGGATTTCTTTGAGCTCTTGAAGGCCTCAATCACCGTTGGGTCGGTCGGCAAATCGTCAATGATGCAGCATGACCCGAATCGGGGAATCGAGCCGTCGGTTTGGCAGCAGGTGCGGGATCGTTCCTCGGATTTGCAGATTTTTGAGATCGGTTTGAACCTCATCGATCAAGCAGATGCTGATAGTTTCCCCACGCCTTTGCGAATTAAAAATATGTCCGCGGATAAAGGGATGGACCGCGATCATCCTGGTACGGATTTTTCGCCGCCGCTTTACGAGTTGGCCGGGGTGGAGGACCTTCCCTATCTCTATCGGCTTCATATTCGGGCGGTGGAAGATGCAAAGGACCCACCGGTTCCGCTCAATCCTTACGGCGAGGAGGTGAAAGGCCCAATTGAGATTTTCAATCCAGTTCAGGATTTGCCCAATTATAAGCCTGGAACCACCGTTGTGCTCGGGATTCCGGAGCTTTGGAATCCGCATGCGTCTTCGTCCGTGACTTACGACGGTCCGAAGAACTTCCGCCTTACTGCCTCGAGTGAAACTCCAAAATCGATTTGCGACACTATGTTGACCGGAGCGCTCGAGAACTCGAAGCTTAGTAGACTTTTCGATGGGAGAAGAGCGCAATGGGTTCGACTTTTTCGAAATGGTCTGGGAGCTCCATTTGCTTTCCGGCCTCAGGCTTATTTTGGTTTTGACGGAGGAGACCGAACGCTTTTCTTTATGGACCAGATGAGGACCGACGGATGGCCCGCTTCCGTCCAAGTTGGGGAAATTTCGCGTCCTTGGAATCCTGCTACGCAGGCTTTTGACTGGCCTAGGACTGTACCGTATGAGTCGGTCCTCGCCCTAGGTGGCATAAGTCCTTGGAGCAATCGCACACGCCCCGATGCTCGTTATCCATTCTGGAATCTTACCGATGCTGTAGACCCCGATCAGTGGAGAAATGTGTTGAGATCCCTCGGTAATCCGAATGTTTTGCCGCCATTTCCTGACAGTGAGCCGTTGAATAACCTATTGATGTCGATTGCTTTGATTACAAACGTCCCTGTCAGGCAGGTGCCAGCCTCGATTCCTGAGTTCGCCTGGCTCAAGCCTTATGATCCATCGGGTGTATTCACCCAGGACGCTCCCGGGATTTCTGATGGATTGCAGGGGTGGCCGGTTAACATGAAATCATTTGAAAGCGTTGCAACGGCATCTTTTGGAGATTTTGCGCTAGGGCAAAAATTATTTCGACTGGCTGGTAGCTCCAGTGACACTGGTATATACAAGAACGCGATCCCCGCCTTATTTGCTGGAACCCAGCGTGTTTCGATGGACGCTGGGACTGGTGGGCTCGGCTACGCTGATCGCGAGTCTGTTCCAACAAATATTGGGACAGGTCCACTGTATCTTTTCGCGGTTAAGAGCACTCCAGCAAGTCCGGGTATCGGACTCGACTTCATTCCACACCGTTTACAGTTGACCTCAATTGCCGGAAGGCCACGTCAGGCAATCCGCGCCAGTTATCCGAGGACTTTTGATCCACGAATAACCAACTTCGCAGCGAATTATCACGTTCAGAATGGCCCGCTTTTTTTCCTGAGCGGCCAACCGGTGCCAGAACCGTTTCCGATGTATTACCCTTGGGCGTTTTCTTTGACAGGGGATCCACGGGTCAAAGGGCGTCTCATTGTGGACACGGAGCCATTGAGTCCTGTCACAACTGCATCCGGGGCTCAAACGCACCAGCAAGCCCCAGGATCCGCTCCGTTTATGCTCGGCCAGTTTAGTGATCAGGGGCATTCGGGCACCTTTGGTCAGCAAGTCCCGGATGTCAGCGCGAAGAACCCGGTAATTGACATGCGCGGCACTGAAATGTTGTTCTCCTTAGGCAACACGGATCTCTTTCGTGAACCGACAGCGCTCGCGAGACCTGGTTACCCAGCGGGCAGCAACTTCCGGGCAGGGCAGTCCAATTTTTTCTCGGGAAGCGGGTATGCTGGGGGCGTGACGGATCAGTTCGGACAAACTTGGCTCGGATTCTCGTTTGGGGAGGTGCCGACCCGACCGCTGATGGTAACCAAAGTGATGATGGGGCTCGGTCTCCAGAGAGCTGTACCCAACGACGGCTTAACCGTCCAACAACCTGCGCCGCCCCGCCGAGAAGTTCTTTCCCGCGATTTGCGGCGATTTAAAACCTCGGAAGTGCCGCCGCGTAATCTGTATTTTGGGGCTCCAGTCAATTTTCCAGTGGATTTGGCTACGGACGGGTTCGGAAATACGGAGCTTTCAGGCAAGCTCGCTTTGAATGAGTTGGGCACGGCATTCTCCTCAACTCTTCCGGGGCAGGAAATAACCAAAAATCGGGATCCTTATGCCAGATTTTTTCTTGTCCCTTTCAATATAGCGGGTGTGTCGACTGCAGATCTTGGTACAGCCACCCAGCCTTGGGGTTCGACGATTTACCTGACATTGCGGCTGGAGTATCAGGACCCCTCCTCCCCGTCGGGTTGGTTGATGTACTCCGAGAGATACATGGAGTTGGATGGAACAGACAATTATCGCAAGGGTGCCGTAGCTCCCATCGGAGGAAAGGGGTCCGTTGCATTAAGGTCTCGGGCGGATTCTAAAACTCAGGATCCTAGTGATGGCAAAGTGGAATGGGTGAAGCAGCAAAAGCCGCTTAGTGTCGGTGTTGGTTTTGTAACATCCTACGACCCGCGAACGAGCCGTTTTGGTCAGCCGTCACGCGTGTCTTCCGGCAGCACGAAAACCATAATGTCAGACAATCCGCGGGAGCGTCAGAATTTCCAACCCCTAAAAACCGATGTGGACTTGGGAAGAAATCTGTTGCTGTCCCCTACGGGCGGCGGGAAGTCTGATCGACCAAGGTCGGAGTATGTTGCTGCGACGCAGGGGTCCGTTTACCCGGACACGACAGCCACCAGTAGTAAAGGGCCTGCCTCGTTTAATTGGGACATCATCACCTATAACACCGGTAATGACAAAGGAGCTGATATGAAGCGGCAGTACAAAGTTTGGACGGGTGAAGAGACGGTGACTCCGAATGAGTCAGCCAATCCACGCGGTCTGATGAAATGGTACGCAACCGCAAAGTCGCCTCGAGGTCGGTTGCTGTATCAGTACCCGTCGCCGAGTTCCTATGACTACGGCTGGTTTCCCCATGCGTACGATACCAGCTTGATGCCGTATGGAGGGCATGGGACAGGTTGGCGCCGAGGAGACCCCTCAGGATCGTCAATTCCGAACTTTCAACATGACAATGCAGATTCCGGGTCGTGGGCGTGCACCAACCGGATTGGCATGTATAGCGAGAATATTATGCCGTCGGAATCTACCTCTGAAGACCCGAATGCGCCGTACCGGCAGGCGTATGCCGATCCGGATGACGTTGTACGCCGGGCTAGTGGGGCGCATGCATCCGTGGGAGGGTTCGCTGAAAATCAGGGCTTGCCTATGAGCAAGTCCGCGGGGGATGCGGCGCTCTCCGCCGACAACCGGCCGGTGGTGCTCAACCGGCCCTTCCAGTCCGTCGGTGAAATGGGCTACGCATTCCGGGGGGCCCCCTGGAAGAACGTGAGCTTTTCAACGGCCGAGTCAGGAGATGCGGCGCTGCTGGATGTGTTTTGTATCAGTGAGCCGCCGCCCATTCCGGTTTCGGGCCAAAGTCTGGCTTCCACCGGCTCTGTGGAGTCCACCCAGCCGCTCGTGGCTGGGAAAGTGAATTTGAACACAAGGCAGCAGCCGGTTTTAAAGGCGCTCTTGTCGGGGGCGCTCAAGGACGAGACTTCAAAGTCGATCGTGCTTAGCCGAATCGAGGCAAGCGAGGTCGCGTATGCACTGATTCGCAGGACCATGGGAATTTTGCCATGGCTCGGGCCCCTGACTAATGTTGCCGAACTGGTTGGAAAATTGTTTACGAAGGATGCTGGGGATGGGGCATTCAGGAAAACCGATCCTGTGTACACCTCCAAGGTTCCGCGTACGAGAACGGAACCCGAGCGCAATCCTGACATGTCCAAAAGCGAGGACGGGGTGAGCTGGCATTTCACGGGTTTTTCAGAGGACTTAGTGAAGTCCGGCGTATTGTCGGATAGCAAAGACTGGAAGGTGCATCGCCGTCAGGAGGCGATCCTCCGCTCGCTTGCGGGCGCCGGCCAGACGCGGGTGTGGAATCTGATGATGGACGTTATCGTGCAAAGCGGGCAGATCCCGACCGGCGGCCGAGATTTCACCAGTTTCGTGCGCAACGCCGAATCCCGCGCATGGATTTTTCTGGCCATCGACCGTTTCACTGGGGAGGTGCTGGACAAGCGGATCGAGATGGTTTCCGAATAACCGTGGCAGTCGGGAGGCCCGGAGACGGAGGGCAGAGGCTTTGGACCGATACCTTGGGAGTGCTAACGAACATGAAGCGCGACACAGATGCAGGAACTCAGGAAGTGCCCCGGCAAAAGCCGGCGCATGTCGTGCTTTACGACAACGAGTGTTCGCTTTGTACCTTTCAAATGCGATTGCTTGGCTGGCTGGACTGGGGCAATCGCTTGGCGTTGGTGCCGCTTTCCGATGAGCGCGTCGCGCAGATCGCACCAAGCCTCACGAGCGAGGCACTGCGCGAAGCCATCCATTGCGTGACGCCGCAGGGGAGGATTTATCGGGGCGCCCGTGCGATCCGGTTTATCGGGATGCGTCTGCCGGCGTTATGGCTGCTCTGCCTCATTCTGTGGATTCCCGGGGTGATCTTTCTGGCGGAAATCGTCTACCAGTGGATCAGCCGCAACCGCTATTTGCTCAGCCGGGTGTTCGGATGCAAAGATGCATGCGCCATCCTGCCGGGCCGTGTCCGGAGTCAGGATGCCAAGCCGTGACGGCAGGTGATCCGGGCATCCAGCACGAGTGGAAGTCCGGCCTCAAAAACGAGGGGGTTGATGTCCAGTTCCTCGATCTCCGGCGCCGCGAGCGCAAGTTCTCCGACTCGGATGATCAGGTCCGCCAGGGCATCCAAATCAACTTCCCTAAATTGGCGCGTCCCTTTTAGCGCGGAGAAGATGCGCGTTTGCCGGATCCGATCCATGACCAGCATCCGAGAGAGCGGCGGCAGAAGGATCACCGTGTCCCGCAGCGTTTCAACCAAAACGCCGCCGGCTCCAAAAATCAGAACGGGACCGTACTGTGGATCCCGTCTGAACCCGCAGATTAGCTCCACTGACGGGCCGCGAAACATCCGCTGCACTGACACACCGTCAAAAGCAGCCTTAGGCACGCTCGATTGAATCGCGCGCCAAGCCTCGCGAACGGCGGCCGCATCCTCGAGGTTCAGCCGGACGCCGCCTACATCCGATTTGTGCGTGATCGTCTTTGAGTGAAGCTTCAGCACTGCTGGAAAGCCGAGCTCCTTCGCGGCTGCTACGGCATCCTCTTCGGAGCTGGCATGCACTGTGGCGTTTGTGGGTATTCCCGCGGCATGCAGGATCAATTTGGATGCAGTCTCCGTGAGAAGGGTCGTGGCTTCGGAAAGATGTTCGGCCAGCGCTGCCCGTGCTTCCGCCATGGGCGCCGGCTGAAGCGATGCGACCCGCCGGGCTTCGGCGATGAGCGGCAACCGCTCTGCACGGCTCCACAAAAGCATCCAGGCGCGAGCGGCCTCATCGGGGTAATCGAAGGTCGCAATGCCGGCGGCATTGAGCAGTTCGCGGCCGGCCGCTACGCTTTCCCCGCCCATCCAGCTTGCGAGGACCGGCTTTGCCGCGGCCCTTTGGACGTCAATGATCGCCTGCGCGGTTGCAAGCGGCTGCGTCATCGACTGGGGCGTGAGGATCACGAGCGCTCCGTTGGCGTGCGGGTCCTCGAGAACCGCGCGCAGTGAATTGCGGTACCGGTCGGCGTCGGCATCGCCAAGAATGTCAATCGGATTACCATGACTCCAATGTGCGGGAAGCAGCGCGTTGAGCGTTTGAATCGTCGACTCGTTCAATTGGCAGAGCCTGCCTCCCGAGCGGATCAAGCTGTCAGTCGCTAGCGCCGCGGGGCCTCCCGCATTGGTGAGAACCGCCAGACTCGCGCCTTTCGGCGGAGCGCCTGCAGTTTTTGAAAGTAGCTCGGCGGTGTCAAAAAGCTCCTCGATGCTGTCCACCCGTATCACCCCGGCGCGTTGGAACAGAGCATCGATGGTTGCATCGTCCCCCGTCATTGCTCCGGTGTGCGATGCGGCTGCTCTCGACGCTTCCTTTGTCCTGCCCACCTTGATTGCGATGATGGGTTTTCTGGGAACTGTATCCAACGCTGCGTCGATAAATTGCGCGACGCGATCTATCGACTCCATGTACATCACAATCCCGCGCGTGTTCGGATCTTTTGAAAAGTGGCGGATCAGATCGCTCCATCCAACATCCGACATCGAGCCCACGGAAACAAATCCGCTGAACCCAACGCGCTCCCCGAAGCTCCAGTCGAGGATAGCAGTGCAAAGCGCTCCGCTCTGGCTGATGAATGCGAGCATGCCGGGGCGCGCCGGTCCCGCGGCAAATGTGGCGTTCATTGACGCGTGCGGCGCCATCAGGCCGAGGCAGTTCGGACCCAGGATCCGGATGCCGCCACGCGCCGCCTCCAGCAGCATTTCCCGCTCGAGCGCCGCTCCGGAATTTCCTGCTTCACGGAATCCGGCCGAGATAACGATGGCCGCTTTTACTCCGGCTTGCGCGCACTCGCGAAGCGTGGCCGGTACGCGCGCCGCCGGCGTGGCGATCACAGCCAAATCCACCCGAGCGCTTTCTCCGATGCTGGCGAGATTTGGATACGCCGTCCTGCCGCAAACGGTGGGCTTGTTTGCGTTGATGAAAAAAAGCGTGCCCGTGAAAGCGCTGAGGTTCTTTGCGAGCGCGTGCCCCACGCTTCCTTCGCGATCCGTTGCGCCGATCAAGGCAATGGACTTTGGAGCAAAGAGTGCATCCAGACCCTTGTCTTGCGATTCAGCTGAGGCGCTGTTCTTGGGTGGGTCCGCGCTGAGATTCTCTGTCGATTGGGCCGCCATGATGTGCGGTATGTTCGACAAATCAGCAGTCCCTACGCAAGCTCCTCGGCGGGGTAAGTCCAGATCTCGCTGAGCGTGGGGTGATAGTGGGGGATCCGCGCGAGATCGCCGGCAGTCGCGCGGAAATGCATTGCTACAACGATTTCATGAAT
>JBILUQ010000238.1:0-6187 GCA_044370935.1 Chthoniobacteraceae bacterium
CCAGAAGTGAGGTGAAATATGCAATCAAACACCTCTGTCTCCTGACTCGCCTTTACAGCCCCAGCGTGAGGATGCCACGTCTTTCCCGCCATCACTTCGGCCCCACACCCTGCCCCTTTGGCGCAAAAAAATCCGGATGGCCCAATGCGTCGACGTCGCTGCGCTGATGGAGAGTGTGACCCCGCCCCCCCATCTGGTTGGGCGGAGATTTTGTTCCCAAAATGCCGTGAGAGACGCGCTGAAACGACTGGGCATTTCGTGAGATGTGTTGAAGCTTCTGTTGAAGCTTCCGCTAGTTTTGTCCCATGTAAGCAGCATAAGTCACTACCATCCACCAAAAAAGCATGCAGCGGGTGGCGGTAAGCCGAATTCTGTCGCCCAGAGTCCGGAGACTCCGCGCGTGACGGTCATTTCTCTCATCCCGCCGAAGCGGAACGCCCTGCCGAGGCAGGGTGCGACTAATACCCGGGAACGGCCCCACCCGAAGGCGGAGCTGGCCAGACGCCAGACGCTCCCTGTTTTGTCTTGCACCACACGGGGTTTTTCGTGCCCCGCCGGTTGCCCGTCGGGCGGTGGGCTCTTACCCCGCCTTTTCACCCTTACCCCTGCATCCGAAGATGCCGAGGTGGTCTGTTTTCTGTGACACTTTCCGTTGCCAGACGCTTTCGCGACCAGCCCCCGCGTATTCTACACGGCGTGTTGTCTGGAGGTGTTCGGACTTTCCTCTGTCAGATGACGTCTCCCGAAGGAGCCGCCTCCGCCAGCGACCGTCTGCCACCCGCTGCATCGCCACCCTAGCCGGAATCCCGCGGGGCGCAAGGAGGCGCGCGTTCACGCTGGGATTGCCTACTCGGGGCGCTCCGCTATCAACGTGCAGTGACCAATCCCAGCGACTCCTCTTCTCTCAAAGAACGGCTGCGCCAAGCCTGGGATGCATCGCAGTTTGTCAGTCTCACCCTAAGCGTGCCCGAGGCCGCCGAATCGGATTTGCGAAACATCAAGGTGCGGCCCGTGCTTCTCAAGCGGGGCTGGGCGTTTTCCATCGTCCGCTGCCGCCGAACCCAGGAGCTCACCACAAACCTCCCGCCCGATGAAGCCGTGGAATTGATCTCCAGCGAATTCTCCGCCGGTTGGAGGGAGGCCCATCTTTTTACTCTGAGCGGCGATTTCAAGTTTCGCCGCGCGTCCGGTGGCGGCGTCAAGGAGCGCAAATCGCGTCCCACTTTCACCCAGGCCCCCGACAGATCACATGACCGAGAGCACCCGCTCCGGAGCGCTTTCGGAGCGGAACCTTTCCTGCGCCGGTTGGGCGTGACCAATGCCGAGGGGCAGCCAAGGCCGGGCATGGCGGGAAAATTGCGGCAGATCGTGAGATTCGTCGAACTGCTGGGACATCTCATGGACGCATGGCGAGGAGACGCCACGAAGCCGCTCAAGGTTGCGGACATGGGGGCGGGGAAGGGATACCTGACTTTCGCGATGGCGCGTGCCTTTGAAATGCGCGGATGGGATGCAGACATAGTCGGGGTCGAGGCGCGCGAGGAACTCGTTGAGTCGGGTAACGCGCTTGCTAAGGAACTTGGGTTTGCCCGCCTCAGTTTTGCGCACGGCAAGATCGGCGAATGGACCCCGGCAAGCGGGTTGGATGTGCTTGTTGCCTTGCATGCTTGCGATACTGCGACAGACGACGCGCTTTTCCACGGAGTCAAAGCCGGAGCCTCGCTGGTTTTGACCTCGCCGTGCTGTCACAAGGAGGTGCGTGCGCAGTTGGCCGCCCCTGAGTTTTTAGCGGGAATATTAAAGCACGGTATTCTGCAGGAGCGGCAGGCGGAAATAATCACCGATGGCATTCGCGCGCTTGCTTTGGAGGGCTGCGGCTACGATGCGCGTGTGTTCGAGTTTGTTGATCCGGAACATTCGGGCAAAAATTTGATGCTTGCCGCAATGCGCAAGAAAAACGCGGTCCCGCTGCTGTCCGCTGCCTCGGATGAACTCAAGCTGGTGATGCGTGAGTTCGGCATTGGGCGGCAGCATTTGGTGGAACTTTTGGAAAAAACTGCGCAATGAAATATTGGAATGCTCATCAGATTTCGCGTTTATCGAAAATGCGCGAAGGGTTCATCGGCGGAACTGCAGGCGAGGCCGACTACTGGGCATCCTTGGAAGACTTGGAGCTGTACGAAAAAACTTTTGCACAGCGCATCGCGTGGAAATGGGATGCGGTGCTGGGCGAGCTTGAACTGCGGAAGTGGAGTCCCTCCGCATCGAAGTTGGTTGATGCGGGGTGCGGCTCCGGAGTGGCGGGGCGCAAGTTTTTGGAGCAATGGCGTGACATGGTGAGCGAAGTGGTTTTGCTGGATCGCTCGCCATTGGCGCGGAGTTATGCGGCAAAAGCTCTGCTTCCGCATCAGGTGGACGTGCGCGATGGAGGCTCTGCGCTTTCAAAGGAAATCGTCACGGATTCCACGGTTTTGGTGAGCCACGTTGTGACGGAATTGAGTCCACGGCAGTTTAGCGAATGGGTGGAGTGCGTTTCGGGCGCGAGCAGCTTGATTTGGGTGGAGGCGGCGACCCATGACGCGAGCAGGCGGTTGGTGGAATTTGTGCGGGAACCTCTCCTCAATGCAGGATGGCGCGCGGTTGCTCCGTGCACGCATTCCGCACGTTGTCCGATGCTGACTGCGGAAAACGAGAGGCATTGGTGCCATCATTTCGCGCGCGTCCCTTCGTTCGTGCATCAGGATCCAGCTTGGAAAGAGCTTTCAACTGTGGTCGGCGTTGATTTGCGGGTGTTGCCTTATAGTTTTCTGGTGATGGAAAAAACTCGCGCGGACGTCGTTTCGCGGCCGGCGCAGGACGGTGTTGGTGGGGTGGAGCATGCGGCGTCGCCGGTTGGATCGCGGGGTTTGTGCCGCGTGATAGGCGCTCCCAGGGAGTTTAAGGGTTATTTGAAGGCGCTCAGGTGCGATGAGGCAGGAGTGGAGGAGGTGGTTCTGCAAAAAAGGGATGTGCCTGCGGCGTTCAAAGACCTTTCCCGAGGGGAGGGCGTGCCGCTTTACCGGTTCAGGGAGGAGTCCGGTAAAGTGCTGGATGCAAAACGCTTTAGCGAAGCTGCGGACGCCTGACGCCCGGCCCTGCATCCCAGACGGCCGCTTTTAATGCCGCGCTCGGGCGATCTTAGAGGAAAGCGGTATCTCCGCAGGCTTGCCGTTCTTAGACAAAGACGATAGTCTGTGGGGTTCCACGACTTTGTTTACGTGCTTTTTATATGAGTAATTCCATTTCCACTCCCGAGCGTTCGCAAAACCCGAGCGCTGCAGACCAAGGCGAATTGATCAGCGGCGCCGACATTCTTGTCGCATGCTTGGAGCGGGAGGGGGTTGATACGATTTTCGCGTACCCCGGCGGAGCTTCGATGCACATGCATCAGGCGCTGACGCGGTCCTCCAAAATTCGCACATATCTGCCGCGCCACGAGCAGGGCGGGGGTTTCTCCGCCGAAGGCTACGCTCGCGCCACTGGCAAGGCTGGAGTTGTGATGGCCACATCCGGCCCCGGGGCCACGAACCTCGTGACTTGCATCGCGGACGCGTATCTGGATTCGATTCCGATGGTGGCCATCACCGGTCAGGTGCCGCAGCACATGATTGGGAAGGGCGCCTTTCAGGAAACCGACGTGTTCTCGGTGACCGCCCAGGTGGTCAAACACAATTATCTCGTGATGAATGTGAACGACATTCCTCGGATTGTGAAAGAGGCGTTTCACATCGCCCAGACGGGGCGTCCGGGCCCGGTTTTGATCGATATCCCAAAGAACATCCAGCAGGCGATGGGGCGCTTGGTGTTCTCCGAAAAAGTGAATCTGCGCGGATACGATCCGGTACGCAAAGCGGACGATGCGGACCTTAAGGAACTCGTGGAGTTGATTGGGCATGCGAAGCGCCCGATGCTTTACGTGGGCGGCGGCGTGATTTCTGGGGAGGCTTCTGCGGAGCTCAAGGAGTTCGCGCTTCGCGCCCAGATTCCAGTGGCCTCTACCTTGATGGGCATCGGTTGTTTTCCAGAGACGCATCCGCTCTCTTTGAGGTGGCTTGGAATGCACGGAACCGTGTACGCGAACAACGCAGTCAATGAAGCGGACCTTCTGATCGCTGTTGGCGTGCGATTCGATGACCGTGTGACCGGAAAGCTTTCCGAATTCGCAAAGCACGGAACGATCGTCCACATCGAAATCGATGAGTCCGAGATCAACAAGAACAAGCCGGTGCGGCTGCCTATCCTCAGTGATGTGAAGTACGCCCTAGCGCGTCTGAACCAGATGCTCGATTCGGCAGGTAAGAAAGTTGTCGATAAGAACGACCTCACGGCGTTCACCGCTTTCCCGGATTGGTACCGGCAGATCGCAGCTTGGCGCGACGAGTTTCCTTTCCAGTACGAAGACACGGCCGACGTTATCCAACCGCAATACGCGATCGAATTGTTGTGGGAGCTCACGAAGGGCGACGCAATCATCACCACTGGCGTGGGCCAGCACCAGATGTGGGCCGGCCAGTACTACAAGTTCAACAATCCCCGTTCCTTCATCACCTCCGCGGGTCTTGGATCAATGGGCTTTGGATATCCGGCAGCGATCGGAGCGAAGGTGGCTTGCCCCGACAAGCAGGTCGTTGATATCGACGGGGACGGTTCGTTCCTGATGAATGTGCAGGAACTCGCGTTGGCGCACATCGAAAAGATCGCAGCCAAGGCTCTCATCCTCAACAACCAGTGGCTGGGCATGGTCGTGCAGTGGGAAGACCGTTTTTACAACTCCAACCGCGGCCACACTTTCCTCGGTGATCCGTCGGATCTGAATCGCATTTATCCCGACTACGTCAAGATGTGCGAAGGTTTCGGAGTGACGTGCGAGCGCGTGATTCACAAGAAGGATCTGCGCGGTGCGATGCAGCGCATGCTCGACTCCAAGGACGCGTACGTGCTCGATGTCATGGTGCCCTACACGGAGCATGTTTTGCCGATGATCCCGAGCGGACAGACCTACAAAGATGTCATCTATAAGGGATTCAAAAAGCTCGAGGCAGGAAGCGGGCTGTAGTCCGGCCGGGCTCTTCCCTGCATCCTGCTCTATCGCTTTCCGCAACTGCAATCACGGGCTTCGGGGGTCTCGTTCAAGGACGAACCGCGAGGCCGGCGCAGTGGGCATGCGGATCTCCGATTAATTTGATCAAAAGGATCAGCGCCGTTTCGCTTTCTCATGCAGGTTCCTCTTTTAGATCTCAGGCTTCAGTACGCTCCGTTGAAGGCGGAGATTCTGAAGCAGATTGAGCAGGTGGCGGACTCCCAGACGCTTGTTCTGGGCCCGCAGGTTGAAAGGCTTGAGAAGTCCATATGCGATTACGCAGGTGCCGGACATGCGATCGGAGTTTCATCCGGGACGGATGCGCAGCTGGTGTTGATGATGGCGCTCGGAATCGGTCCGGGAGATGTGGTGGTCACCACGCCCTACACTTTTTTCGCGACCGCCGGGTGCGTGGCGCGGCTCGGGGCGAGGATCGTCTTTGCGGACATCGATCCCGCCACTTACAACATCTGCCCGGACGCGCTCGCGGAGGTTCTTCGTGGCACGCCGAATGTGAAGGCGATCATTCCTGTCCACTTGTACGGTTGCTGCGCTGACATGGCGCGCATCACCGCGCTGGCTTCGGAATACGGGGTGCCAGTCTTGGAGGATGCGGCGCAGGCCCTCGGTGCCTCCCATCCGATGGGTGGAGCCGGCGCCATCGCAGAGGCGGGGTGGTATTCGTTTTATCCCACCAAAAATCTCGGTGCCTTCGGTGACGCCGGAATGGTGACATGCCGCGACGCGAAGCTCGCCGATAAAATTCGTTCACTTCGCAATCACGGCATGGAGCCGCGCTACTACCACCATTCGGTGGGGGGCAACTTTCGTTTGGATGCGATTCAGGCGGCTGTTTTGAATGTGAAGCTTCCGCATCTGGATTCGTGGGGCGCGGGCAGGCGTGAAAGAGCGGCGTTCTATCGGCGCGCGTTTGCGCAACGTAGCCTTGACCGGGTGATGACGCTTCCTAGCGAGCCTTGGAGCGATTCGGGTCTCGCGAATCATCATATCTACAATCAATTCATTGTGCGTGCGCCGCGGCGGGATGATTTGCGGGCGTTTTTAAAG
>JBILUQ010000030.1:0-21762 GCA_044370935.1 Chthoniobacteraceae bacterium
CCCCTCAAATACCGCGTTCCCAACAAGCAGATGCTGGAGTGGGCGAAACGCACAATCGATGCGGTTGGCGGTCGGCCGTTCAAAACACAGACGGAGGTTTATGCCCGCGAACAGATCCTGCTTGATGAACTGCAGCAAACTGACGTCGTGGTGCAAGCCTTGAGGATTGGCAGCACCGCGCTGGCAACCACGCCGAATGAGACTTATGCGGTAACGGGATTGAAGATCAAAGCTGGCAGCCCGCTTCAAAACACGATGGTGATCGAGCTCGCAAACGGAGGGGACGGATATATCCCCCCGGCCGAGCAGCATCCATTCGGCGGATACAACACTTGGGCGGCGCGCTCCGCCGGTCTTGAGATTGATGCAGAGGCGAAGATTTCGCAGGTGGCGATTGAACTTTTGGAATCGGTGACGGGGAGCGCGCGGCGTCCGTGGGCGCTGCCAGCGGGCGAGGCGACGCGAAAAATTCTTTCAATGAAGCCGCTGGCGTTCTGGCGACTAAATGAGTTCACGGGGCCGCATGCAGCGGATGAAAGCGGTCACCACCGCGATGCGGTCTATGAATCCGGCGTCACTTATTATTTGGAAGGAACGCATTCGGAGGCATTCTGCGGCGGTTCCTCAAAAAACAGGGCAGCCCTTTTTGTTGGAGGCAGGCTCAGGGCGCGGTTACCTGAAATCAACGATGTCTATTCGGTTTCTCTTTGGTTTTGGAATGGCATGCCGAATGACGCTCGTGAGGTTTCCGGATGGCTTTTTTCGCGGGATCACGACCACGGGGTGTCCGGTTACGGAACGCATCTGGGCATTGCGGGGACGGGTGTTATGCCGGGGCGGATCATGTTGAGGGAGGGAGATAGGGCTGCTCCGGTTGCGTCGGGTAAAACCGAGGTGCCGCGTTGGAAATGGCAACACCTAGTGCTGGTGCACTCCAAGAGTTCTGCGAAAGCTTACCTGAATGGTGCGTTGGAGTTTGAGGCCGTCGTGGCTCAAAAAACTCCGATCGAACAGTGCTTCTTTGGTGGCCGAAGCGATAGCGATTCGAACTGGGAGGGCAGACTGGACGAAGTCGCGGTTTTTGATCGAGCCCTGAGTGTGGGCGAGATCGAGATGCTTGCGATGCCAGGCTCCCGGTAGGCGAATTTGAAGAATGGGCAGGGCGGGGCGAGGCCCGCTCTCGTCCTCAAATTGGTTGTCTCTCAAGTATGCCGCTTCGAGGCATGCTGCGCTGCGGACTTTCCGCAGTGCGGGTCCTCCGGAAAGATAGTCTTTGGGGAGGACCCGCCCGATTGGGGTTTGCGGATCGGATTGAGGCTCCGAACTAAGCCGCCCGCCGCCCGGCGCGGTAGCCGAGGAGGTGGCGTGTTTTGAACTTACGCATCTGCTGTGCGATTTTCGCGACAGCGAGGTCGATGGACGCGTAGAGGTTGTTGGTGGTCACCGAGGCCTCCAGCGTGATGTGGTTGGCACAGCGCATGATGATCTCAGCGAAGTGCCGGTTCCCATGCTTTTGAAGGTCGAGCACGACGTGTGCTTCGATAATTTTTGGGTAATCCAGATGCAGGTGGCTGAGTTTTTCAACCACATGCTGATACATGGCCTCTGTCACCACTAGGTGTCTGCCATCCACTCGAATAGGAACGTTCACATTAGCTGTTTGCATAGTCACTGTTCATTTCGGTGGGCACGCTCTTTTCTGGCACAAGCGCGTGTCCGGTTTTGTTTTTGTTTATTCTCAACTACATCCGAAAGCCCTCCCCGAGATACACCCGGCGGGCTACCGGATCGTTGACCAGAAATTCTTTGGTGCCCTGCGTTTCAACACGCCCTTCAAAAATCAAATACGCCCTGTCCACGATGGAGAGCGTTTCACGCACGTTGTGGTCGGTTATCAGGATGCCCAAACCCATGTCTTTGAGCTTCGTAACTATCTGCTGAACATCCGCCACGGCGATCGGATCCACCCCGCTGAATGGTTCGTCGAGCATTAGGAGGCTCGGATTGGTCACCAGCGAGCGAGCGATGGTGAGCCGGCGCTTTTCCCCACCTGACAATGTCAATGCGAGCTGCTTGGCCACGTGTGATATTCCAAACTGATTCAGCAGCTCTTCGCAACGTTCTTTACGTAATTTTTTCGATAGCGGCTGAGTTTCCAGGATAGCTAACAAATTTTCCTCAACCGTGAGCTTGCGGAAGATAGACTCTTCCTGGGGCAGATAGCTCATTCCCATGCGGGCGCGCAGGTGCACAGGAAGATTTGTAACATCCTCTCCATGGAACATTACCCTGCCTCCATTCGGGCGCACCAGGCCCACCATCATGTAGAAGCTCGTCGTCTTGCCAGCCCCGTTCGGGCCAAGCAGCCCGACGACCTCCCCGCGCCCCAGCTGGATGTCCACCCCATTGACCACGGCGCGATTGCCGTAAATCTTCACCAATCCTTCAGTCTTTAAGATGGGAGATTTGGCGTCCTGCACTGGATTGGATAGTGTTCTAAATTAACGGCTTGCAGACGAGGAGTTCCAGAAGACGGCCTTCATCGGCCCCTGGATGTCGACATCCCCTTTTTTGCTCATCGTCATCACTGTGTCTGCCGCAGTAGATACGATCGAATTGCGCTTGTGCTCCTGGTCGACACGGGGCCATCCGTAGAGGGAAATGGTGTCTGTAGTCGATTCGTACACAGCTTTTTGAGCGCGTCCGATGCTTCTTTCAACTTCCCCCTGTTCGTTGACGCGTTCCTGCACGATGACGACATCTCCCTCTGCGATAGCTTTTTCCAGACCACCCGAGTTCTTCGGGGTCAGGGATGGCGATTTGCTTGAAGCTGGCGGCTCAGCCTTGGCTGGCGCAAGCTCTTCCTTGGTAGTGTTTTGAGGTTGGATCTTGGGCTCCGACTTTTTGATGAACGCGGTCAGAATTTCACAGTTCAGGTTGAACCTGGGATCCACAACGACCACGTCCCCGGTGAAAACGGCCTTGGATTCTTTGGGGTCAAACACCAGACGCTTCTGGGCCGTGATCTCCGTCGCGCCTTCCGGCTTCTGCGATGAACTGCCAGAGTTCGGGGCTTTGGCCGGTTTCGGAGATTTCTCCAAGGACGGTTTTGCGACGGAATCCCGCTTTCCTAGGCCGTCTTTTTCGGCCCCCGGAAGCAGCGGCTTGTCCAGCAGGTTGTTGGGCGATTCAGCGGCTGCAAGTGGGCCTCCAGCCGCTACCAGCAGAACCAGCAGGGATGAAAGTTCTTTGCGAAGATGGGCAACACGAAATGCGCTCAGAAAGCGGTTTTGCGGGGTCGTTGTATTCATGGCTCGATACGCTTTGCCTAATTGATTTTGTCTTTCTTTGCGCCAGGTGCGTCGGGTGATCGGCCGCCCTGCGGTTCGGCCTGGGATGCGCCTGTTTCCCCAGAGGACCCGTTGGCATCCAAACCGTCGTCGGCATCGCGTTCGCCTTTGTAGATGAGCACTCGCACGGGGCCTCCTAATCTAGCCTCCTTTGACACGGTATCTAGCTCCATGGTAGCGCCTGTGACTTGAAACTCATCGCTCCAGATGATCACCGGCACGCTTGAACTTAACTTGCGAGTAAACCTATTAAGCGAGGCTTTGGTTACGTCAACGGACAGATCCACCGAGCCGTCGGGTTTGTAGAGTCCGAGGAAGCTTTGCCGGATTTCCAAATGTGTGTCGTCCAGCCGGCGTAGCGCTCCGATGGAAAAGAATGATTTCAGCGCGCCCGTGGTTGAGTCGAAGTCTGGGATTTTCAGATCCAGGCTGTCGTATCCTTCGATGAAGGGTATTGAGAGCGGAGCGGGTTGCTTGGGACTGTCCTCGGCGGTTTTCTCGGACTGCTGTTTTTCGACGGGCTGTGTTTCTTTTGAATCCTGTTCCTTCGCGGTACTGGGCGCATTCGGCGCATCAGGCGCTTTGGTTGCCTCCCCCGGCCGGTCGTCAAAGGATATTTTCGGAAGGGCGCTGACCGGAGTTTTCTGCGCCGCGTCCTTTTCCGAGGGTGCCAGATTTGCGGGAACTGGTTCATTGCAAAACGCGCTCGACGGTTGCAGTGCAAACGTCGCCGCGGCTAACGAAAAAAACAGGGACCTGATGTCACGTTGGTCACGCATGGATCAACGAGTGGATTTGAATGAGCTGGGCCAAGACCCCCTGCAGTTCCCCTAGAGGTATCTGATTCGGGCCGTCGCTCAGCGCCTGGGCGGGATTGTGATGCGTCTCAATGAACACGCCGTCACAACCGGCAGCAACGGCCGCCCGCGCCAAAACCGGAGCCAGCACGCCGTCCCCCGAGGTCCGATCGCCCCCGCCCCCGGGCCTTTGAACGGAATGCGTCGCGTCAAAAACCGCTCTGAATCCCATCTCTCGGATCCAGTAAAGCGAGCGCATGTCGACCACCAGGTTGTTGTACCCGAAACTGGATCCTCTCTCGGTGAAGAAAAACTTTTCGGCCCCGAAAGACTCCAGCTTGAGCGCGATGTTCTTAATGTCGTGCGGAGCGAGAAACTGCCCTTTTTTTACATTCACAACCCTGCCGGTTTTTGCTGCCGCGTGAATGAGGTCGGTCTGCCTGCAGAGGAAGGCCGGGATTTGCAAAATATCGGCGTATTCCGCCGCGGTTTGCGCTTCCTGCTCGGAGTGCACGTCTGTGGTGACCGGCACCCCCAGTTTCTCCCCGATCTGCCCGAGGAGCCGGCTGCCCTCGGAGACACCGATTCCCCGGAAGCTGCTCACCGAAGTGCGGTTCGCCTTGTCGTACGAGGCTTTGAAAACAAATCCAACCCCCAGACGATCGCAGATAGCCTTGATGTCGTGCGCCATTTGCCACGTGAACTCCTCGGATTCCATGACGCACGGGCCGAGAATGAACAGGGGAGTCTTTCCCCCGAGCTGGAGCGCGGCACCTCCTAAACCAATTTTTATTCCGGCCGCGTCTGCTAGTGGGTCTGCCATGTTCTGAAAGTCTCGATTTGGGGGGGTGCTGGCGGTTGGCTGCGGGGCTGGATTTTTTGGCAACCCCCGCAAATAAGGCTAAAACTTTGAACCATTTCCATGGTCACATCCAGCCTGATTAATCTCCCCGACTGACGGTGGCCGGGTTGGGCGATCGATCCGTCCCTGTGATCTCATTCTCGGTGATTTGAGGGATAAGCCCTTCTTATGAGGGGGAGACGGTCACCGTGACAGCGAACGGCTTGGCGAAGTAACGGTTTGCGACCTCCAGGCATCCCTCCAAGGTGGTCTGGCTAATTCTCTCGCGCACCACCCGGTAATGTTCGGCACCCAGCCCCAACAGCTCGTTGACGGTGCATTCCCCGGCGAATGCGTCGAGGCTTTGATTTCGGATATCCATCGAGCCCAGAAACTTCTCCTTGGCTCGTGCAAGCTCCTCCTCGCTCAGGCCCTTGGTCGCGAGCTCTCGGATCTCGTCCCGCAACTCGGCGAGCACCGCTGTCCGCTTCATCGGGTCCGTGCCCAGATAGAAGGTGAACGCGCCGCCATTCAACCCCACGAATTGCGAGGACCCCACGAAGTACGCGAGGCCGAGCTGCTCGCGGATGCGGATAAACATTCGGGATCCCAGGTCGCTGCAGGCTTCGTCCAAAAGATCAAGCGCGGCCCGGTCTGGGCTGTATAAATCCGCCCCCCTGTAGGCGACCATCAGCACAGCCTGCTGTTTATCCATATGCTCCTCGATTTCGCCGTGGGCGGTCAGTTCGCTGAACGCGGGCAAACTCTGCAGGGCTTCGGTCCCCTTCGGCAGCGCGCCTAGGTGTTGTTCCAAGAGGGCGTGCACTTGGTCGACTTCCGCATCGCCAAACACCGAAACCACCGCGTTGGCGGCGACTAGTAATCGGTCCTTCCATTCCGCAAGATCCTTGCGCTGCAAGGATTCGAGGCTCTGAGCTGTCCCCAAAGACTGCATGCCATAGGGATGCCCCGCCATCAGGGTGGCGCGCATTAGCCGGCGCGTCACGGCCACTGGCTCCTCCTCCTCTTCCTTGATTGCGGCGAGCTGCACTTCCTTTTCCCGCTTCACAACGGCATCAGGGAAACTCGCTGACCGCAGAATGTCCCCCAGGATTTCCATCCCCCTGGGCAAGTCAGAACGCAGAAGTTTCATGCTCAGGGAAATGGTGTTGTTTCCCGCATCTGCCCCCAGGGATCCGCCCATGGACTCGATTTCCTCCGCGATCTGTTCTGCAGACATTTTTTCGGTGCCCTTGATCAGGACGCGGCTCATGAGTTTGCTGATGCCGTTGTTGGCAGGCGATTCGGCTGCCAGCCCACCCTTGAAAGCGGCCACCACCGTCACCATCGGCAGACGGTCGTCCTCGCAAACCAAGGTTCGCAATCCGTTCGAAAGCGTGCGCCTGCGAATTTCCCCCCGCTGGGTCACCCTTTCCGCCGCGGGCGCTGCGTCGGCCGCGCCTTTTGGGTTCAGTGTCACCACGCTGGTGCGATCCGCCACGAGATACTCGGAGGCGACGCGCACGATGTCCTCGGGCTTTACCTTTTGCAGCAGCGCCATGTAGTGGAGCGACAGGTTTGGGTTGCCCGAAACCATCCAATTCGAGCCGATCTCGGACGCCTTTCCTCCGGCGGTCATCAGGCCGGAGATCTGCGAACTCAGAGCCATGCGCTGGACCTTTTCAAGCTCCTTGGTGCGCACGCCGCCCTCGCGAAGTTTCTGCAGCTCCTCCCACACCGTTTGTTCAATTCTTGCGCGCTTCTGCGGGTCATAGAGCGCGTCCACTCCGAAAACTCCGCGCTCAGCCGGCGTGTAATTCCACGCTCCGACGGAATGCACAATGCCATCGGTTTCTCGAAGACGCCGGTAGAGCCGCGAGCTCCGGCCCTGCCCGAAAATGGAAGCGAGCAAATCGAGTGCGGGTACATCCGGATGGGTCAATTCCGGAACGTGCCACATCATGCTGGAGCGGCTCAGTTCCGTGGCGAATTGTTCATGAAACTCGCGCCTGCCTAGCTGTGGCGGTTCCTGCGGGATATGGACGGGGGCCAGCGCCCGCCGCGGAAATTTTTCAACCCAGCCGGCGAGCATTTCGCGGACCTGAGTTGCGCGAACGTCGCCCGAGACCACGAAGAACATGTTGTTGGGCACGTAGCGTTCCTTGTAGTAGGCGAAAAGATCGTCCCGCTTGAGCGCGTTGAACACCTCGAGATGTCCGATCACCGGATGCCGGTAGGGGTGAATCCGAAACGCGGTTGCCAGAGCCCTGTACTGCAAAACCCTGTCGGGATCATCGAAGCCCATCGCGAACTCGCGGCGGATGACCTCCTGTTCCTTCGCGTACTCCTCTTCGGGAATAACGGAGCAAAACAGCGCGTCAGAGAGAAGTTCGAGCGCCACCGGAACCCCCTTTGAGGGCAGGTCCATCCAGTAAACAGTCCGGTCGAACGAGGTGTAGGCGTTGATGTAACCGCCGACGTTTTGCACCTGCTGCGCAATCTGGTTTGAGGAACGCTTTTCGGTCCCCTTGAAGAGCATGTGCTCCACAAAATGGGAGATTCCCGCGCCAAGGAAACGCCCCTCGTGGATGGCGCCGGTCCGCACCCAAGCCTGCACGCTCGCCACCGGGGCGGAATGGTCCTCGTGCACCAGCAACTCCAGGCCGTTGGAAAGGTGGAACATCTGCGTTTCAAGGCTTGGCACCTCAATCAAACTCTCTTTCGGTTCAGACATCATGATCTCCTTGTTGCTCCCTTATAAAACCGCGCGCTCTACCTGCTGCATTCAAATCTACGAAATCCCCGCCCCCGTGTGCCGCTGCGCGCCCACCGGATGCCTGACCCCTCCCCCCCTCTACGGGGAGCGGGGCGGAAAAGTTTCAAAAATCAGATCGTTTTAAGAAATTTTATCAGATCGTTCACCTTCGGGCTTTTTGCGTTTCGCACATAGAACCCGGATGTCGCTACACCGATCTGAAGGCTTTCCTCCAGGCTCAGTCCGAGGATGCACCCCACGCTGAAGCCCGCGTTGAAGTGGTCGCCCGCGCCGGTGGTGATCTTTGGTTTCGCCGTGAACGGGCCCTCCAAGCAAGCCGAGCCGTTGGCGTCCGCGGCCGCGGCGAAGTGCGTGGGGTGAATGACCACCGTCTCAATATCCAACGCCTCGCGGATTTTCACGGCCTGCGCGGTGACCGCGGAATGGGTTTCCTCCGGTTTGCGGATGCCGAGCACCTCGCCCACCTGCACGCTTTCGCGGAAGTTCAAGCCGAGCACGACGCGGAAAAACTTTTGGAATTTAGCGATCTGCTTGAGCGCCTCAGCGATGTCCTCGGGCGAACGCTTGGCGGGATCCGCGAGGTCGAAAAAGACCACCCGTTTCGGACCCTTGAGTTTTGGGGCGATGACGGTGGTGATTTTTTGAAAAATCCCCTTCATCTGGGTAAGCATCGTCCAGTTGACGAGCGCGATGAAGCGGCTCCTCGAAAATATCTTAAGCAGCGCCTTTTCCGGAAGGTGTTTTGTAAGGTTGGCCCAGTTGACTTCGCGCAAGCTTTCATGTTTGCCAAACATCAGCTTTCCATCGTCGAATTCGATTGCGTCGGTGTACCCGGGCTCCGCGATAGAGTGAACCTCGGCGAAGGCCGCAAACTCGCTGAAAACGGGATGGATGGCGGGGCTGCCCAGGTTGCCGATGTAGGTCACCGAGGTTCCGCAGGCGCCCAGAGCGTTGGCCATGATCGGGCCGTTTCCCCCGAGCTTTTGCATTTGCGAAACCATCTCCATGTTGGCGCTGAGGCCGGCGGCATCCGTGATGGCCTCACCGAACGCGCCCATGCGATCCATGCGCACGTATTTGGTGGCGGAATGGCGCGTTTTGACCACATGAAGGATGGTGTCTACAAACCCATCGAACCCAACGAGAACATTTGTTTCAGACAATTCCGAGGCGCCGGATTTAAGTGAGGCGGCGGCTTGGAGAGCAAGAGAGCGCTTGTTTGGCATACTGTCAGGCTAGATAGTCGAAGGGCCGGATGCCCAGCATAGAGAGAACAAATCGCGGGCAGCGGTCTGAAATGGACGCAAAACGCAAGTAGACGCGTGCAAATACGCGCTCGGCTATTGCCATGGGTGGCTATCTAACTCAATTATGGTCGACTAATGATTCGCTACGACTATGTGGTCATAGGCAGCGGGATTGCAGGACTCTCCTTTGCATTGAAGGCAGCCGAGCACGGTTCGGTGGCGTTGATCACCAAGGCGGACAAAGCGGAGAGCAACACCGCCTACGCCCAGGGAGGCATTGCCTGCGTCACCAGTTCGGAGGATTCCTTCGAGCTGCATGTGCAGGACACGCTCGTCGCGGGCGCTGGGCTTTGTGACGAGGAAGTCACTAGAACCATCATTTCGGAGGGGCCTGCGCGGGTGCGCGAACTGATCGCTCTCGGGGTGCAGTTTGACGCGAAGCAATCGGCGGAGGCTAAGGAGCCTTTGGGTGCGCAGGATTTGGCTTTGACGAGGGAGGGGGGGCATTCCAAGCGCAGGATTCTCCATTCCCGAGACGTGACCGGCCGCGAGATTGAACGCGCCCTGCTGGCCGCCATTGATGCCCATGCCTCGATCCAGGTGTTTGAGCACCACATGGCCGTGGACCTCATCAGCCTTAGCAAGCTTGGGTTCGCGAGCGAGGACCGGGTGCTGGGCGTTTACGTGCTCAACCAGGCTTCCGGCGAAGTGCTCACTTTGCGCAGTGACCGGATCGTGCTGGCGACCGGCGGATGCGGAAAAGTCTACCTCTACACGACAAATCCCGCGATCGCCACGGGGGACGGGCTCGCCATGGCGTGGAGGGCCGGGGCGCGCGTTTCGAACATGGAGTTTATCCAGTTTCACCCCACCTGCCTTTATCATCCCGACGCCGGCTCGTTCCTGATCTCCGAGGCCGTGCGGGGCGAGGGCGCCAAGCTCGTTGACAACCGGGGACGCCGGTTTATGGACCGGTATGACAGCAGGGCGGAGCTAGCGCCGCGCGATGTGGTGGCTAGGGCGATCGACGCCGAGATGAAACGCACCGGTGCGCGCTGCATGTTTTTAGACATCACGCACAAGCCCGCCGATTTTGTGCGCGAACGTTTTCCGAACATCGCGCAGACCTGCCTGAAGTACGGGATCGACATCACGCGCCAGCCGATTCCCGTGGTGCCAGCTGCGCACTACCAATGCGGGGGCGTGCAGACCGATGTGGACGGGGCGACGACCTTGCGGGGCCTGTACGCGATCGGAGAGGTGGCATGCACCGGGCTGCATGGAGCGAACAGGCTTGCGAGCAATTCGCTGCTCGAAGCCGTGGCCGTTGCGCACCGGTGCCACGAGGCGATTCTCCGTTCCCGGCCTCATGACCCGCTCAACGGGCGCAATACTTTTGCTCTGCCGAACTGGGTGAGCGGCGAGGCGCAGGACTTGGACGAGTTGGTCGTGGTGTACCACAACTGGGACGAGATCCGGCGGCTCATGTGGGATTATGTCGGAATTGTGCGAACCACCAAGCGACTGCAGAGGGCCGCCACACGCCTGCGGAATTTGGAACGCGAGATCCAGGAGTTTTACTGGAACTTCAAGGTGAACACTGACCTGCTCGAGCTGCGCAACCTTTGCACGGTTGCAACGCTGATCGTTGACTCCGCGTTGATGCGCCAGGAGAGTCGCGGGCTGCACTACAATCTTGATTTTCCAGAAGCGCTTGAGCAGCAGCGCTTCCCTAGCATTCTGCGGCGCAACTGACGCATTGTCAGCCCGCCGCGGCTCCTCCCCCGAGAGCGTTCAACCGACAGCCAGTAAAAAATGTTACCCAAAGAACTAGAGCACCTCAAAGACACGCAAAACGAAGCGGACGACCGCAAGATCGATATCGACCGCGTCGGCGTGCGGAGCCTGCGTTATCCGATGCGGATTCGCGACAAGGCGCACGCCGAGCAGCATACGATTGCATCCGCGAGCCTCACGGTGGACCTGCCCCGGCAGTTCAAGGGGACGCATATGAGCCGCTTTGTCGAGGCGCTCAACGCCTGCGGGCCGGAGCTGCACATTGACAAGGTGCGCGAGCTTTTGGAAATGCTCACCAGTCGTCTTGCATCGGAATGCGCGCATGTGGATTTCGAGTTCCCGTTCTTCATCGAAAAAGCCGCGCCGGTGACAGGAAAACTTGGGTTGATTGATTACAACGTGCGGTTCAGTGCGACACTGCAGCGGGGAGTGTTTGACTTCGTGACAACGGTGATCGTGCCCGTGGCAACATTGTGCCCGTGTTCGAAGGCCATCAGCGAACGCGGAGCGCACAACCAGCGGGGCCAGGTGACGTTCTCGATGCGCTCGAGCGCGCCGATCTGGGTGGAGGATCTTATCCAGCTCGTCGAACGCTCCGCGTCGTGCGAGCTTTACAGCGTGCTCAAGCGCCCTGACGAAAAAGCGGTGACCGAGCGCGCCTATGACAATCCTGTTTTTGTAGAGGACCTGGTTCGCAATGTGGCGGTTCACGCGAATCGCGAGTCATCCATCCTTTGGTACCGCGTCGAGGCTGAGAATTTCGAATCGATCCACAACCACAACGCTTATGCGTTGATCGAGTTTTCAAAAACGCCTGCTTGATTCCGTGACCCCGGAGGCGTCCGCCCATCCAATCCCTGTGAACCATGACGCAACCTGCCGCTGTTCCTGAATGCCTGGCGATTATCGCAGGCAACGGATCCTATCCCCATGCCATGGCCCGGGGGGCGCGCGCGGCGGGGGTGAAAAGGATCGTGGCCTGCGCGTTTGAGAATGAAACGTCCGAGGACCTGGCGAAACTGGTCGACCAGATCGAGTGGATGCGGGTGGGGCAACTGGGCAAAATGCTCCGTTTTCTGAAGGATTCCGGCGCAAAGCAGGCCGTGATGAGTGGGCAGATTGCGCCGAAGAACCTCTTTGACCTTCGCCCAGACATTAAAGCCGTGCTGCTTTTGGGGAAATTGAGGGAGCGCAACGCGGAGTCGATTTTCGGGGCGATCGCCGACTCGATGAAGGAGGCTGGGGTGGAGCTGATGCCCGCAACCTCGTACATGGAGGAGGCTCTGGCGCCGGTCGGGCTGGTTGCGGGACCTGTACCGAGCCGGAAAACGCTGGCCGATCTGGAATTCGGCATGCGGATTGCGAAGGAGACCAGCCGGCTGGACATCGGTCAAACGGTGGTGGTGAAAAGGGGTACAGTGCTTGCAGTTGAAGCGTTTGAGGGCACCAATGCCGCCGTTTTACGCGGGGGGGAGCTGGGAAAAAAGGATGCGGTCGTGGTAAAAGTCTCCAAGCCGCGGCAGGATCTCCGGTTTGATGTTCCGGTGATCGGCCCTGTGACCATTCAAACGGCTGCCGGCGCGAGGATTGCGGCGATAGGTGTGGAATCGGGCAAGACACTTTTGTTGGAGCCCGAAAAGCTACGCCAACTCGCCTCGGCTCACTCGATTTCGGTCTTCGGACTGGAGGGGTAGCTTTTGTTACCTTGAGCCCACGAGGCGGTCCCTAGGTGCAAGGGTTTTGGGTTGCCGGCGGGAAAAAATTTCCGTGCCGGGAGGAAGAGATTCGACAGACGCATTAAAAACTGAGGTCTCTCAGCAGAGTCGCAAGCGATGGATTGTGGGGTGAGGTGCGAGGCGTGAATTGGCGTTTTTGCGCTACGTGCAAGAATTGAGATGTTTTTTGATATACGCTTAATAGCGGGTTCTGAGGGGTTTTCTTGGCAAAAAGCGAGGTGGATGCGGCTTTATGTGCGGATTTTTCAGTGTGCAAAAAATTACGGATCATGCAATTGTTTGGATTGCTTGTGGCTGTGTAACTGATCGATCGATTGTAATGCGTTACTTTACAAAAAAAACTCATGAAACTCGCTGTCGGGGCTCGGTTTCTGCTTACTGGTAGGGCTGATTCTCAAGGACTATGAAACGCTTAGCTCATTTGCCACTCCTGTGTCTCTGGTTCGCCGCGGCCAGCGCGATTCTTGCCGCTCCGATCCAGAACCTGAAATTTGTCGACGTAGTGAAGGACGTTAAGGTGTTGAATGTCGCAACGAAGCAGGAGACGACTGCGAAGGTTGGGGACATTCTTGCGCCTCCGAACGTGATCAAAACCGGAGCTGATTCGCGTGCGGAGTTGGTCGCGGAAGACCAGACGGTGACGCGGGTTGGAGCGAACACGATTTTTTCGGTAGAGGCGAACAGCCGTGATGTGAACATCGCGAAGGGGAGCGTGCTTTTCCACTCGCCCGCGGGGAAGGGTGGCGGGAATATCAAGAGCGCTGGCGCAACCGCATCGGTTCTGGGCACGACGCTCATTGTTGGCGCGAATCAATCTGGCGGGTTCAAGGTAATGCTGCTCGAGGGTAAGGGACAGGTAACCGGCGCCGGGGGCGGCGCAAGCAAGCTGAACGCCGGACAAATGAGCTTTGCAATGCCGGGTCAAGCGCCGAGTCAGCCTTTAAATTTTGAGCTAAAGGGCCAGGTGTCAGGTTCGAAGCTGGTGGGGGGATTCTCGAAGCCGCTGGCATCCATTGCCAAGATCGAGGCGGCGGTGGCTGTGCAGCAAACCAAACTCGAGAGCGGCAATTTGGAAAGCACCGGGCTAATGATCGGGGACAGTCCAAATACGGCTTTCAAGGTGGATCCGGTCGTCGTGAGCAGTGTCAGCAAGCAGGTGGCAGCGGCAATTGCGGCGCCTACCATTGCGGCGCCTACCAAAGAGGTGGTGAAGGAGGCGAAAGAGCAAATCAAGCAGGTCATTGTTGTGCAGGAAAAGGTCGAGCCGAAAACCGAAGTGCCGACTCGGGATAAACTCGATCCAAGGTTTCTCTTGGCGGTTAAGGCCAGTTTAAATCTCACAGGGAATTCAACACCTGACGTCTTTGAGCAACCGATTCCAATCACCCTTGAGCCGGTCGACGCGGCGGACCAAAAGAGTGGGAATTACACCGAGCAAAACTACGGCGCTCCCGTCAATATTCCCGGAAACAGGGAGGCTGCTGGCTTGATGACCCTTTTGGTCGCCCAAGACTTGAAGTTAGCTGTGGATTCAGTCGAGAATTCTGGGGGGTTCTTCCTCAACGCGCCATTTGTCGAGGGCAAAAATTTCAGCGGAATTTTGGCTACGCAAAACATTGACATAAACAAGTCGGTGAATTTTCTGGATTCTACCGAGTACGACGAGGCATCGGTCGCAATTCCTAAAAGCTTTCTCCTGAGCGCTGGCCGAACCATTACCGCTGGTAGCGGTACGGTGATGAGAGCAGATAACGCGATTTTTGACATTTATACGGGAGGAGCAGGATTTTCTTCAACGGGTTCACGAGATGGATTTTTCACCGAGATCAGTTCAGCATCCAAGGACCCGTTGGTTCTGACAAACTCCATGAGTTGGAACGATGCGGATGGAGGACTGCTGCGAATCCAAGCCCCGGAGATCAAATTCACGAATCAAACGATTGCTGCGGATACGATAGAAATTGGCGCTACTGGGCCAATCAATCTTTCGGTCGCTGAGTCGACTCTCGGTGCAATCAGGGACTTCAGGGATCAGTATGACACGGCGGAGGCGTCTCAAAAAGCCGGTATCTTGAATCAAGCAAAAAGCAGCACGTCGGTGCCATTGCCGCTTGGATTTGATGGTCCTGAGGCGCTTGCGATTCAAGCGTACAAGGTCAGTATCCGCTCCACAGGCAAGCCGATTAGCATCACGGGAGTGCCGATCTACACAAACAACCTGAGTATCGCCTCCGGATTCGTCGCGAAAGTCGAGCAGGGGGTGAGCATCCAAGAGGGTTCGAAGGAAGTCGCATTGACAAGTACCGCCGGGGTGTCTGTGGGGCAGCCGGTCAGTGGTTCGGGCATTCCAGATGGTACTGTGGTCGAATCTGTGAATTCGGCCAATGGGTCGATTACCCTTAGCAATGGGGTGACAGTTACTGACACTGTCGATCTCACCATAGGAACACCGTCCGCTGCGCAGGTAGAGGGATCTGTGACCCTCTCAAAAGTAGTCCTTAACTCTCGGCAGGGGGTTAACCCGAACAACGAACCGCAATCTCTAGCGATCCATGCCACGGGAGACCTCACGATTATAGACTCGGAGTTTCCATACGCTACCACCATCGATTTGCGCACAAACCGTACGGCAAATTTAACGTCTACCAACTTTCAAGACATCGAGGATTTGTCTGTCTGGGCCGACCAAGATATCACTTTCGAAGCGGTGAGCGTCACCGGGGATATGGCGGAGAACTCGAAAGTGTCTGTCACTTCGAAGCAGGGGAACATTCATTTAAACAACAGCGGCACCGAAGCAACGCTTCAAACAGAGGTTTCAGGAAAAACAATCAAAGTCCCCGCCTACAAGACGACCAGAACGGTGATGGTCGCGAAGAAAGTTAACTTCACGGCGAACAACGGGGATATCGTGATCAACAGTTACGAGTTCCGAGGAGACGGCACCGGGAAGCAGGAGGTTACGGCAAAGGCGAAGGAAATTCTGGGAGTCTATAACACCTCACTAACCGATGCGGCGAAGGTTTCCCTTGCTGCGAACACGGTGGTGTTGAGGGACGTAAGCTTCAGGGGTGGTTCGGATGTCACACTGAAGTCCAAGGACGGACTGGTGGCGGCCGATCCGGGCAGAAACCATCCAGTTCAGACAGGAAAAGTGAATTTCATCTCGGGCGTCACCTACGGGGGCAAGGAAATGATCCTCACGAACGGTAGCGTTCATAGATCATCTCCATTGACTCATTCACAATTCCAAGCCGCGCTCGCAGAGAAGCATCCTAACCATGATTTTAGCAAACTCGTGATAGGTCAGAAGTAGAATCCAAAGGCGCTTTTAGTCGTGTTTTGCTCAGGGTGGCTCTCCGCCTGTCGCTCGGCTTGCCTCAACCACGGTTCGGATACTAAGAAATCGAGCGGTGCGGGTTCGTATTGAATGTCCCAAGGACCGGGCTTGATTAAGTTCACCGAACTGACCGGCTTTCTCGTGGGCTGCGTCCGCATATGAGAATCCTCAGAATTCCAAATCAGTTTTCCGCCCTCTTGTTCTGCCTGACTCTGTCTTTGTCGGCTCAGGGCGAACCCAAGGTTGATTTTGCTCGAGAGGTCAGGCCGATCCTTTCGAACTACTGCTTTCATTGCCACGGACCCGATGACAAAAACCGCAAGGGCGGCGATGGCAAGGGGCTTCGGCTCGACCAGGAGGACGGCGCCCTCGCTGACATCGGAGGCAGAGCCGCCGTGGTCCGGCATCACCCTGAAAAGAGTGAAATCATAGAGCGGATCCTTTCAACCGATGCTGACGAGGTCATGCCTCCTCCAAAGAGTGGGAAAAAACCAACCGCGAAGGAGATTGAGACACTCAAGCGCTGGATTGCGCAGGGTGCCCGCTGGGCGCCTCACTGGGCGTATTCCAAGCCGGTGCGTCCGGCATTGCCTGAGGTTCCCCAAGGCTCATGGAGCCGTCATCCGGTGGACCGTTTTCTGATGGCTCGGCTGGTTGCAGAAGGTTTGAAGGCTAACCCACCGGCGGAAAAAAGCATTTTGATCCGCCGGGTCGCATTGGATCTCACCGGCTTGCCTCCGACTCCTGCGGAGCTCGAGGTTTTTGAGAAGGATCCCGCGCCTGACGCCTACGAGCGCATGGTCGACAGGATGATTGCAAAGACTTCCTTTGGCGAACACTGGGCGCGTCTTTGGTTGGATCTGGCTCGCTACGCTGATTCCGCGGGTTACCCGAGCGACCCGGGGCGCAACATCTGGGCCTACCGCGACTATCTCATCCGCGCATTCAACGAAAACAAGCCTTTCGATCAATTCACCATCGAGCAGTTAGCTGGCGACCTCCTTCCCAATGCGACACAGGAGCAGATCATCGCCACTGCTTTTCATCGCAATACGATGACCAACAACGAGGGCGGAACTTCGGATGAGGAGTTCCGCAACGCTGCGATCGTGGATCGCGTGGCGACCACCTGGTCCGTATGGCAGGGAACATCAATGGCGTGCGCGCAGTGTCACACGCACAAGTTTGATCCGATCTCGCATCACGATTACTTCAGTTTTTTCGCGATCCTCAACCAAACTGAGGACGCAGACCGCCGCGATGATGCGCCTTTCCTCGAATTTTATCTACCCGAGGAAAAGGCGAGGAAAGAGGGATTGGAAAAAGACATTCAAGAACTGGAGGCGACTTTCAAAAATCCGCCTGAGTCATGGCTGCAGAGTTTTGCGAAGTGGGATGACGAGTATCCGCGCGACTTGGAGTGGACGCGGATGGTGCCTTCGCGAACGGCGGTGCGGTCGGGATCTAGTGCGACGGTCCGGGCGGATGGCTCCCTGCATTTTTCACCCTCGTCCGACAAAGGCGGCGACGACTACGTGGCCGATTTACCTGTGGCAGGAGGAACGATCACCGGAATCCGGTTGGTCACCGTCCCCGATGAGGCGTTGCCGGGCAAGGGCTCGGGGTACGGAGCGAACGGCTCCTTTGCCATCGAATCCATCCGTGCAGTGCTGGTTCCGAACGGGCAGCTTGGCAGGGAGGCGCGTTACGTCAGGGTGGAGCTTACCGGCAAGACGCGTCCGCTTCAGTTGGATGAGATGGAGGTCGTGGTTGCTGGTAAAAATGTCGCGCTCGGTGCAAGTGTGAGCTCCAGTGCAGTGCATGGCGCGGCGGAGGCTGCGCGTGCTGTGGACGGCAAACGCGGGGAGGGACATTCCCTTGTGACCAGAGGCGAGGTTGCCGGTGAATTTGTGGAGTTGGACTTGGGGGCAGTCCAAAGGATCGAACGCATCAGCCTGAGCGTGCCGTCGGTTGGAGGTTACTATTTGGGCGCATTCAAAGTGACGTTGCTTGATGAAAAGAAGAAGGCCGTGGAGACGCGCACCGAGGCCGATCTCCGTGATCCATTTTTCACTTTTGAGCCGCTTGAAGGACGCGAGTTCAAATACAAGACTGTTTACGCGAGCAGCGTGATGGCGGGTTACGAACCTCAGTCTGTTGTTGGACTAAAGATTCTCGATCCTGAAAAGAACAAGACAAAGGGATGGGCTGTCGCGAACACTGCAAAGCCGCAGTGGCTCGCGCTGCTGCCGGATCGCCCGGTCGAGGCCAAGCAGGGCGACATTGTGCGATTTGAAATCAGCCACAAAGGCCGTCGCAAGGACCAGCAGATTGGATCGTTCGCGCTAGAGGTTACCGGAGACAAGCGTGTTCAGGCAGCGGTGTCTGCGCCGGTTGCCCTGTCGGATGCTCTGCGCAAGGCCGCGGGAGATCGCAGCGCGGCGCAGACGCTGCAGGTGAAGGACCACTATGTCCGAGAGCACGCCGTCGAGGCTTCCGCTGAACGCGCAAAACTTCTCGCCGCTCGCAAAGAACTCGCGGAATTGAAGCCGAACTCCGTCCTGATCATGCGCGAGCTTCCGCCGGAAAAAAAGCGCACCACAAACGTACAGATTCGCGGGAATTATCAAAACTTGGGTGACGAAGTTCAGCCAAGGACGCCTTCGATTTTTCCGCCCCTGCCCGAAGGTCAGCCTGCGGATCGGCTCGCGATGGCGCTGTGGCTTGTTTCACCAGAAAATCCTCTGACAGCGCGCGTGACTGCAAACCGCTTTTGGGAGGCGATTTTCGGCGTCGGAATCGTGCGGACAAGCGAGGAGTTCGGAGCGCAAGGCGAGATGCCGGTGCACCCGGATCTGCTGGACTGGCTCGCCACGGAGTTAGTTCGTATGAACTGGGATGTAAAAGGCTTCCTCAGACTTTTGGTGACGAGCGAAGCTTACAAGCAGAGTTCAGCTTTGACGCCGGAGCTCTTTGAACGCGATCCTGACAACCGTTTATTGGCGCGCGGACCAAGGTTCCGAGTCACAGGCGAAGTGCTGCGGGATCAGGCGCTGCAGGTGAGTGGGCTGCTCAGCTCGAAGATGTACGGCAAACCGGTGCGCCCGCCCAAACCAAGTTCCGGTTTGAATACCGCGTTCGGTAGGGCGAATGACTGGGAAACAAGCCCGGGAGAGGATCGGTACCGGCGCGCGGTGTACACGGAGGTTCGGCGCAATAGTCCGTATCCGAGTTTCACAACTTTTGATGCGCCTAACCGCGAGGTTTGCACGGTTCGACGTGGAAGAACAAACACGCCACTCCAGGCGTTCGTGACATTAAACGATCCGGTATTCGTTGAGGCGGCTCAGTCGCTGGCTCGCAGAATAATGAGTGAAGGAGGCCAATCGGATGCCTCACGGCTCGAATTTGCTTATCGGACTCTGTTAAGCCGAAGTCCGTCCGCTGCCGAATCCCTGCGGTTGATTCGCCTGCTTGCAGATGCCCGCGCAGGTTTCTCTGCAGACCGTGAAAGAGCTGTGAAAATGGCGACCGATCCGCTCGGGCCATTGCCGAACGGCGCGGATCCGACAGAGCTAGCATCGTGGTCGTCCCTCTCGAACGTGCTATTGAACCTCGACGAGGTGTTGATGCGTCGCTGACCCCGTTCTCCCCATTCACCAAGCCCGCTGCAGACATTCAAAGAAATACACTGTTATGAATTTGCTAGAGGAACTTCGCAGGGAAAAACTAGCGTTGCAGACGCGCCGGAATTTTCTGCGCTCAAGCAGCAGCCTCAGCCTCGGCGCCATTGCGTTGAATGCCTTGGGCAACCGTGACGCTCAAGCTGCGTTGTTGGCCGACAACCCGCTCGCTCCTCGTGCTCCGCACTTCAAGCCGCGCGCGAAGCGGATGATTTACCTGCACATGTCAGGTGGGCCGCCGAATCTCGATATTTTTGACTACAAACCGGAGCTGGTGAAAAGGACCGGGCAGGATTGTCCCGATGAATTTCTAAAGGGCCGGCGGTTTGCCTTCACCACAGGCGTCCCAAAGTTGATGGGTACACCCCGCAACTTTTCACAGCACGGGCCGGGAGGGCTTTGGATGTCGGATGCAGTCCCAAATTTTCACAAGATTGCGGGTGATGTGACTTTGGTGCGCTCGATGAAGACCGATGAGTTCAACCACGCGCCTGCGGAACTTTTGCTTTACACAGGCTCGCCCCGTCAGGGCCGTCCCTCGATGGGAACCTGGGTGACTTACGGGCTCGGAAGCGAGAACGAGAATCTGCCGGGATTCATGGTGTTGATTTCCTCCGGCGTGCAGCCTAGCGGGGGCCAGGGATGCTGGGGAAGCGGCTTCATACCGTCAGTTTTTCAGGGGGTACAATGCCGCTCCAAAGGAGAGCCCGTGCTGTATGTCTCCGATCCGAGTGGAATGAATCGCGATACGCGTCGGCAAACCCTCGATGCGCTCAGAGATTTGAATGAACTCCAGGTGAAGGAGCTCGGGCACCCGGAGACAGTGACGCGTATCGCGCAGTATGAACTGGCGTATCGGATGCAGACTTCTGTTCCCGAGGTCATGGATATCACGCGTGAAAAGCCCGAGGTTCTCGAGACCTACGGTGCGCAGCCAGGCGAGGCTAGCTTTGCGAACAACTGTCTCTTGGCGCGGCGTCTCATTGAGCAGGGTGTGCGATTTGTGCAGCTGTTTGACTGGGGCTGGGATTTTCACGGTACGGGGCCGGGCGAGGATATCCGTGACGGGTTGACATCAAAAATGGCCCGCACTGACAAGCCTGTTGCAGCGCTCATCAATGATCTCAAGGAGCGCGGGCTGCTGGATGATACGCTGATTGTCTGGGGCGGAGAGTTCGGGCGCACACCGTTTCGTGAAGGACGCACTGCGGGCGGCGCGGTGTTGGGCCGGGATCATTATCCCGATTGTTTCTCGCTCATGCTTGCGGGTGGCGGTTTCAAGAAGGGCTTCTCCTATGGTGAAACAGACGAGCTCGGATTCTCGACGGCGGAGAATCCCGTGCACATCCACGACCTGCAGGCGACGCTGCTGCACCAGCTCGGGTTCAACCACGAACACCTTACATACCGTTTCCAAGGACGCGATTTCCGTCTGACGGATGTTCACGGGAAGGTGGTCAAGGAGCTGTTGGCCTGACGCAGGAGTACGCGAGCCTCCGTTCCAAGGTTGGAGACGGCTCGCTTGTCTTTTGGATGCGACGGGGGGCTTTTCAGAATCCCATTATGGGTTAGTCTGGAGGGCTACATGAGTTTTTCCCGTTTGAATTTTCGGATTGAAGCCGTTGCTCAGGGCTCCAGGGCCCGGGCAGCAAGCTTTCGCACCTTGCACAACGAGGTGCAAACTCCGGTTTTCATGCCGGTGGGAACGCAGGCTACTGTAAAGGCGCAGCTCACCCAGTCGCTGGAGGACGCCGGATCGCAGGTGCTGCTTGCCAACACTTATCATCTCTTGTTGCGGCCGGGACCTGAAGTCTTCCGTGCACTCGGCGGAATTCATCAATTCATGAGTTGGAAGCGCTCCGTGCTGACAGACTCGGGCGGGTTTCAGATTTTTTCGCTACCTCATGCTCGTTCGATGAGTGAGGAGGGGGCGGTGTTCCAGAGCTATCTGGACGGACGCACCATTTTGTTGAGTCCGGAGGTGAGCATTGAAACGCAGAAGGCCATCGGCAGCGACATCATGATGGTGCTGGATCAGTGCATTCCATCGACAGCCGACGAGGCAACGGCGCGCCAGGCGATGGGAATCACGCATCGCTGGGCTCAGCGCAGCCTTGTTGCGCGCGGCAATTCGGTGCAGTCGCTCTTTGGGATTGTGCAGGGAGCTCTTTATGAGAATCTCCGCCGCGAGAGCG
>JBILUQ010000239.1:0-6161 GCA_044370935.1 Chthoniobacteraceae bacterium
CGACTAGGTCTCTTTTAGTTAGCGTGCCCATGGCGATACAGACTAAGCCAACTACCCAAAATTAGGCAAGCCTTGATTACCAACGCTTTCAGCGATAATTTCAGCGGAAGTCTTGAAATGAGACTTTGACAGCAAATCAAGTCCCTCTCTCCCTTTGATTTGCACAATCCTGATTCCCGCATCTTTCACCGCCCTCGAGGCACCTTTTGGAATTGGGAAACCCATGATTTTAGATTGTTTATCCATCCACTCAACGAAGGCCTCACGAGCTAAAATCGAGGCGGCCGCCACGGCGGGGTCGCTTTCCGCCTTGGTGCGCTGCTCAAGCTGGATGCCCCGCCCGCGTTCCATCAGCGCAGACCGAATCAGACTCGGGTTCGCAAATTGGTCGCTCAGTGCTCTCGGGCAATCCGGCCTGAGCTCGAGCAGATTTTCAATCACCCTTGCATGGCCCCACGCCAGCAAACGGTTGAGGTTCCCGAACTTCTTGTACAACTGGTTGTAGCGTTCCGGGCTGATAGAAACCACATTCACGGTCGCCCCGGGCGTCGCCCGAATCACTTTCGCCAGCGAACGGATTCGAGCGTCGGATCCAATGCTTTTGCTGTCCTGGATCCCGGCCGAGCGCCAATGCTTGGCCATCTCCGCGTCGACATACGCGCCTGCGATGACAAGCGGTCCAAAGAAATCCCCCTTGCCGCTTTCATCGATGCCCAGGTGCGGTGAGAACCAATCTGGATGATGCACCTCCTCGTAGCCCAAGTGAGCCGCCCCCAGGATTTCCGGTTCGAGAATAAACTGCACAAACTCCTCAACACCTTTTCCCTGAACAACAATCTTGGGCCCCTTCTCGTAAACCGCCACGGTGGTTTTCTGGCGTTGCGCAAAAAAGAGCATGTAGGGGCGGGAATCAAACTCCCAGCCTTGAGAGTGCAGCAAAGCCTTGAGTTTGGCGGCCTGTTCCGAGGATAGGTTGCAGGTGTGGATGCTGCGCGGTGGCGGCACAGGGTTTTGTTTGGCTGCTGACATCTGGGCACTATTCTGGCCCAGAACTCGAGTCACCTCCAGCCTTACCCGAAGGCCATTTACACTGTGAAACCATTTTCACCATCCCTCGCCCGACAATTGCGAACAGCGCTAGCCGACTGGTACCGCAAATCCGCCCGAGACCTTCCGTGGCGCAGGAACACGAGCCCATACGCCGTGCTGGTTTCCGAGTTCATGCTGCAGCAGACCCAAGTCGTAACGGCCACTGCGTACTTTGAGCGGTGGATGCTCCGTTTTCCAGACATCCAAACTCTGGCAGATGCGCCCGAGCAAGACGTGCTTAAAGAGTGGCAGGGGTTGGGCTACTACTCACGTGCAAGGAACCTCCACAAGGCCGCAAAGCAGATCGTTGAGCGCTTTGGCGGAGAAATCCCGGACGATCCGGCTCAATTGAGGAGCCTGCCCGGCGTGGGCCCTTATTCGGCGGGGGCGATCGCGTCTTTCGCTTTTGACCGGCCTGCCGCAGCCGTGGACGCCAATATCGCCAGAGTCCTTGCGCGGCTGGCGAATTTCCACACACCGATCGACACGCCGGCCGGTTCGCAGGAAATCTGGCAGATGGCGACCGAGCTCCTACCGCAGACCAGCGGGGGGCGCCTCCACACATCGGCTCTCATGGAGCTTGGGGCGATGGTCTGCTCGCCGCGCCTGCCCCAATGCCTGATATGCCCCATCCAGTCGTTCTGCCGAGCCAAGTCCCCTGAATCTCTTCCGGTAAAATCGCCACGGCGGGCGACCATCTCAATCAACGAGCACGCCGCTTGGATTGTCCAAAACGAACAGCTCCTGCTCGAGCAGCAAAGCGGCCGGCGCGCCGGCGGTCTTTGGAAACTACCCTCGTTAGAAGGAATGTTGCCGGACGTCCCCATCCTTTATGAAGACGTCTATCCCTTCACCCACCACAAAATTACCCTGACGGTTCAGGAGGCGGGCCTGCCTCCCCAGCAAACCAAGGAGCAGCAGTGGTTTCCCATTAAGAGCGTCCTGACCGACGCCCCACTCACCGCCGGGCATCGCCGGGCTATTGAGGCTCTAGCGAAAAAATGAAGCGAACGAGCACAAGCCCTCTGGAGGCTGGACTCAGTGGACTCAGTGGACTCAGTGGACTCAGTGGACTCAGTGGACTCAGTGGACTCATACCGAAGCCTGTCAATTCAGACCCGCAAGATGGACGTCCATGCCGCTCACCGGCTCACTTGACCTGCGCCTTTGCCGCGTCGGCGACCTTCTTGAGGTATTTCTGGGGGTCCTTGTTGAACTTTGAGATGCATGATTTGCAGCAAAACTGCACCTCCTGCCCCTCGTGGGTGTGCACATACGCCTTACCCATGCTTCCCAATTTCTCATCAGTGACCACGCAGGTCTTCAACGGGTAAACCACCCCATCGGCAGCCACGACCGGAGTCCGTGCGACGAACAGCAACGCCAGAACCGGAATTGCTGCGCTCAAAAGGCTGCGACGGCAGTAGGAACGGGGAGCTTGGGGCGCGGAATCCATCCCTAGAGTGAAGCGCCTTTAATCAGGTTTTGCAAGCCCGTCTGCCGGGAAGGTAATGCGACTCGCGCGCCAGACCGAAACGCGCCACCCCCCGATCGCTGACGCACAGGCGGGCAGACAAATTAGGGAAAAATCGTTGACGCATCCAGACCAAGCCCCGTAGTTTGGCAGGCCCGCAAATGCTCTGAAAACAGAGTGGATGGCGGGCTACAACCGCCCGCATGAAGTGCCGTCCGGTCGAACCGGATGTATCCTCAGCGCGGGCGATTTTTGCATATGTCTGAAGAACTTTCCTACGTCCTCGTAACCCCGTATTCCATCCGCAAAGCGCGTACAGGAGGCATCCTGTCTCGACTGATCTCGCGCACCGCTCTCGACTTGGTCGCGGCACGTATGTTCGCGCCCTCAAGCAAACTGGTCCAAGAGTACGCGAAAGGAATCGTGACGGCGGACAACCCGTCTCAAAAAGCCATTCAGGAGCGGTTGCGGGACTACGTCATTTCACAGTTTAGCCCGAGCGAAGGAACCCGCCCGCGCGTGCTGATGCTGGTATTCCAAGGACAGGGCGCCATAGAGAAAATCCGCGGCGCTGTGGGGCACATTCTGCACGAGAGTGCTTCAGGAGACACCATCAGGGACACTTTCGGAGACTACATCACGGATGCCAATGGCAAGGTCACGCATTTCGAACCTGCAGTGATCGCTCCGCTGGATGCGCAAACGGCAAAAGCGGATTTGCTGCTCTGGGCCCGCCACTCCGACGAGGAGGGAGGCTTGCTGGACTCGGTTGTGAGCCATCCTGCCGGCGCGAGCGTCGAGAAAACGCTTGTGCTCATCAAGCCCGATAATTTCAGGGTCCCAAGTACGCGTCCCGGCGGAGTCCTCGATGTGTTTTCCCGCTCCGGTCTGTACATCGTCGGATTCAAGGTGCACCGAATGAGCGTTGCCCAAGCCGAGCAGTTCTACGGACCCGTGCTCGAAGTGCTGATGGACAAGCTGAAGGACCGATCGGGGGAACAGGCAGCCAAGGCGCTTGCAGCGGAGTTTGGAATGCCGATTTCTGCCGAAGTCCAGACCCGTCTGGGCGAGATTTTCGGCCCGATCAACGGTCGCGAAAACTGGGAGCAAATCGTAAAGTTCATGGCCGGCCGCAAGCCGAGCGAGTGCCCCTCCGAACTGCGCAATTTGCCTGGGACAGAAAAGTGCATCGCGGTGGTTTACGAGGGCGTCGATGCCGTACGGAAGACTCGCGAAGTGCTCGGGCCAACAGACCCCTCCAAGGCGCCTCCCGGATCCATCCGCCGCGAGTTCGGCCAGACGATTATGGTGAACGCCGCGCACGCATCGGATTCCGCAGACAACGCTAAACGCGAAATGGGAATCATCCAGATCTCGGAAAACAACTTCAAGGCGACGATCGAGGCCCGTTTCGGGGAGAAATAACCCGAGCAGCTTCCCGCCATTCACCCTACCAATTCCTCCACCCGACCTTCACGTCAGTCCAACCTCCAAAACCTATACCGCCATGGAACTCGCCGAACGCGCAACCATCTTGACCCCTTCGCTCACCCTATCCATCGACTCCAAGGCTAAAGCCATGAAAGCTGAAGGCATCGATGTCTGCAGCTTCGGAGCGGGTGAGCCTGACTTCGATACGCCCGAGCACATCAAGGCCGCCGCAATGGCGTCGCTGGACGGAGGCTTCACCAAATACACCCCTTCGAGTGGCATCCCGGAACTTCGTCAGGCGATCTCCGACAAATTCAAGGCTGACAATCACATCGACTACAAGCCGAACCAGATCATCGTCTCTAACGGAGCAAAGCACTCCTGTTACAATGCGATTCTGGCGACCTGCCAGCCCGGCGATGAAGTGATCATCCCCGCACCCTACTGGCTCTCCTACCCAGAGATGGTGCGCCTCGCCGGCGCAGAACCGGTGTTTGTTTCAACAAAAGAAGAGAACAACTGGAAGATGACCCCAGAGGAGTTCGAGAGCGCTATGACGCCACGGACAAAGATGGTGATCATCAATTCCCCGGGCAACCCAACGGGCTCGGTTTACAGCCGGTCCGAGCTGGAGGCGCTCGTGGAAATCGCCGCAACGGAAGACATTTTCATCCTCTCTGACGAAATTTACGAGAAACTCACCTACGATGGTACGGAGCATGTGTCAGTAGCCTCGCTGTCCAAAACCGCCTACGACCTAACCATTACGATCAACGGATTCTCCAAAGCTTATGCGATGACCGGTTGGAGGCTGGGTTACCTAGCCGCTCCGGAGCCGGTGGCACGTGCCATTGACGCGATCCAGAGCCACTCCACCTCGAATCCCTGTTCCTTCGCACAGAAAGGCGGATTGGCAGCCCTGAAAGGCGACCAGAGCGCAGTGGAAGACATGCGCGCCGAGTTCGACCTCCGCCGGCAGTACATGGTCGAACGATTGAAGTCGATCGCGCGGATCACTGTTGTTGAGCCAAAGGGAGCCTTCTATGCGCTCGCTAATATCTCGAAGCTGGGGCTTAATTCGACAAACTTTGCAGAAAAACTGCTGAGTAAACACCATGTGGCCGTAGTTCCCGGCGTGGCTTTCGGAGACGACCGGACCATCCGACTCTCCTACGCTACCGGATTGGACATCATCAAGAAGGGTTTGGACCGTCTCGAGGAGTTCTGCAAGACACTCTAGGCTGGAGCCGCAAGTGAGCCTGCCTGCCCGGGGGCAACCCCGCGGGTGCAGGAAATTATCTTGCAATTTTCGTCCGCTTAGTTTCATCTCCCGCCCCCCAAATTTTAGAAAGCGCAAAACAAAACCGTCGCTGTTGGTCCTTGAGTTTCTGGTGCAAAGCCAGGCACTGCATGCGCCAAGGGAAACCCAGCGAAGCCAGTCACTAGGCCGTTCCATCGGTCATCATTATTATGCCAGTTCGCCTCGGTCGTTTCGAAATGCCAAAGTCCCTCGTAAAAGAGGAGGCTTCAAGGACAGACACCTACGCCAAGTTCATTGCCGAGCCCTTCGAAGCCGGCTACGGACACACCGTGGGAAACTCCCTTCGTCGCGTGCTGCTTTCCTCCTTGGAAGGCGCAGCCATCACCGCCGTGAAAATCGCGGGAGCCAACCATGAATTCCAGACACTCCCGAACGTCGTTGAAGATGTCGTCGACATCATCCTCAACCTGAAGAAGGTCAAATTCAAGGCCCATGACCACGAGATCCGCAACCTGGTGATCTCCGTCAACAAGGAAGGCGTGATCACCGCAGGCGACATCCAAGACTCTAACCAGTGCGAAGTGGTCAACAAGGACCAGGTGATCTGCACCTTGGACAAGAAAATCAAATTTGAGGCGGAACTCGAGGTAAAGGTCGGACGCGGCTTTGCAACCGGTGACGAGAACAAATCTCCGGAGCAGCCCATCGGAGTGATCGCGATCGACTCGATTTTCTCACCCGTCACCCGTGTGAAATACGCTGTGGAGGCAACGCGCGTCGGTCAGCGGACTGATTACGACAAGCTCGTGCTTGAAATCTGGACGGACGGACGCCTTACCCCTGAGGAATCTCTGGTGCAGGCATCAAGCATTCTCAAGCGTCACTTCGAACCGTTCTACGGATACG
>JBILUQ010000241.1:0-6115 GCA_044370935.1 Chthoniobacteraceae bacterium
CAGTTTCAACCGGGGTGCTATCGGGCTAAAGGGAGGCAACAGCTCTTGCTTTAACCTCCTCCCAATAGCACAACGACACACTCGGAACCCTATCAAAACACCATTCATCACAACGAGATGCCTGAGCGCGTTGCGCTGGTAATTTGAATTCAGATCATTCGCTGGCATCCTTTCAGGATGACGCCCCTCTGAAACGCCTGCTGGTGGTGTCGCTCGCGCTCCACTACCGGCTAATCGCAGCGATGCCTCCGCCATCGGATGCGGAGTTTTAGGTGAACTTGGGCACTACCGCGTCTCCGCAACTTGATGAGCGAGCGCGCCGCAAGTTGGGCAGGGCTGGCCCGGAGTCACGGGATGGGCGTGCACCGCCTTAGGTGCCTCATCCTCCATGCTCTCGGAGCCAAACAACGCGACCATCATCGCCTTGCCCACAATATTCATTAACATGCCGAACAACGCCAACCCTAGGAACATCGTGCACGCAGCCACGATCCTGCCCGGCACCGTCACTGGATACATGTCCCCGTAACCCACCGTAGTCAGGGTCACCACGCACCACCACATTGCCTGGGGAACGGAATGGAACTGTGTGTCCTTCGCCCACTGCACACCGTCTTTGGCGTCCGTTTCAACCTTGGTTTCGGTCGTTAAAGCCGCGTCCGCCACCTCTGCCTCTGTCACCACCACGTCAAAAAAGCCCTGCTCCGGCTTCCACTGCTTGATCTCCCAAGTGCCGTCGAATTTTGAATCCCCGCTGATCACCATCTTGCCGCCGGAAAGATCCCCGTGCAAATCCGACGCCTTGAAGCGAAGGTTCCCGTTCTCGAGCCGCTGGACGGTTTCAACGTGTCCGTGGATGAACTCCGCGTAATACACGAGCGTACTGCTGATGATCACAACTGAAAACAGCGCGAGGAAATAGATGGTCAAATTCATCGCCAACGGATTGCGCCGCAACTCGGCCTGGTTCGCCGCCTGCACCCGCGCCATCGCTTCACGCGCGAGCTTCAAAACCCTGAGCACCCGCAAGACTCGGAGCACCCGCAGCACCCGCGCCGACTTCAGACCCGAAATGTTCGCCAACTGCAAGTAGGTCGGGATGATTGCCAGCAAATCAATTACACCCCAAAAACTGAAGATGTAGTCCCGCTTCTTCCGTGCCGTGATCACATTCGCGATGTACTCCAAAGTGAAGACACCCACGATCGCGTATTCCAGCTTCAGAAACAAAGCCCCATGCGCCCGCTTCCAATCCTCAACGGTCTCGAGAGCCCCGAGGATCGCCGCCACGAAAATGACGACATTCAGGAAATTATGGAAGACATGATAGCTCTTTCCATGCGGGTCATGCAGCATTCGATAAAGCCAGGCGGGACCGACTGGAGTGGCGTGCTGATCAATGTTTGAATTAGGGGTGCTCATAAACGGAAAAATATTAAAGACCCTTGGGGGTTAAAACCTAAGTATTACCCCTAGGCCGCGCCCGTGAAAAGCCGGATTATTGAGGAAGCACCTGCAGACTCTCTGCATGACGATGTGCTTTCTTTGCGGGATGCCTGAAGTAAAAAGGCCCTCCCGCTAACAGGAGGGCCTTGAGCTAACAAGAGACTAATTCAGGCTAATAATTGAACTGCAACTGCAGCGTCAACCGGTCTACGTCCTTTGACAGGTTGTAAATTCCGGTGTTTCCCGCTACGCCCCCGTTAAGGGCTGCTGGAATCGTCGCATTTGAGTTAGCACTCGTGTTGGTGCGCATGAACGCGCGTGTGTATACGAGTGAAACTTCAAAACATGGCCAAGGTTGATATTCGACCCCGATATCAATTTCATTCACGTTTTGCGAAGGCGCATTAGCCGCAAATTTACGGGCTCCATCGAAGTAACTCCAACGGGTGAATGGAATAACTGTGCCGTGATCCGTATCGGCCTTGTAATTGAACAACACGTAACCGCCGTGCAAATTCTCTGTCGTGATCAACGGATTGGCGTAGCGATTGGTCCCTGACGTGAGATTCCGGAAGCTACCGCGGCCCTGCGCATCGTAATCAATGATCGACTCAGGCCCTTCACCGTATGTCCATTCCGCCTCCATCCCGAAAGGCTGCGGGTACCATACGAAGTTCGCAGCCGCACGCCGATCTGTAAACTGCTGAGTGTTTTTAGCACTGCCCGGCGAAGTCACGAACTTGCCCTGATATCCACCCAAGCCGAGCTCAAAATATTGGCCGTTTTCAAGCTGGAATGGATAGGCCATGCGCACAACGGTATGCAAATTACGATTACTGTCGTACTTATTCAACCCCTGCCCGTTGTAACCCCCGACCGTGAACACACCGTAATCACCCGAACCTTTGAGTCCAAGCCGGACCAGATCTCGGAACCGTTCGCGGGCTGTTTTATTAGCCCACATGTAATACACACCGAGATCACGCTCACCCTCCACAGCGCTGTTCAGAGCCTCAGGCCGTTCAATCGAGAGACGGTTCTGACTGGACTGCAAGTTTACAAACCCATATGGCACCTTGGAAATACCGATCCGGAAACGATGCTCCTTATCCTGATCCAGCGAAATATCACCGTACATATCTCGGGTCTGAAGTCCTGACGCCAGAGACTCGCTATAACCGCTGTTCACCCCAGCCTGCCAGTCAAGCTGCGCGTAAAGATACAAATGATCGTGCACGTCGCCGCTAAAAATCATACGCGCTCGGCGCATGAAGAAAGACTCCCGCTCAGCGATGTTGGGCTCAGTCGGCGAAGTCAGGCGGTTATTTAAATTGATTGTTGCGTTCGCTCCGGTGCCACCTACGTGGGTTCCCTCGGTGTCGTTCATCACATGCGTGTAACGTGTCTGCACGTAGCCGCGGATCGACATCCTGCCAAACCACTCCTTCTTCAGCGAATCTTTGGAAAGCACGCTTGAAACAGCCGACGCCTGCTTTGCTGCATTGGGTTGCATGCGCTGGTATTCCGCTTCGCTGATTGAACCGCGTTGGCGGAGCACATTGAGAAGGTCGGTCATGGCATCATCTGCTGCAACTGCTGGAAGTGCCCAGGAGCAGGAGGCGAGCAATGCGGCTGCGGCGCCCTTCGTGAACGCGCTGGTCTGCTTGTTTTGCTTGAGGTGTGTCATTGTGGATATTGTTTTTGTACTGAGTTCGTCAGCAAAACCTCGGACTGCTGGTTTGGGCTGACACTGTCGAACATCGAGACCACATGTGACACCCATATGACTCCAATGTGACAATTGCGCCACAACCCCACCTACTCGTTCACTTCACTATTTTAATCAGAGCTATTAGCCTCCTTTGAAGGCATTTATACAGAAAAAAGCCCCTCTCGCCCCTAACTTTCACAGGCAAAAACAACCCGTTGTTGTTGAAAGAGTTTCAGCTAAGAGACTCGTCAATAATATCCCGAATCACACGAAAGAGAACCTCCGTGACAGCTGCGTTCGAGAGCGCTGGGTCCAAGTTTCAACCGTCTCTTGGTTGACGCAGCCACCGGAGGAGGAGCCGGGGTGTGCGCTCCAAGGATTTTGCCGTGACGCTGGACCTTATGGAGCCGGCAGAAACTGCACCGCATCGACCACCACGTACCCGTCAGCACCCGCGTTGGAAACCTCCACTTTCGCCGAAGTCCCCTCGGCAAAATCAAAAGTACCGAGCGATACAAACCGGCCGTCTACTGCCGGCTTCTCACGCTGATTTACCATCAGCTCATCGGTTCCTTTTGAATGGTAAATTTTCACCATTGTTTTCGTCGAGCGGTTGGGATTTTCGGGATATGCAAATCGTATTTCGTACCGGCCGGCCTTTGGCAATTTCGCATTGAGTACGGCAGAGGCCTTGCCGTCCTTAGCGTTCTTGTCGTGGTGATACCCAGCGCCAAAATATTGGCCTGCACGACTCGCCCCCCAGTCACCAACCCATTCCGCCTCCTCGTCATCCACTATCACGCCTCTCAAATGCGCGATAGACTCAGCGCCGTGCGATCCAACCGCAGCGGATCCTTCCACCGACGAGTAGTGCAACACCTGCCCGTCCGCCGCAAGACGCTCTTTCAAAAGCGAGTAGGGAACTTCCTGCACCGCACATTTGCGATCAAGCGCAATGACGGCCGCCGTCGCGGCGCTCTGGCCAAGAATCATAAAAACCGGCTCCATCCGAATACTGCCGTAAGCTATGTGCGAGCTACTCAAGCAAACAGGCACCAGCAAATTCCCTATTTGCCCCTCTTTTGGCACAAGCGATCCGTATGCGATTTCGTAGGGCTTAATTCCCACGCCAATATCGCCCTCGTTTTGCACATAGCCTTCGGGTGTGACGTACCGCTGGACATTGTGCGAATCAATCGTGTAGCTGCCCATCCCGATCGAATCGGGCGTAGGCCGACGCTTGGTAAGTTCGTTTTCTGTCATCACAAACTTGCCGGTCATACGCCGCGCCTCGCGCACATAAATCTGGTGGGGCCAATGCCCGTTGTCCTTGAACTCATCCTTGGGCAAACCGTAGGAGGCCGCCTTCTCACGCACGTCGACTGGAACACGCGGATCATTTGCTAGAAAGTACAAAAATCCCTGCTGGTAGGTGCGATGCTCCTCCAAAATTTCCCGCCTCCGCTCGTAAGAACCGTCGGGATAATCGTAATTCATCCCAATATTATCAAAACTAAAGGGCCCGTGATTGTTTGTGTCGGTTTTACAATTCGGAATCGGATCAAATTTATGGAAAGTCTCGCGCCAGCCGGCTTCAAAAATACGCAGCACTAACTCATACTGCGAGGCGTCATAGCCGGGGGGTTTGGGGAAAGGGATGCGATTCTCAGCGAAGTCAGTTGCGCAAAAGCGGTAGCAATACGCCTGCACCCGCTTGTCTCCCGCGCCGTACTCTCCGGGAGGAGCAGCGCTAATGCGCGGCAGCAGCCCGCTGCTCGGTTCGCCCGGAATTTTATACGGACTTACTTTATCTTTTAGCACCCCGAAATGATGACCGTGATGCAGGACGCCGACCTGCACTCCATTTTTCTTCTCGTCATAAATGGAATTCGCCTCGCGCCCGACGTGGTAATCCACACCGGCGGCAGCCATCAGATCTCCCTCGTAGGTCGCATCGATGAACATTTTTCCATCGAACGTTTTACCGGAGATCATTTTGATCTGGCGAATCCTACCCCCCTCACGGACGACGCCCGACTTGCGCTCCAGCCACTCATCACGAATGACGGGAATGTCATTTTCGCGGACGTAGGCCTCGAAAATTTCCTCGGCAATGTGCGGTTCAAAAATCCACATCGTGCGCTGATTGCCGTCGATGGCAGGGGTTCCCTGCCCTTTGTTTCCGTACTCGGAGGCTTGCTGCCATTTCCAAGCTGCCGGTTCCTGATACGCTTTCCAGACGCGGTGATAGAAGTCGCGCGCCAGACCGCCGATTACCCCTTTGTTACCAGTATCGGTGAATCCGAGTCCGCCGCTGGACAGTCCACCGAGGTGTTTGTCAGGTCCGACGATCACGACCGTTCGACCCATTTTTTTGGCCTGCACGGCGGCAATCACCCCAGCGGAATTGCCGCCGTAAACCACCAGATCAAACTCAACCGCAAAAGCCGAGGCCGACAACAAGCCAACAGAACCGCAAACTGAGAGGAATAATTTCACATAAAAATGTTACAGCGCGCCCCTGCGGTGAAAAGCCCGCAATCAGACGCGCTGTAGAACCAATTTAACTACCAGCCCCTTTTGAACGGTCGGAAATAAGTTCGGAATCAGGAGGCTTTCGGCAGGACCGTCTCAGCCTGCCCGCTTTCCTCCATCCAACAGATGGCGTAGCGGACCAACTCTGGAGACGAATCCAGCCCGAGCTTTCGCTTGATATTCCCTCGGTGAGCTTCAACGGTTTTCATACTGATGTTCAGACGTGAAGCAATCGCGCGTGTGCCGACAGCGCTTCCAATAAGGGCGAGCACTTCCATTTCGCGATCAGAAAGCCGCGCTTCGGGTACTTCGGGTTTTTCGCCGGACTTCCCGGAGTAAATCTCGAGAATGAGCGACGCCAACCGCTCGCTTACCACCATTTTTCCCCGCAACACTTCGCGGATCGCACCCGCTAAACGGCCG
>JBILUQ010000031.1:0-21346 GCA_044370935.1 Chthoniobacteraceae bacterium
TTTTAAAGCGGAGCCGCTGGATGAACTGCTGAGCGATGCGCTGTGGGAGGAGTCCCTTTTATTTGCGATTTCCGACAGTGCCTTGGAGCGGATGTTGCGCTATGTTTTGAACGCTGAGCTAAACGTGTCCCTCCTCAAGGAACGCATCAAAACAATCCGCAGCAAACCCCTTCAAACCAAAACTATGACTCTCGCCGATCAACTAAGACTGGAAGGTAGAAAGGAAGGCAAAACAGAAGGTAAACTGGAGGGCATCTCCGAAGGTCTATCCGAGGGGCAGTTACGCGCCTTCCGCACGGCTGTCCAGCGCAACTTGGAAATCATGCACGGGTCTTGCCCCGAAGGAATCCGCGAGGCATTGGACGTCATTGAAGATCCGAAGCGACTTGAACAACTCCTTGAAAGCGCGATCCGCTCCGCCTCGCTTGAGGCCTTCGCACAGAAGCTCTAAACTGGACGCGGCCGCGTTGCAGGCAATCAGCGCAGCGACCAGAATCGACGCAGGCGAAACTGCATCCATCCAACAGCAGGCTTTTGCTGTGCCTTTATTCCTGCGATTAGGCACTTTGTTTTGAAGGGAAAGAGCGGCACATTTGGGTCCATGCAGGGGGATTGATCAAATCTGCAGGCATCACAACCGCGCTGTTGATGCGCTGTAATTTTTTGTCAAATAACCTTCGAAACTCACTGATTAGGCTTTGATCGTTTCGTAGATCTCCCGCAGCTGTCGTGGGCTGAGCGTGTGAAATTAATTGCCTGTCCCCGGTCCTACCCCCGGTCCTACCCGGTCCTCTGTGAGCAACTCCTTGAAAGCGACATCCGACCCCACACTGAAAATTAGCCACTTACAATCGCGCAATGCTCAAAAACAGCCGCTTTTTAACGCGAGTCCGCGAAGTAGGGCTAGAGACCCGACCTGCGGACTAGGCGAAGACCGTTGTCTTTGCGTCCGGTGGGGCTTAGGCCATATTTGCTGCGATTAGCCGAGGCACTGTTGCCGACGTTATCGCACCAACTCGCCCCGCGAGAAATTCCCCATCCTTTCGGTAAGTCTCCATCGAGGCGAGTATCCCCTACGATCCACTCCGCTGCATTTCCGCCGAGATCATAAAATCCCAAAATATTCGGCTTAAAACTCCCGACTGGCGCAGTCCCCTTAATTCCGTCGCATCCAATTTTAGTGGGATCATCTTTGCCGTCTTCAAGTCTCGCATAATTTCCATCATCCCACTTTGGGGGGAAGTAATCGCCCCATGGATATGTCGATGACCCTGCTGCCGTCTCCCATTCGCTACTTGTAGGCAGCCTCCATTCTTTACCGGTATTTGTGCTCAGCCAGCTGCAAAACTTTTTTGCTCCGTCCAAGCTAATCATCACCACGGGATGGTGGTCGTTTTGCTGCCACTCGGTATCGGGTTGTTGCCACTCGGGCAGTCCCTCTGCTCTGATGTAAAGTTTCCATTCGCCTACCGTTAGCTCGGTGCTGCACATAAGCACGTTTGTTCCGGGCACCGGCAGTAGTTTTGCTTCGAGTTGTTTTACCAACTCAGGTAATGCGCTTAGATCTTTTTTGCGGTCCTTCCAAAAGTCTCCCAGGCTTTTGCCAAGTTCCATGGCCTCGTACTGTCTGCCCTGTGCGGTGAGCGCTTCAAACAATACCGTTTTGGCCTTTGTATCGTTTGCTTCTCTTTCGGCGAGCTGGATCAATTCTTCGGTCAACTTCAAATTTTCTTTTGCCTGCTTATCTTCTCTCGCCAATCGATATTCCATCACTGCCTCGGGCCATCGGAGCATTACTTGCAGCACATTGCCGCGAATTCGGTGATATTCTACCATCTCAGGCTGTAAATCCACAGCGTTTGAAGCCGCTTCCAGTGCTTCTTCTAAATTCCCATTTTGCACAGCATCCGCTGCACGCATCGCAAAGGTCGGTGCACTTGCCCGTAGCCTCGCCAACGCCGCATTCGCTTTGCGCTCACTCGCTGCAAGCGTCACTACAAAGCTTGTAGCAGTCAGAAGTAACACTGCAGCAGCAGCGGAAATTACTTTGTTCCGCTTAATAAACAGCAACACCCGCTTCAGAGTCCCGGCATCTTCGGCCTGCGTGGCAAATCCATTCTGGTAGCGTTCAATGTCCCCAGCAAACGCCTCAACGCTTGGATAACGTTTATTTCTATCAGTCGCCATCGCCTTGAGTGTGACAGCCTGCAACGCCTCCGGCACTTCAAGACCCATGTCAGTTGGCGCAACCACGGTCACTGGACCCTTGCCCCCGCGCTTAGTGACCATCGAGCTAATGCTGCCGTTCTTCACCTTCGTGAGCACCTCGTCCAAGGTTGTCCCATCAATGGGTGGCCTAAGTGTCAGGATCGCATAGAGAATTCCACCGAGGCTGTAGATGTCACTGCGCTGATCCAGTTCAGTGACCATGCCCATGGCCTGTTCAGGGCTCATGTATTGCGGCGTACCCATCACTTCACCCTCCATGGTCATCCCATAGTCGCCGGTATCGTTGACCCTTGAAACGCTCGAGCTCTGCTCCTCACGTTCACCGAGCACCTTTGCCAATCCCCAGTCCATCACCAGCACCTCGCCGTACTCACCCACCATGATGTTCTCGGGCTTCAGATCCCGGTGCAGGATTCCCTTGCTGTGGGCAAACATCATCGCGTCGCAAACCTTGCGGAAAATCGTCAGCAGCGTGGCTCTTGGGTATTCTTTGGTCGCAGTAGCGTCACCATCGCGGATTAGATTTAACACTGCTTGAAGCGTACGGCCCTTGATCAGCTTCATGCTATAGAAAGGCCTGCTCTGTGCATCCACTCCGATGTTATAGATCGGCACGATGTTGGGATGCGCGAGCCGGGCGAGGACTTTGGCTTCTTTTGAGAAACGCGGATCTTCGCCCTCATCGCTGACGCTGCTGACCTTCACTGCCACCTGCCGTTCCAACTGCGGATCTTCCCCGAAGTATATCTGTCCCATGCCTCCCCGTGCGATTTCACGCACTAGCGAATAACCGCCGGTAAGCGGAGCATCAGGCTTCTGCGAGTCACTAATTTGAGTCTTCGGATGGTTAACAGTCCCTGAAGTGGTTCTTGTTGGTGTCCTTTGCGGAATGGTCACCTCCAAGCTTGCCTTGGTCTTGCTTACGGCACGCTGGGGAATGGTGATGTCCATCGAGCTTGGCGTGGGCGATACAGGCACCGGCTGCACTGCTTTGACCTCAACGACCAGCGTGACTTCTCCCACCTGAACGCTCGCCGGGTACTCCACCTGCACGCGCTCAGTGATCGTGTAGCCATTAACCAGAGTCCCCCCACCCAGATCTTCGACCTGTAGCCCAGCTTCGCTGATCCATGCCCACGCATGGCGCCCAGTAACGCCATCACCGTGGACCGTGAACACATCACTCGCAATCTCCGTACCCACCACGAACTGTGATTCACCGGTGTCAACCGTGCTGATAACGCCTGCTGGTCCATAGAGGGTGATTGACCATGTCTGCATCCCTTGCGTTTAGCAAAACTCGCGTCATGACGCATCCGCAAACTGCGCTAAAGCAAATTGCCGGCCCTGCTTGCCGTCGTGCGCTAGCCTTACTTCGTGCGGCGTGGCGTAGATGAATTTCGATCTGCGTCGGTGTAGCGTCTTGCTTTACGGATCGTCCCTCCTCGCAGACAAAGCCGAGTATAGGTGCCCTTCATTGAAGAGGATTCTAACCCAGAGAGCGATAGCTCATCCCCTCGTTTAGGGGATGTCGACCTGCGTTGATACTTCAAAGCACACACAGGAGGCAAACATCCATCAACCCCCTAACAATGCCGAAGCCTTGAATGGTAATGGATAGCGGTACCGCCTAATTTCTCCCCGCTTTACACACAGATTCCGCTGAAGAACCCTAAAAATTAGTTTTTCAAGGACAATAAGTCATCCCCACAATCTCCAAAGCAAGAGGGGCGGCGCTTATTTTTTGAGCGCTTCCTTATAACTAAGAAATAAAAATCCGGGTATAGTGCTGCGAACGGGGTCACTCACAGCCGTTCGCTCCTCTAAGTTGACTGCCATCGTCCAATGAGGCGTACCCTTCCGATCGTTTTTGGGATCGTTGTGATAGAGGTTAATCACATTGGGCGCTTCGATCACATAAAACAGGGGAGTATATTTTCCGTCTGCAAACCAACCGGTACTTGTGCACTTACCGAGGTCTCTGAACACGACAACGCCCAGCGGCGGTTTGGTGGTGTCTTTTGAATTACTCTGTGACCATTGCGAGTTGACCACGAGTTTTTTCAACTGATTCCTTTGCTCTTCCGGAGTAGCAGCGGACAGTGATGTGAAGAGTGTTGCAGAGCACGCGATCACGCTTAGGGCGGGAACAAGAAAACGAGCGTCAGTTTTCATAAGTCGTCGACAGCTATGTTGTTTCAGCGTGATATGACGCCCCAATCAAATCAAGTAAATACTCAGCCGTCTTACAGTCCCAAACAAACGAGGTCTTGGGGGAGATATTACAGAGGAGCAACGACGGATCCAGCCAGTGACTCGTTGTGCCCCTCCCACGATTTGATCCGTTTGATGGTCACTGCATCCTAAGCCTGCATTTAGGAACAGGAAAATAGGGACTCACTCGAAGGGTTTGTTGACCACTTAAAAGGCAAAGTGCCGGAAGTGCAGATTTTCTATGGAGACCGCGGCTATTCTTGTTCCTGTCTGTTTGCGGATTACTTACAGGGAGCGAAGAAGGTCGTGCTGCATGACCCGTACATTCGGACGCAGCATCAGGTAGTGAATTTCCTACGCTTTTGCGAGAGATGTGTGGAGGCGGGAACGATTGAGGAAATCGAGCTTCGGCGCGAACGATTTTGGACTCCGAAAGTGCCACGAGACAACGATCGCGTACTACCATCCGTTGCATCATTTGGTCGAGGTGTCTGCCTGGGATTATGTTTTTAACAGAGTAGCGCTTGATTCCACCTCTTGCGCCAATTTCGGTAACCTCCAAACCGAATTCGTGAACATACTCCTCGCGGTTGGCTGCTAGACGACTCAGGTAGGTGCCTGTGGCTGCGTTCCATCCACTGAAGAGAATGGTTGCGTCTCAGCGCGCGATAAAGTTTTTGCCAGTCAGAGCATCTTTCAGCTCCCTGCTCGATCCCTCCCAAGCTGTAGATGTCCGAACGAGCGTCTAGTTCCGCTACGATGCCCATGGCCTGTTCCGGCGACATGTATTGGGGAGTACCCATCACTTCACCCTCCATGGTCATGCCGTAGTCGCCGGTATCGTTGACCTTGCTGACGGTGGATCCGTTGTCCTCACGTTCCCCCAGCACCTTTGCAAGCCCCCAGTCCATCACCAGCACTTCGCCGTACTCGCCGACCATGATGTTCTCTGGCTTCAGATCCCGGTGAAGGATGCCCTTGCTATGGGCAAACATCATCGCATCGCAAACCTTGCGGAAGATCGCGAGCAACGTGGCTCTTGGATAGTCTCGGATTGCATCGGCATCTCCATCACGTACCAAGTTTAAGACTGATTGAAGCGTGCGACCCTTGATCAGCTTCATGCTGTAGAACGGCCTGCTCTGGGCATCCACTCCGATGTTGTATATAGGTACGATGTTGGGATGGGCAAGCTGTGCCAGCACTTCTGCTTCTTTTGAAAACCTGGGATCTTCACCAGCTTCACTGACGCTGCTAACCTTCACGGCTACGTGGCGTTTGAGCTGGGGATCCTCGCCGAAGTAGATCTGCCCCATGCCGCCCCTGGCGATTTCTTTGCAGCAGTTGGCTCGGCAGAAGCGCTCGCTGTGGGAACAGTTTTCTGGGCGTTTGACCGCGTCGGCATCCTCTGCGGAATCGTCACTTCCATGCTTGCCTTGCTCTTGGTCACGGCCCGCTGAGGAATGGTAATATCCAAAGAATTTGGCGCTGGTGAGACAGCCACTGGCTGCACTGCTTTCACTTCAATGACCAATGTGACTTCTCCCACCTGAACACTCGCCGGATACTCAACTTGCACCCGCTCGGTGATCGTGTAGCCGTTGACCAGCGTTCCACCTCCAAGATCCTCCACCTGCAGCCCTGTTTCGCCGATCCAGACCCACGCATGGCGGCCAGCAACTCCCTCGCCTTGGACCGTGAACACGTCACTGGCAGTTTCCGTACCGATCACGAACTGTGATTCACCGGTATCAACCGTGCTGATAACGCCTGCTGGTCCATAGAGGGTGATTGACCATGTCCGCATAAGTCGGATTTACCAAAGCCTGCTCAATGATGCATCCGCAAAATGCTTGTAAGCCTGTCTTTTACAATCAATCACAACACTACCAGTGATGAGCTGTTCGTCTTTCTGACATAACCGTCGCAACCTGCGAAACTGACGCTCTGCTTAGATAAGCCGGACTGATGAGGGTGCAAAATTTTGCACCATCAAGGGCGATGGCAGATATCACACTCCGGACGTTGGTTTGGAATTTGTTTGGAAATCCAGACATTGCTTGCCCTGAAGTTGAGGAGCGAGAGCAGGGTATCCTGCTAATGCCCCATCCTATCCCTCCCTTTATTTACTCTCCCCCAATCAAGAAGTAGCTCTGAGACTCCTCAGCTCTTCAAGCCTCCTTGTTTGGGTTCGATCTGACGCGGTGGCGTGCGTGGTGGAGATAAAAATGGTCTGATCCCCTCAAAGGCTCGGGCATATTCTCTCGAGTTGGGGAAGGCACAGCTGCGCCGTCCAGCGCGATTCCGCGCGCGTTCATTTTATGGGAGTCGCCACCTGAAAACTCTCCGGGTTATACACGAAGACCCCCACGCCGCGGCGATACACATTCAGCTCACGTCCATCGCTTGTGATCTCAAGGCGGAAAAATCGCTTTTCATCAGTCTTCTCGGCCTTATGTGGCTGGTTGATAAATTCCTCAACTTTCTCGAATTTCCCAAGATTCCAAACCCGGATCACGCCGTCACTTGCCTGCGTGACCAGTAGCGGCAAAGTCGGATGCCACGCCACCCCTGTCAGCGCGGATTCGTGGCAGCGAAACTCCTGCTCCACCTCCAACGTCTGAGCACTCCGAATCCGAACCCTCTTGTCCAAACCCGCCTCCGCCAGATGCAACCCATCAGGCGAGGCGCAAAGCGACTCGGCACTGGCCGCCTCGGCCTTTGCGGCAAGTTCGCCTGTCTTCGCGTCCCAAAGTGTAATCACCGCCCTCCCTGACTTCCCCTCAGCGGCATCCGCATAAGCAATCTCAGCCACCCGATCAGAGGCCACCCACACACACGAATCAGGCGAATTCAAGCCTCTACGACTTCTGACTTTCACAAGCTCACGTCCCGAGGAAAACTCCAAGACGCTTGCCCCCGTCCAAATCCGGCGATCCACCGGATGCCACGCCCAGTTATGGCCATAATCGCACTTTGCGGAACTAGCCTCGGTCCAAATCTCCTCCAAGCCCGATTTCCCGACCCGGTAGGCCATTTTGTCGAAAACGCAATGCTCACCGTCCGGACTCGCAGGAAGAAACAGAATCCCTCGAGTGGTTGTTACCCGCTTCGAGACCGTCTGCTTTTTGGGATCTTTCTCCTCGAAATTCATCAGGCACAGGGCCGTACTCCCCGCCCCCACACCGACTAGCGACACGAAGTGAGAAGTACTGCCCACACGAAAGTGAGCAGTGGAAAACACTCGAGGCCGGGCATGTTCAAAACGCCAAATTTTAAGCACATTCGGGAATCGGATGACCAGAGCACTGGCCTTCGAACAGATTTTGGGTGCTCTGTCAAACGGTGAGACCGGAGCGACAAAGGGAAAACTCCTTGTTCCCAAACCGGTTTTGCTATCTCGAATCTCCACAACTCCAGTGCTTGAAGAGACCCGCCCCACGGTGCCAAAAACATTCCCCGGAGGAATGAACCCACTCGCAAAATTTCCGTAGGTCGGCGCCACTTCAAAGTGAACCTCGTTATTCCACGGATTGATGCTCCGAATCCTCACATTACCGCCCATGGGCGAGAGAAAACGCTGCCAACCGTCCCTTCCAGAGGCGTTCCAGGGGGACAGATCAGGCGGCTTGCCCGCCCCCTTCCCTCCAGTGGAAACAACCGTTCCGCTCAACGCATCCCGGCGTTGGACTAGGCCGTTTGAATCCAAGAGCAGCACCTCCTTTTGATCCTCACTAAACTCTGAAAGCCCATACGCATTCATTTCCCACAGGCGTTTGCCCTCTCGCCAATCCCATACTTCCAGTTTCCACTTCGAATCCTTTTCACCAAATGAGCCGCGGAACAAACAGATATTTTCCGAGACCATTACCTTCGAAATACTCCGCCAAAGCGAAAACGAGGAGGCACCCTCCAATTGCATCCCCCCCAGTTTTTCTCCGGTCGCCAACTTGCGGACCTCCACCGCAAGGTTCCCGGCTTCGTTGCTAAAGGCCAAAGCGATGAACTGCCCATCCCGGGACACTCCAATCGAATGCCGCGATTTGACCCCAGTTGGATTGAACCTCCAGAGCGACTGGAGCGTCCCGGTGTTCACGTGGAGCGCAAACACCTCCCCATCGCTGCGCATCGCCACCATCCGCTCGGGTTCCGAGGGCCAATCCTCAAAACCCAACCAACTCATTCCCTTCGGTGCCTCAATCGAGAAAGTCGCCGTATCGATCCGGCTCTCAAAATACTTCCAGTCCGGTGAACGCAAATCCTCCGGCACCGCATCCAGAGCCTTTCTCAAAGCGTCCGAATCGGAGGCCGCCTCAGCCGCCTCGGCCAGCGACATGTTTGCCTGAGCCGCCGCACGCCGCGATTTCTCCATCTGAGCAACCGCGCGCTGCTCACTCGCTCGCGCCTGCTCCTTTTCGATACCCAATCGAATTGTGAACCCAATCGCAGCCAGCAAAAACACGGCCACAAGCGAGGACACCGCCTTGTTCCGCTTGATGAAAAGCAGCAGCAACTTGAGCGCCCCAGCCTCCTCCGCCTGAGTCGCAAACCCGTTCTGGTATGCCTCAATATCCGCCGCAAACTTCTCTACGCCCGCATAACGCTTGTTCCTGTCCGTCGCCATCGCCTTGAGTGTGACCGCCTGCAACGCCTCAGGCACTTCAGCACCCATCGCCGATGGAGCGCCCACCGTTACCGCACCTTTACCCCCGCGCTTGGTGATCATCGAGCTGATGCTCCCGTTCTTCACTTTGGTGAGGACCTCGTCCAAGGTCGTCCCGTCAATCGGCGGACGCAGGGTAAGAATGGCGTAGAGGATTCCGCCCAAACTGTAGATGTCAGACCGCGCGTCCAGCTCAGCCACCATGCCCATCGCTTGTTCGGGTGACATGTATTGCGGCGTACCCATGACCTCACCCTCCATGGTCATGCCATAGTCACCGGTGTCGTTGACTCGTGAAACGCTCGAGCTCTGTTCCTCACGTTCCCCAAGCACCTTTGCCAATCCCCAGTCCATCACCAGCACCTCGCCGTACTCGCCCACCATGATGTTTTCGGGCTTCAGATCCCGGTGAAGAATACCCTTGCTGTGGGCGAACATCATCGCATCGCATACCTTTCGAAAAATCGTCAGCAGTGTGGCGCGGGGGTATTCTTTGGTGGCAGTGGCGTCACCATCACGGATCAGGTTCAACACCGCTTGAAGCGTGCGGCCTTTCACCAACTTCATCGAGTAGAACGGACGACCCTGCGCATCGACGCCAATGTTGTGGATGGGAACGATGTTCGGATGGGCAAGCTGTGCCAGCACTTCTGCCTCTTTTGAAAACCTAGGATCCTCACCTGCCTCGCTGACGCTGCTAACCTTGACGGCTACGTGGCGTTTGAGCTGGGGATCCTCGCCGAAGTAGATCTGCCCCATGCCGCCCCTAGCGATTTCTTTGACCAACGTGTACTCGCCGGTGAGTGGCGCTTTATTTGCAGGGGTTGACTGGGGCGAAGAGGTAGCGGTGGAACCAGCCTTCTGTACATTCGAGCGCGTCGGTGTTCTCTGTGGAATGGTCACATCCATGCTTGCCTTGGTCTTGGCCACGGCACGCTGTGGAATGGTGATGTCCAAGGAACTCGGAGTGGATGAGGCAGCCACTGGCTCCACCCTCTTGAGTTCAATCACTAGCGTAACTTCACCCACCTGCACAGAAGCTGGATATTCCACCTGCACGCGCTCACTGATCTGATATCCGTTCACCAGAATGCCACCACCGAGGTCCTCGACCTGCACTCCAGCCCCGCCAATCCACACCCACGCATGGCGGGGCATGATACCTTCGCCATGTATTGTGAACACATCACTGGCAGTCTCGGTACCGATCACGAATTGTGATTCAGCGGTATCAACCGTGCTGATGATTCCAGAGGGTCCGTGAAGGGTGATTGACCATGTCTGCATCATTTGCGTTTAGCAAACCTCGCGTCATGATGCATCCGCAAAATGCTTGTAAGCTTAGCTTTTACAATTCATCAGAGCACTTGCGTTAATGAGCGGCAAGTCCCTCTGAAGTAACCTTCGTAATCTACGAAACCTACCCACTGAGCGCGTCTAGAAGATTTCGTGGATTCTTCATAGGGGGAACAGCAGATAAGGCGACCTTCCGTAATTTTTAGCAGTCAGCCATTGCTCTGCCGTCCCGATGATTTGGGCTAGTAAGGGTGCAAAATTTTGCACCCTCAAAACTGAGTTCTCGGTACCCGTATCTGGACTCGTCGATTACCACCAGATCGAGGTCGGAAGGTGAGAAGGAACAAGTTCCCGACTTTCGGTTCAATTTTCACATATTGTCCCGATCTTCTTACCCTTTTTTAATCTCAAATCTGAATACAGGTTCCTTCTCTCCTTCTCGGGCGTCATCACAGCCTAGCTATCCGTCGCAGCATTTCGTCGAGGTGCCTGCCCTCGATCTAGGCTCCAGTTTCGACTCTATTTTCCACAAGTGAATTTGTTGACTGCTTCCAGCGTTTTGCAGCGGCAATGAATCCAGCCTTGTGTTCTGGCCAGTCATGAAGGATTGCCGGATCAAAGTCTGCTCCAGTTGGCCAGACGACCGTGTGAATTTCTGGTTCTGCGCGCAATCACACTTGCCTGTCCCCGCGCGGGCGCTTGCCTGTCCCCGCGCGGGCGGCGCAAATTTTTTCCCCGCGCGTGCTACAGATTGCAACGGGGGTTTGCATGTTGCCTGTCCCCAAGCTTGTCCCCAAGCTTGGTCCCCAGGCCTGCCAACCTGTGTCGGCCTAGTCCGTGCGCAAATCGCGCACACGAAAGGAAAAAAGCAACGCTAAGGTTGAAAAGACCGCGGCTTAAGAATGCGGACGGAAGTGCCATTGCTCATATACTCGACCAATTCAAAACCACTCGCTGAAATCTCGAGGGTAATAGCTCTCTTGGGAATCGCCTTAATTTCCTCCACCTTTCTCTTATCCGTTAAGTTCCAAATTCGAATCGTCCCATCGTTTGATGCAGTCACCAAAAGGGGCAAGGTCGGATGCCATGCGATTCCAGTAACCCCATCCTGATGCACCCGAAAGTCCTGCTCCACTTCTAAAGTTCGGCTGCTCCGAATCCTAACCCGCTTGTCAGAGCCGCCCTCAGCAATCCAAAGAGCGTCGGGAGAAACGCACAGGCAATCCGCTTTAGGAGCATCCATTTTCAAGACAATCTGACCCGCATTTGCATCCCAGAGGAGCAGTTGTTGGGCCTCGAGAGATGCATCCACAGATTCCGTGTCACCGCCTTCCGGATCTGCAATCTCCGCTACTCGGCTTGACCCCACCCAAACAGCACCTCGCCCCCGAAATACACCGCCCTTAAAACTGCGGTCTATCTGGACTAAATCGCGCCCTGACGAAAATTCACGGACGCTGCCTCCAGACCAGAACAAATCTAAATTCGGGTGCAAGACGACGTCCCCCATGCCTTGTCCGCTTTTGGGTCTTAAGGGCCCCCACAGTCGAACCAGTCCGGAAGGCGAATTTCGGTATGCGCTCAGAAAATAGTCTCGCTGTCGAATCACGCGCTCGCCATCTGCGCTGCACTTAATTCTCCCGCTGGAACCAACGTTGGAAATTAATTTTTCAGCTTCACTAATATCCAACTCTTGAATGATCTGTTTCTTTTTGTCGCTTTGTGTTTCGTCGATCACCTCAAGAATATTCTTATCTGCTTCCTGTTTAAGCCTCACAACGCGTCCAGTGTCTCCTAGTCGCGCTGTTTCTTTTCCTGAAAGGGAGAGTTTTGACGGAGTATTCACATCAAATCGCCAGATTTTGATGACCCGCTGAAACCGCACGGCAACCGCATCTGCTTTCGCAAGAATTTTCGCCGCTTGGTTAGCCCCACTCCCTAAACGCACCGGCACGGGGTACACATGGCGAACAAGCCCCGACCAAACATCCCGAATTTCGAGCACACTGCCCTCTCCCGAGGTTCGGCCTAAAACTGCAAAAAGATTTGCCGATGGGACAATCGCGCTCCCGTAATTGCCGTGCGTGGGAGCAACCTCCAAGGACACCGTCCCTGTCCACGGATCCATTACGCGGAGTTTTGAATAACCAGCGAGCGGAGTGAAAAACTTCCCCCAGTCAGCACTCCCCATCCCATTCTCAGTAAAGTTTGCGTGAAATCGTATCGCCCCCGGAGCTCCAGTCACTTGAACAGCGCCTGAGCGTGCATCACGCTTTTCAGCGGTATCCTGGCTATTGATCAAAAACACGCTTTTTTGATCCTCGCTAAAATCCGCGTGTGTGCCGACCGCATCCCACATCCGCTTGCCAGACCAAAAATCCCAGGCTTCAACCCGGCGTTCGCTCTTCTTTTTCCCATCGATGACACAAAGTTCGCCAGACACAATCAACCGAGTAAGAGTTGACGCGGTATCGATTTCCGATTCCCCCAACTGACCTACTCGAGTTCCATCCTCTAATTGACACACGTTCACACAAAAAAAAGCTCGTTCCTTGACCGCTGCTTTCCAATAGCCAAGAGCCACCAGTTTGCCGTCTTTGGACACGCTCATCGGCCCGAAAGAGTGACCCCGCTCCGGACTAAAATTCCAGAGCCGTTGCATGGCCCCCGTCTTCACGTTCACCTCATACAAATCATGGCTACTGCTTAAGGCCACTATTCGATCGGGGTCAGCCGGTATATTTTCGGCGCCGATCCAAAATCCGCCGTCGGGCGCGACTACAGTAAAATCGGACGCATCAATTCTTTCCTGCAGATAGTGCCAGTCTGCTCCTCGCAGGTCTTCAGGCACCTCCGAAAGCGCGCGTACTATTGCAGGCGCATCCGATGCAGACTCGGCGGCTTCAGCGAGAGCGATCTGTGCGTTCGCAGCAGACCGCCTTGATGCATCTTTTTCCTTCAATGCTTTTTGCTCGTTTGTACGAGCAACACGCTCGCTAGCCGCGAGTCGCAACGTGAAAGTGACAGCGCTCACCAGCAGGATTGCAGCAGATGCTGCGAGAACCTTGTTCCTAAGCATCCACAATTTGATCCGTTTCCATGCTCTTGCATCCTCAGCCTGCGTGGCGAACCCGTTCTGGTATCGTTCAATGTCACTCGCAAAAGCCTCTACGCTCGCGTAGCGCTTGTCTCTGTGAGTTGCCATCGCCTTAAGTGTGACAGCCTGCAACGCCTCCGGCACCTCAGCACCCATGGCGGTTGGCGCACCCACTGTCACCGGACCTTTGCCACCGCGTTTAGTGACCATGGCACTGATGCTCCCATTTTTCACCTTGGTGAGCACCTCATCTAGGGTCGTCCCGTCAATCGGTGGACGCAGGGTAAGGATTGCATAGAGAATTCCGCCGAGGCTGTAGATGTCGCTGCGCTGATCCAGTTCAGCCACCATGCCCATGGCCTGTTCAGGGCTCATGTACTGCGGCGTACCCATGACCTCGCCTTCCATCGTCATGCCGTAGTCACCAGTGTCGTTGACTCGTGAACTACTGGAGGCTTGCTCCTCACGTTCACCGAGCACCTTCGCCAATCCCCAGTCCATAACCAGCACCTCACCGTATTCACCTACCATGACGTTCTCGGGCTTCAGATCCCGGTGCAGGATGCCCTTGCTGTGAGCGAACATCATCGCATCACACACCTTGCGGAAGATCGTGAGCAACGTGGCTCTTGGATAGTCTTTGGTGGCAGTTGCGTCACCATCACCGATGAGATTCAAGACCGCTTGCAGCGTGCGGCCCTTGATCAGCTTCATGCTGTAGAACGGCCTGCTCTGGGCGTCTACGCCGATGTTGTAGATGGGAACGATGTTGGGATGCGCGAGCTGCGCCAGCACTTCTGCTTCCTTTGAAAATCTTGGATCTTCACCAGCTTCACTGACACTGCTGACTTTGACGGCTACATTACGTTTGAGCTGGGGGTCTTCACCAAAATAAATCTGTCCCATGCCTCCCCGTGCGATTTCACGCACCAGCGAATAACCGCCAGTAATCGGAGCATCATGCTTCTGTGAGTCACTGATTTGAGTATTCGGATGGTTGTCAGTCCGTGAAGCAGCTCTTGTCGCGGTCCTTTGCGGAATCGTCACCTCCATGCTAGCCTTGCCCTTGGCCACTGCCCGCTGGGGGATCGTGATATCCAAGGAGCTCGGAGTAGGCGATACAGCCACCCGCTGCACCAGTTTGACTTCAATCATCAACGTGACTTCTCCCACTTGAACACTCGCTGGATACTCCACCTGAACGCGCTCAGTGATCTGGTAACCGTTGACCAGAGTCCCCCCACCGAGGTCCTCCACCTGCAATCCAGCCTCACTGATCCAGACCCACGCATGGCGGGGCATAATACCTTCACAAGCAACAGTGAACACATCCGGGGCAGGCTCAGTACCGACCACAAACTGTGCCTCACCGGTATCGATCGTACTGATGCTTCCAGAGGGTCCGTGGAGGGTGATTGACCATGTGAGCATGAAGATCCGTCTAACAGAAACCGCGTGGCTGCTCATCTGCAAAATGCACCAGTGGTTAGCTTCATCTATAGCCCACGCATGGTCAGTGCCTCAGAAATGTAAAAAAGCCTTTACAAAGGCTCTGCGAAAAATCGCCGCAAACACGATGGGTTACCCAATTCGTTGAGCGGTGCCACGCTCTTTCATTCACGACACATGACAAATGTGTGACTGAAACGTTGGAGGTGTCCGGGGAAGATTGAAGCATGAATCGCCCATATTCATCCCACATAGCCGACACGCATCTTATCGCGGTAAGGGCAGCCAAAAAGCCATGGCAGAAAGAATTGTTTGTCAGGCATTTCTGGTTTCGGTACAAGCATCGAACCTTGGTACTCGGACACGCTGCCATGCACACCCCTTTCGCTCAAACTACAGCCCGGTTGAGACTGCTTGTAATCCTTGCATCGATCACCTTCACCCAGATCGGCGCGGCTGCGCAAAACAGCAAAATATCGTCGGAACACCAACAGTTCTTTGAAAACAAGATTCGGCCGATTCTTGCGAGTCACTGCCTCGAATGTCACTCCGCAGAGAAGGGCAAAATCAAAGGTGGGCTCAATCTTGATTCCAAGGAGGATTGGTCAAAAGGCGGAGAATCTGGCCCCCTGTTAAAAACGGGTGACGTGAACGGTAGTACGTTGATCAAGGCAATCACTTGGGAGGATGACCTGCAGATGCCTCCAAAGAAAAAGCTCACCGACGACCAAATCAAGGCGCTTAAAGACTGGGTGAAAATCGGCGCTCCTGATCCGCGCGAACCCTCAAAAACAGCTGTAAAATTCGACGCAAAGGCACACTGGGCATTCCAGCCCGTGGTCAAACCAACACCGCCGGCACCGAAAAATCAGCATTGGTGCAACAACTCCATCGACAAATTTATTCTTACCGCACTCGAAGCCAAGGGTATGATGCCAGCCCAACCGGCGGACAAGGAAACACTGCTTCGACGCGCGTATTTTGATTTGATCGGCCTCCCCCCATCCCCAAAACAAATCGAGACCTTCCTTAAGGATCAGCGGCCAAACGCTTTTGCGGAAGTGATCGAGGATCTCCTCGATGACCCAGCGTATGGCGAACGTTGGGGAAGACATTGGCTGGATACTGCAAGGTACTCGGACACGACTGGAGAACTAGAAGCTCAAAGGTTGAGCGATTACCGCTTCCCTTACGCGTGGACTTATCGGGAATGGGTGATCAAGGCAATGAACGCCGACATGCCTTATGACCAGTTTATCCTTAACCAAATCGCTGCGGACAAAATCCCGAACAACAAAAAAGAAAATCTGGCTGCTCTCGGATTTTTAACTGTCGGACAACGCTTCAAGAACAAGGAAGACGAGCTTAATGACCGCATTGACGTGATCGGCCGCGGTTTTCTTGGTCTCACCATTGCGTGCGCGCGCTGCCACAACCACAAGTTTGATCCGATTACTGCCGAGGACTACTACGCGCTTCGTGGAGTTTTTGCGAACTGCCTCGAGCCGAAGGAAGGTCCGCTGATCGCAGGTGACGAGACCTCACCAGCATACCAGAAATTCGTGAAGCAGCTTGATCAGTACGAGGACGAAGCAGTCGCCATGCATTTCACAGTGCAACGGGAATATTCTAGCATGATCAGGAAGTGCATCAGCCCGATGATTGAATTCTGGCTGATGACAAACAAAAACCCGAATCAGGAAACAATCAACAGAGCGCGGGATTTTCTGACAGCTGCCAAGGTTCCAGTGCGAGGTTTTCTTGGGCCGGTGGAGCAGACAAATACTTTTATCGGACGCAAATTCCGCCCAAACGACAGAGTCATGGGGCCGTTCGTACAGCTCGCCACAGCGACGGGGCCGAAAGATGAGGTGCTTCGAAAACTGCTTTCCCCGAACAACTCTTACAATTACGCGACTCCTGTCATTGACTACCTCAAAACCCTCAAATCGCTTCCAACCAACGATCATGAATGGGCGGAGCTCGTCGGGGACTTTTTTTCCGATTTCGAAGTAAACGCCCCTGGCTTGTACGCCAAGCTCATTCAAGCTCCACGGAACGTCGCTGACTCGCAGGACAGATCCTTATACGACGTGCTGACCTTTCCTCTGCCTCCGGTTGGTGGCGACAAGATGACACTCGAGGAAGCAAAGGCCGCCGTCTCCAGATGGGGATGGGGCGCCCTCGACGGTGCGTTTCTATTCCGCGCTGGGCTTTCAAAAATCAACGAATTTCGAATGACCTTCCGGGGGGGGCCCGCTCATGCCATGGTGCTTGAGGACAAAAGGGCCAGTGACATCAAAGACTCGCCTCTTTTCGTGCGGGGTAACGCGCCAAAGCCGGGAGAGGACACCCGGATTGTCCCTCGCAAATTCATCGATGTACTCAGTCAGGGAGGAAAAGCGATGCCCTTTCCTTCCGAGGCGGGCAGTGGAAGGCTCGAGTTAGCCAAGGCAATTGCGCGAAAAGAAAATCCCCTTACGGCGCGTGTGTTGGTGAACAGGGTTTGGATGTATCATTTCGGCGAAGGGCTCGTACGCACTCCTGATGATCTCGGAAACCAGGCTGGCAAGCCCTCGCACCCCGAGTTACTCGATTTTCTTGCGGCATGGTTCATGGAGGATTTCCCAGGTAAACCGGCTTGGTCGGTCAAAGCCCTGCACAAAGCGATCATGCTTTCAAAAATCTACCAGCAGTCCGTTCTGTCGGTTTTCAAACATGGAAGAACCGACTATGACGATCTTGATCCAAGTAACAGCCTGCTGTGGCATGCAAATGTTCGGCGCATGGACTTTGAGTCTTTTCGAGACTCCATGTTAAGCATGGCCGGGCTGCTCGACCGCTCCTCAGTCGGCGGACCTTCTTTCAACGTCACGGACGAGCCGTTTATTTTTCGAAGAGCCGTATACGCCTATATCGACCGATTAGACTTACCGGATTTGCTTTCTCAATTCGACATTGCTGCACCTGAACAACCCAACACCAAGCGTACGACTACGATTGTTCCCCAACAGGCGCTGTTTTTGCTTAACAGCCCTTTTGTTGCGACCGTTGTCCACAACATCGTCAAACGTCCGGAGATTGTTCAGGCGGTCGCCGTTGACCGGGATACGAACAAGGGGATCTCAGCGATATTCCGGATCTTGTTTCAGCGCCTGCCCACACCCGTCGAACGAGAGATGGCCCTCAATTTTCTCATCCGTGAAAACAAAATGCAGGCGGAGGTAGTGAAACAAACACAGTCCATGCGCGATAAAGCAGCGCAAGATGCTGAAGCCAAAAATAGCAGCAGGCAAAAAAACATCGATACCAACATGAAACAGGCCCTCGTAAACGACGGTGAACTTGTAGATCGCACCGCGTTTTCACCTTGGGAAACACTTGTGCAAACGTTGCTTTTCGCAAACGAGGCCGCCTACGTGGAGTAGCCGACCTAAAGGGTTTCACCCCACAATCCGTGTTCGTCATCTACCATTTTACTCTGAGCACCGGCGAGAGTTGGAGCAGGTCTCTGGTCCGCATCGATTCTCCTCTCGCTTAGAACACCGATGCTCCGAGGACCCGCGGCTGGCCCTTCACCTGCTCCTGTACATTTTCGGCATTTGGAGCTTTTTGCGGACGCTCCACCTCGGGCTCTCTAACGCGTCTCAAAAAACGCACGACGCGAAGACGACGCCTTTTTATTGCCAAACAATCACCGCGCAAAGGACGCAGGGAGGAATATCTCCGTCGCGTTGGCTGCGTTATTTCCGACTCCAAGCTGCCTCCCGTCCCCACTGATATCCAGTCCTTCCGGACTCAGATCCACGCGCCGAAACTCCTCCAAAAGCTGCCCCGTTTCGGGATTCCAAATCCGGATCCATTGATCCGATCCAGTGGAAACCAGTGCGGGTTTCGAGTGGTGCCACTTCAAGCCTTCCACTGGCGCGTCGTGGGCGCGGATCTCGCGAACCACCGACAAAGTTTGTGCATCCCGGATGCGGATGCGCTTATCAATTCCGCCCTCTGCAATCCATTTACCATCGGGCGATCCTTCAATCGTCGAAGCCATGGGTGCTTCAACGATCTTACTTTGTTTTTCTGTCGCGACATCCCAAAGGACAAGAATTGTTTTACCGGAGACTTCAACTCCTTCAGCCTCCCCTTGGTTCTTGAGCATTGCGATTTCAGCTACAGCTTTATTCCCCGCCCAACACGCGAGCATTCCGCCAACACGCCTATACTCGAGTCCTTTGCGGTCTACCTCCAGGGTGTCCAAGGATCCTTTTCTCCAAACCATGTTGCCGATCCACAGCTTCTGTCCGTCAGGACTCATGCACCAATACCTACTTGGGGGACATGAAACCGGATTTGGCACCCGCTTCGGGTCTATTTTAATGATTTCGTCCACCTCAACTTCCGTGTCTTTCACCTGCAAACGAATGTGGATACCGCCGGCAAACCCGATATCAACATATTCTCCAGTCGGATTTTTAGAGAAAATTGACGCGAGTGAGCCGAGCTTAAATACAGAACTTAACAATCCATCTGGATCATGAACTGGAATTTCCTGACGGCGCTTTTGATTTTGAGTGGTATTCAAATAAATTGTCGCGCCTTGCCTGCCTAAGGAAACCCGGCTGTCTCCGGGCTTCATGAAAGCCGCTGCACGTGACTTCGCAGCTCCATATTCTCTCCATTTATCTTTGGATAAAGAAACAGCGCCACCAAGTCGCCAGACCAGAATCGACTTCTGCCGCATCAAGCAAAGGTCATCCGAAACCGGATGCACGCCGAGTTTTGGTGACGGCCCGTAGAGCACAGGGATGGAGAATTTCAACGCGCCTTTCTGATCCCACGCCTGAATCCGCCCGCCTTCCGATGAAGTCGCCACCAGCGTCACAAGCACACGGGATTTGGCGAGGTACTGAAACGTGTTAAACTCACCCAACCCGCTCCCCCATGCTGAAATCCCAAACGCAACCGAACCATCTTTGCTCATCGTTTTGCGCAGGATGCCGTCCTGGCCCATGGTAAAGATGAAATCCCAGCGGGCATCCGTCGCGTAAGTTGCGGTAGAACTCGGTCCGTGCGAGGGATAAGTGATTTTAGAAAAAGTTCGCAGCTCGTTCCCAGTCATTGGATCCAACTCTGAAAGGCCTTGCTCGGTGAGCAGCATCAGTCTGTCGTCCGCAGTGAACTCCGCAATGCAGCGCTCATTCCATTTGGACTTCCAAAGCAACTTCTGCGCACCCACATCCCACATCTGAAAACTTGAATCTCTGACAACGCCCCCCCCGGAAGACCAATCAATATCCAAAAGCATGCTGCCATCGTGATTCAAGCACCCACGCATCTTAAGGTTGCCTCCTTCTATCGACGACGTTGCGGCGATCGGAGATTTAATCGACAGCTCTGACACCAAACTGCTATCGGCAACATTCAGCACCTTTACTTTGTTGCCATAAGCGACTGCGATTCGACTCCCATCCCCCGACAACAGCAGTCCTGTTGGAACCTTTGAAAAGCCAACGTTAAAACACAGCGCCAGAGAACCCGTGTTAAGGTCCAGAAGACGGACGTTGCCGTCACTTTGCAGGGTATAAAATATCCCAGAACGCTGCGGCGCCGCCGCCATCGTGATCCATGGAGATCCTTCCGGTGCTTCAATCACGGCATCCATCGAATTCATGCGCCGATTCAGATAGTCCCAAGTCTGCGAGCGCAAATCTTCTGGAACCCTCGCAAGGGAATCGCGCATTTGAGGCGCGTTGCCGCTGGATTCCGCAGCCTCTGCCGCGAGGAGCTCCGCCGCTGCAGCCGACCTCCGGGATGCACGCTCACTGGCCGCCAACTTCACCGTGAAGCCCAGCGCGGCAAGCAAGAACAATGCTACGGCCGCAGAGACACCCTTGTTGCGCTTGATGAAAAGCACCACTTGCCGGATCGCCCCCGCCTGCTCGGCGCTCGTGGCAAAGCCGTTCTGATACGCCTCGATGTCCCCGGCAAAGTCCTCAATGCTGACGTAGCGCCTGATGCGGTCTGTCGCCATCGCCTTGAGCGTCACAGCGCGTAACGCCTCCGGCACTTCGGCACCCATCGCAGTTGGCGAACCCACGGTCGCTGCACCCTTGTCACCCCGTTTAGTGACCATTGAGCTGATGCTACCGTTTTTCACCTTGGTAAGCACCTCGTCCAAGGTCGTCCCTTCAATCGGCGGACGTAGCGTGAGGATCGCGTAGAGAATTCCTCCAAGGCTGTAGATGTCACTGCGCTGGTCTAGCTCAGCCACCATGCCCATGGCCTGCTCAGGGCTCATGTACTGGGGGGTGCCCATCACTTCACCCTCCATGGTCATTCCATAATCACCCGTGTCGTTGACTCGCGAATTTACACCACTGGTGCTCTCCTGCTCACCC
>JBILUQ010000032.1:0-21167 GCA_044370935.1 Chthoniobacteraceae bacterium
TAGTTTGGAGATTGATTCCAAAGGCAGGGTGTTTTCCGGCACCAACGGCGGCGGCACGCGGGGAATGCATTACGAGCAGGGGAGCTACGGGGTCAAATCATGGGGCAAGCACGGACCGCTCACCAATCCGCATGCGTACGGTTTCTTCGAGCACATGAAGCACGAGGGCGACGCGCGCCGGTTTCCGCAGGCGTTCACCGTGTACGAGGGCGGCCTGCTTGGGCCGTTGTTCGACGGCCGCATCGTGGCGCCGAACTCGCTGGCAAACCTTGTGTATGTGAGCGAACGCACCGCGGATGGATCAACGTTTCGTACGCGCGACGAGGCGCCGCTCTTGAGCGCGAAGGACCGCTGGTTCCGGCCCGTCGACGCGAAGGTCGGGCCGGATGGTGCGGTGTATCTGGCGGACTGGTACGACACGCGTTTGAGCCATGTGCGTCCTGTCGACGACTGGCACAAAACGAGCGGCCGCATTTATCGCGTACGCCCCGCAGGCGCAGCGCCCGCGGTCGCGCCGTTTGATTTGCACAAGGCGCCTGCGGCGGAACTGCTGGGGCTGCTCTCGCATGGCAACCGGTGGTTTCGAAAACAGGCTGCGCTCGAAATCGGATGGCGCAACCTGCGCGAACTCGCGCCACAGCTCGCGGCGAAAAGCAAATCCAACGACGACACCCATGCTCTCGATGCCCTGTTTGCGCTCGACATGCTGGGCGGCGTGGACGGAAAGCTGGCGTCGGATTTGCTCGCACATGCTGATCCGTATATGCGTCGGTGGGCGGTGAAAATCATCGGCGAAAAAGGAGCTGCGTGGACAGAATGCGCGGATTCGCTGGCCGCGCTGGCCTCTGCGGAGGAGCATCCCGAAGTGCGCGCACAATTGCTTGCGAGCGCAAAGCGGCTGCCCGCGCGGACCGCGCTTCCGATGCTGCAAACCGTGGCGCGTCCGATGCCGGCTGGCGAAACGCATCTTCCGCTGCTCGCATGGTGGGCGATGGAGGCCAAGTGCACGCAGGAGCGCGAGGAGACGCTTGCGTACCTTACGAAGGACACGACGCTGATTCAGTGCGGCGTGTTTCAGTCGACGCTTGCGAGCCGGCTTGGCCAGCGTTTTGCCGCAGGAAGTGATCCGCGCGGGCTCGAGGCGTGCGAGCAGATCTTTGCGAGCTGGAAAAATCCTGCGGCGCTCAAGAATTTTGCGGAAGGCATCTGGGCGGGGTTTGAGGCGGGCGAGACGCCGGCTCTTTCACAGTCTTTGGCGGCGGCACTCAAAGCGCATGGAGGCGAGAGGGGTAGCGCCGCGATTACGGCGGCTTTGCGTTCGGGTGAAAAGAGTGCGATTGATTCCGCGCTCAAACAGCTCGCCAACACAAAGGCCCCGACAGCGGAGCGTATAGACATCACGAAGGCGCTTGCGGAGGCTGGCAGACCGGAGGCGGTGAGTGCGTTTGTCGCGTTGATCTCCGGAGGATCGACTCCACCGGTGCTCAAGCGCGCTGTGTTGCAGTCCGCGGCGAAATATAGCGATGTCGCTATCCCCTCGGCGATTCTTGCCGGATACGAATCAAAAATTGCCGGCGATTTGCAGGTGCGCGAAACCGCGTTGCGCGGGCTCTGCGGCAGGCTTGAATGGGCGTTGAAGCTGGTGGATGCGCTGGATCAGTGGCAGGTGCCGGCCAAGCACATCACGCCCGAGATGATCGGCGTTCTGAGGCAGCACGCGGACCCGAAAATCAACGCGGCGCTCGAGTCGCGCTGGAAAGGCGTTCTTACGTCCGCGTCGATGGAGGAGAAGGCGGTTGAATCAAAGCGGATCCGCGAGGCGCTGCGCGGCGGGGCGGGGGATGCATCAAAGGGGCGTGCGATTTTTCAGGCGCGGTGCGCGGCTTGTCACAAGCTTTTCGGGGAAGGGAATGTTGTCGGCCCCGAGCTCACCGGATACGAGCGGGGCAACCCCGACTTCTGGCTCGATAACCTTTTGTATCCGAGTCTCGAGATTCGCGAGGGATTCGGCAACTACACCGCCCGCCTCAAAAACGGGCAGCTTTTGACCGGCATGCTCGAGAGTCAAAGCGCTTCGGGCATCGTGCTGCGGGATCTTGCGGGGCAGAAGACGAGGGTGGCGCAGGTGGAATTGCAGACACTTGAGGCAAGCCCGATTTCAATCATGCCCGAGGGCCTCTTGAGCGGGCTCAGCGACGCCGAACTGCGCGATCTTATGTCCCACTTGATGCGCCCGGAGCAGGTGCAGTCGCGATGAGGGGGCGCGCAGTCGCGGTAAGGGGCGCGCAGCAAGCGCGGCGGACCCGTTCAAATCAAAAGCAGCGCGGGCGATTCAACCAGGCGCTTGATCTCCGCGAGGTACGAGGCGGCGACGGCGCCATCCACCACGCGGTGGTCGGCGCTGAGTCCGATGGCGAGGCGCTGTCCGACGACGATGGTGTCGTTGGGGCCGACAACGGGCTTTTTCAAAATGGCCCCGACGCTCACGATCGCAGCCTGCGGCGGGTTGATGATGGCATCGAAGAATTCGATGCCGAACGCTCCGAGGTTGGAGACGGTGATGGTGCCGCCCTGGTATTCATCGGGCTTGAGCTTCTTCCCGCGGGCGCGCGTGGCTAGGTCCTTTACGGCCTCGCTGATGTCTTTGAGAGACTTTGTGTTTGCGTTGCGAACCACGGGGGTGACCAAGCCGTCGTCCACGGCGACAGCCACTGACAAATTCACGGATGCGAATTGAATCACTGAATCACCAGCGAAAGACGCGTTTACAGCTGGCACTTTGACCGCAGCGGCGACAACGGCCTTGAGGATGAAGTCATTCACTGTAAGCTTGACGCCACCGGCGGCTTCGCTGCCCGCGTTGAGCTGGGCGCGCATTTTCATCAACGGACCGGCGTCCACTTCGAGGTGCAGGTAGAAATGCGGGATCTGGGTTTTACTTGCGAGCAGACGTTCGGCGATGATCCGGCGCATGCCGCTGAGCGCGGTCACCTGGTCGCCTTCTCCGGCCGTCGCGTATGCGATTGGAGCTGCACCCGAGACAGCTGCGGCTGGGCGCGCCTGTGCCGTTTGCACATCCTTCGCCACGATGCGTCCCCCGGGGCCCGTGCCTCCGAGAGCGGAAATATCAATCCCGCGCTCTGCGGCGATCTTGCGGGCGAGCGGCGAGCTTTTGACCCGGCCACCAGCGGAACGGGCTGCGCCACCGGTCGAACCAGCGCCAGCGGTTGCGGGAGCGGAGGCAGTCGGGGCAGACCCAGCAGAGGAAGCGGCAGGGGCTGCGGTTTTTGCCGCAGGTGCTGCCTGAGGCGGTAGGCTGCCGGGCGCGGGTGGCTGCTCCCCTTTGGAAAGCAACACGGCGAGTTTACTGCCGATGGCGACTTTTTCGCCTTCCTTGACCAGAAATTCGTGGAGGATGCCATCGTCGAAGCTTTCCATCTCCATGGTCGCTTTGTCGGTTTCGACGTCAGCCACCACATCCCCCGTTGAAACCTTGTCGCCGATCTTTTTGCGCCACTTCACCAAGGTGCCCTCGGTCATCGTGTCGGCTAACTTTGGCATTTCGATGTAATTGGGCATGGCAGGGACGGAAATTTGAGGTTTGGACGAAACTGACCATTAGCCTAATGCGGCCGATGGGAAAACTTTTTTAACAGGCGGCCGGCTCCTGTAAACACCCTCTTTAGGGTGGAGCCAGGGGGAGCAGGGCGGAATTCGGTCTAAAATCCCCTTTGCACCGTGGGGGGGCGGTGTAGGTTTTACGGGACATATTCTATGGCTAAATCGACCGAAACCGCTCAAGACGACAGCAAGCAAAACGCCGCCCGCAACCGCAACCTTGATCTGGCTCTCCAGCAGATTCACAAAGATTTCGGCGAAGGGTCCATCATGCGGCTCGGTGCCAACCAGCACATGGATGTCGAGGTGATCCCCACTGGCAACATTCTCATCGACCGCGCACTTGGTGTGGGCGGGTTTCCACGGGGGCGTATCGTGGAGGTTTTCGGCCCGGAATCCTCGGGTAAAACCACACTCACTCTCACGGTGATTGCCCAGGCGCAGAAGCGCGGGGGCCTCGCTGCGTTCATCGACGTTGAGCATGCCTTGGATCCGATCTACGCGCGGAAGCTTGGCGTGAATGTGGACGAGCTATTGGTTTCACAGCCCTCCTCGGGTGAGGAAGCGCTGCGGATCTGCGAAACTTTGGTTCGCTCCAACGCGCTCGATGTGATCGTGCTCGATTCGGTCGCCGCGCTCGTGACGAAGGCCGAGTTGGAAGGGGAAATCGGCGATACAACCGTCGGCGCCCAGGCCCGCTTGATGAGCGCTGCATTGCGGAAACTCACCGCGCTCATTTCCAAGGCGAGCACGGTCTGCATCTTCACCAACCAGATCCGCGAAAAAATCGGCGTGATGTTCGGCAACCCTGAAACGACCCCGGGCGGAAAAGCGCTCAAGTTCTACGCAAGCGTGCGCTGCGACATCCGCCGAATTGGCGCGATCAAGATCGCGGACGGCACCGTCACTGGAAACCGCACCAAGTTGAAGATGGTCAAAAACAAGGTGGCTCCGCCGTTCACCGAGGCGGAGTTCGACATCATGTACAACGAGGGGATTTCCTCGACGGGCGCGCTGCTGGATCTTGCGCTCGAGAAGGGCATCGTCGAGAAGCGCGGTTCCTGGCTTTCCTACAAGGGTTCGCAGCTCGCGCAGGGGCGCGATGCGGCCAAGGAGATTCTCAAGGGCAACGAGGAGCTCTACAACGAGATTGAAGCGGCCGTGAAAGCGAAGCTCGACGAGAGTCCCGGCAAATAGCGGTTGTACTGCAGCCGCCCCCAACTTCCAAAGTTCCACCCGGCCGGCTTTCAAAAGCCAGCCGCGGTGCAACCCAAGGTCAAGCTAATGCCAAGCCAGGAGTCTTTTTGAAGTGTGACCAATGGACTGGGAAACACCTCTCAAAGGACTCTCTTGGATTCCCCCTCAACGCATCCGGCAGCTAGAGCGCTTCGGGATGAACAACGCGGGGGACCTGCTCTCGCACTTTCCCAGGCGCTGGGAAGACCGGAACCGATTTGACCATTTCCCGCAGGGGGAATCGGACACGCCGGTTTGCGTCTGCGGTCTCGTCCAGTCGGCTTCGTTGCGGCGTTTGCCAGGCCGGGCGAGGATGTTCGAGGCGACGCTCGTGGACGAGCGCGGGCATTTGCTGGCGGGCCAGCTCACCGTGCGCTGGTTCAATTTGTTCTGGGTTGAAAAGGTGATCGCCGCGGGCCAGCGCCTCGTGGTTTTTGGAAAACCAAAGCGGCGCGGCAGGCAGATCATTATAGACCAGCCCGAATTCGAGGTGGTCGAGGACGACAATGAAACCTCCATCCACCTTCAGCGCATCACGCCGATTCACCGCGCCACCGAGGGGCTTTCAACCAAAGTCATCCGCTGGCTGATCTGGGAGGCTCTCAAGCGCGTTAATCCGGCGAGCATTCCAAATCTCATCCCGCCATCGCTCGACTCTTCCCCGCGGGCCGAGGCGCTCCGGCAGATTCATTTCCCGGACAGTTTTGAAACGCTCTCCCAGGCTCGAAGGCATCTTGTGCTTACGGAGTTTTTCGGGATCCAACTCTGCATCGCCACGCGCCGGGCCGAGCAGATGGCAAAGCCCGGACTCGCTCATGCAGGCGCCGGGCTTCTCATGGAGCGCCTCCACCAGAGCCTGCCCTTTCCGCTCACCGGCGCGCAGTCGCGAGCGATCGCCGAAATCCGCGCAGACCTCGAGTCGCTGCGACCGATGAACCGGCTGCTGCACGGCGACGTGGGCGCCGGCAAAACGCTGGTTGCCCTTTCAGCCATGCTGCTGACGGTTGAAGCAGGATTTCAGGCCGCGCTGATGGCGCCCACTCAGATCCTCGCGGAGCAGCATTACTTAAACTTCCAGCGCCTTTGCGCGCCGCTGGGGATCCGAGTCGCCCTTCGCACCGGCAACCGGCGCGAAGAAAGCGGGCCGCTTCCGCTCTTCGATCCGGACGTCTGGCAGAAGGCAGTCGTGTCGGGAGACGCCAACCGGCCTGCGCGGCCCGTTGAGGGCGAGCCCGACATCATCATCGGCACGCACGCGCTCCTCTACGGCGAATCGGAGCTGCCCCGCCTCGGCCTCGCGGTGATCGATGAGCAACACAAATTCGGCGTGCTCCAGCGCGCAAAGCTCCGGGACCAGGGGCAGCTGCCGGACATGCTTGTGATGACCGCAACGCCCATTCCGCGCACGCTCACGATGAGCCTCTATGGAGACCTGGACGTCTCCGTGTTGGACGAACTGCCAAAAGGACGCGGCAAGATCATCACAGGGTTGCGTGATTCAAGCAAACTGCCCGATGCCGTGAAGTTTCTGAGCGAACAACTCGACGCGGGCAGGCAGGCTTACATTGTCTACCCGCTTATCGACGCGTCCGAAAAAATGGAATCCAAGGCGGCAGCTGCGGAATTTGAGAGATGGAAAACCCTGCTCGCGCCGAAGACCTGCGCCCTTTTGCACGGGCGAATCCTGCCCGAGGAAAAAGACGCCATCATGGAGCGCTTCCGCAAAAACGAGGTGCATGCGCTTATCGCCACCACGGTGATTGAAGTCGGCATTGATGTTGCGAATGCAAACCTGATGCTGATTGAAAACGCCGAGCGCTTCGGGCTTGCTCAGCTGCACCAGCTACGCGGACGCATCGGACGCGGCGTTCACAAGAGCTATTGCATCCTCCTTGCGGACCATTCCGACCTTGAAGCGGTGGCGAAGCTCAAGATCCTCGAGAACACCTCAAACGGATTTGAAATTGCCGAGGCCGACTGGCAGATGCGCGGCCCGGGAGATCTCTTGGGAACGGCGCAAAGCGGCCTGCCGCCGATCCGGATTGGAAATCTTGTAAGAGATACCGAGTTGATGCACCAGGCACGCGGCGCGGCGTTCGTGTTGATTGAAAAAGACCCGACCCTTTCGCAGCCGGCCCACGCGATTTACAAGCAGCTCATGGGCGAAACCAGACGGTTGGAGTTTTCACAGGTGAGCTAGTGTGAGGCCAACGCGAAGTGCGCGTTCAAGCCGGCGTACACGCCGTCGAGCTGCAGCAGTTCCGAATGTTTGCCCCGCTCCACGATTTCGCCGTCTTGCAATACGATGATTTGGTCCGCATTCCGGATAGTGCTCAAACGGTGCGCGACGACGAAGCTCGTGCGACCGCTCAATAAAGTTGCCAGCGCGTTTTGAATACGCGCCTCGGTCAGTGCGTCGATCGCACTTGTCGCTTCGTCAAGAATCAGAAGCCTTGGATTGATCAGCAGCGCGCGGGCGAAACTCACCAGCTGCCGCTGCCCCACGGAAAGGTTCGCCCCGCTCTCTCCGACCTGTGTTTGAAATCCATCGGGCAGCGATTCGATCAAATCGCGGAAGCTGAGCTGCTCCGTCACCGCGATGACCTCCTCCTCCGTGGCGCCGGGCCGTGCGAACCGGATGTTCTCCATCACGGTTCCCTCGAAAAGAAAGCTCTGCTGGTGCACAACGCCCATCTGCGAATGAAGAGAGTCGGACCTGATGTTTCGAATTTCCAGTCCGTCAATCAAGAGCTCTCCGCTTGTGGGCAGATACATTTTTGCAACAAGACTGGTGATGGTAGTTTTGCCGCTGCCTGTGTGTCCGACTAAAGCCACCGTGGTACCAGGTTGCGCGACCAAATCGATATTGCGCAATACGGGCCTGTCTTTTTCGTACTCAAACCCGAGACCTCTCAATTCGACGCGGGCGCCCATTGCAGTCGCGCCGTTTTCTGCAACCGCCACTGTGAGTTCGACGCAACCCGAGGCGTCTTGCCAGGCTGGTGGTGTGTCGAGGGTGCGGAAAACACGCTCCGCGCCGACCATCGCGGAAAGAGCGGATGCGTAAAGGTTGCCGAGAGCCTTTAATGGTTCAAAAAACAGCGCTGAAAGAAAGAGGAACTGCACGATGTTGCCGACCGCATTCGCCGATCCCATGGACAACACGCGCCATCCGCCAAAAAGCAGAATTGATGCAGTGAACAGCTGCGTCTTGAATTCGAGTAGTGGCAGGAAGACCGCGGAGGTGCGGGCTGATATCATGTTGTAGCGCGCCTGATCACCGACGAGGTCTTTGAAATAGCCGGCGTTCAACTCCTCGCGCACAAAGCCCTGTGTGACCTTTACGCCGCTCACGGTTTCCGTAAGCGTTGCCGTGATGCGGCTGAAGCTTTCGCTCGCCCGGCGTTGGGCGTCGGCAACGCGCGATGTGAACGTCCGGTTGAGCACCCACACAATCGGACCGATTGCAGCCACCATTCCAAAGAGAACCCAGTCGTAGTAAATCATCAGCACCGCCGCCACGAGCATCTGGCCGAACTGAACGATCCCGATGAAGACGACGTCCTGAACGCCGGTGCGGATGCTATCGATATCCGAGGTGACGCGCCCGATGATCCGGCCCACTTTGGTGGTATCGAAAAAACTCATCGGCATTTTCAGGATGTGCCGGAAGAGGGCCGCTCTTAAATCGTGGATGACCGCCTCGCCGAGTTGGAGCGCGTATTTGTAGCGGTAGTGAAACGTGAAGTTGGTGAACGCCGCGAGCGCCGCGAATCCAAGCGCGCCGGCGATGATGCCGGGTGCGTCCCGGTGCTCAATAGGGCCGTTGACAACGGCGCCCATCGCCCAAGTGCAGAGCGGTAGCAAAATTGAGCGCAGTACAACGTGGAACACTAGAAGATTGCGGACGCGAGCATGCGGCTTGGCGTATTCAAAAACTCTTTTGAGCAAAGCCACGACACTCAGCTCGGGCCGATACTGCAGATCCTCCGGGTCTCTCTTTACATGCGTGAGTGGTACGATGGCGGTTTTCATGCGGGAAGAACTGCTCCTTCGGTTTGCATTTGCGCAGAGTCAAAATAGTAGCCCGGCTGCCGCATCAGTTCTTCATGCGTTCCTCGTTGCACGATTCGTCCTTGATTGAGCACTAGGATGAGCGAGGCGCGCTTCAGCATGCTTGGACGATGAGCCACGATGAAGGTAGTGCGGTTCGTCATCGCGGCTTCCATCGCTTCGACAATCTCGTGCTCGGTGCCGGGATCAACGGAGGCCGTTGGGTCGTCTAGAAGCAGGATGGACGGCTCCAGAAGCAGCGCTCTTGCAATCGCGATGCGCTGCTTTTGCCCGCCTGAAAGGCCCACGCCAGCTTCGCCAAGTACTGTGTCGTACCCGTGCGGCAGACCGCTGATAAATTCGTGCGCCGCCGCAATCCTTGCGACCTTCTCGATTTGCTCGGGCGTGGCGTCGGGTTTCCCGAATGCGATGTTCGCGGCGACGGTGGTGCTGAATAAAAAGCTTTCCTGAAACACGAGACCAACGCTTTGTCGGACTTGGTTGAGCTCGAGGGAGCGTGCGTCCAGTCCGTCGATTTTGATACAACCCGACGCCGGATCGTAGAAGCGCGGAATGAGGCTTAGCAGCGTGCTTTTCCCGCTGCCAATCGGCCCCACGATTGCGATGCATTGGCCGGGGCGCGCCTCGAATGTGATGTCAGATAGAATTGGTTCTTTTCCGTAATCAAAGCAGACGTTTTCGAAAGAGACAGCGCCTGCAATTTTATCCAGTCGCTGAGCAGTTTTTGGGGACTCGATTTGTACGGGTGCATCTAGGATCTCAAAAACGCGGGCGGCGGCGCGAAAGCATTGTTGTGTTGTGTTCGCGATGTTTCCAATCCCGGCAATCTGACCTGCAAACTGCTGCAGAATCGCCGCGAATCCGACCAGGCCGGTGCCGATTCCTATTTCGCCGCGCACGGCGAGCAGCCCGCCGTATCCAAGGAGCACGATCACGTTCGCCTGGCTCAGAAGAAGGATGAGAGGGACAAAAATGGTTACGCGTTTGAAGATCCAGTGCTGCTCATCGCGGAGGGTGTCGTTCGCTTTCTCAAATTTTCCGAGCTCCGCTGCCTCCCTTCCAAAAGCCTTAATGACGCGAATCCCGCGGATGCTTTCGGCGAGGCGTTGCACCAGCGTGTCGTTCAACTCACTCGAACGCTTGTAGCCTGACTGGACTTTTTTCGAAAAAATCGACGAAGCTATCCACACCAGCGGCATCGTTCCAATGCATGCAAGCGTGAGCCTGACGTGGACTGCTAGCATGTAGCCAAGCGAGGCCAATACGGAAACGGTCAGAAGGATGATCTGGAACAGCACCCCGTCGACAAAGAGACGCACCCACTGGATGTCGCCGCCCACGCGGTTGATGAGGGAGCTGCTAGTGTTCGAGTCGAAGAAGCGGAACGAAAGACGTTGAAGCTTGTCGTAGCACTGGGCTCTGAGGTCGACCACCAGCCGGCCCTGTAGGAGCTCTCCGAACCAGACACCGTTGAGGTAACCCAGCAGGAAGCGCATTGCGGCCGTGGCCAAAATCCCGCCTGCGATTGCCGCAAGAACCTGAAGGGGCGACCAGTGCACCGGAGGGGTCAGCTCAGCTGGCCACGCCGGCGCCCGTGCCGAGGAATCAACCGCATGCCGCAGTGAGTCGATCCCAAGGCCCATGAGTCCGATTGCCACCATTCCCAAGCCCAGGAGCACAAGCTGGCTGAACAAAATCTTCACGCATCCCCAGCGGTACCGCCAGGTCATGGCCAGTAGACGCCAGATGAGCTCTCGATTGGTTGGTTCGTAGGCTTTCGACTCTGCGGCGTTCAATGCGAAATACGGGGATGGTTGGGGCGGTCACTTTGGTGGCGATCCGACCCGGAGGCAAGAGGCGCTTCTATGGAATTTGGCTTTGCCTGCTCTTTCAAGAACGAGCACCCGGGCGAGGACGCCTTGTTGACCCGGCCCCTCGTGCGATCGCAAGGACGGGGGATTTATTCCACCGCTTTTGGCTTCTGCGGCTCCTCTGCGGCTTGCGTTGAATCCACGAGATGCTGCTTCCGCGAGAAATGCAGCGTCCTTGCGAGGAAATACGCTTGGAACGGAAAAATAATCCAGAATGGGGTGCACCAAATGTTGAGCACGATATTCGCGACGCTCGTCCACACGCCAATGGTGTTGCGGTGTAGCGACCATTGTCTGGTGGCCTGAAGTGGCAGTTCCAAAAACAAGAGGTAGCCAAGGATCGCTGTCACAGAGCCCACCAAGACTGGGGCGTACTCGGGATGATCCGGGGAGTCTGTAGATGCCACCGCAAGAAACATGCAAAGCCACGGGCCGAACAACATGCCGATGTGAGATTGCACCTTGGTGGCCGTGGCCAGCTTCCGGCGATACTCGAGAAACACGGGGGAGCAATCGGACTCAAGCTGCTGCTGGACGGCTGGGGCAATCCGCAGCCGCCATTTTAGAAACCAATGAAGCGCACATTGCAGCACGGCCAGAAAGAGGGCGGCGAATGCGAGAAAAATCTGATCTTCCATTGGGACAACTTGGCTAGAGGTGAAAGCATAATCGGAAGTTGTCCACTGACCTGAACGGCCAACCGATGCAACGCTCAGTGAATCGAGCAAGCTGCGGGTGGTCAATCTTTCATCCCTGGTGCGAATTGGAACGCGAGCCTGTTGCCGGGTGATACTCGGACTTGCTAAAAAGGGGATAACCATCGCGGCGGTGAGGCGCTGTTCATGGAAGCGCCAAGAGACGTCACTGCCATCCGCTGATCCCGCCACAACCCGGGGTTGGCCGAGAATTTCGCAGACTGCGGGCCTCAGCGCCCCGGGGCTTGCTTAAACGCATTCAAAGCATGCATTCAAGAATTAGAAGCTGCCCTCGAAAAGAATGACGCCGTCTTTGGAGACGTCGCTCTTGAGACTTGTTGAACCGCCAGTGCTTGAGCAGCCCACCATCACAAAGGCTATAGCGAGTAAGAAAACTGAGAGGAACAATTTCATTTTTCATCACCTCCTTTCAATGCCATTAGGCAACTTTATGTTCCTTAGAACTGAGTGCGCTGTTGGCAACGAGGAGGTCGCATTTGTCACAAAAAACTTTTCCAAAACAGCCTGACTGGAAAAAGAGGCCGGGCTTTTAGATTTGTGAAAATTGGGTGTTCAAGTACGTAAACTTCTCATTGATAAAGCGGCTGTATCCACGGAATCGAGCCCGCGAAGGCGTGGCGTGGTGGATCGCGATTCGTTGTCGAGCGCTTATGAAAATCCAGATGGTAATTCTCCTAGCCTTGCCCACCGGTGTCGTGACATGTGGTCTCGGAAATGCTGGATCAAATGCTGGATCAAATGCTGGATCAAATGCTGGATCAAATGGCAGCAGCGCCCAAACCGTGACGGTTGGAGAGCGGGGCTTAGTTCAACCCCAGATTCTCCGGCGTGTCCGTTAGGAAGCGCATGACTGGGCCGTGGCCGCTCACGAGTTGCTTCCAGAGTCCGGGCTGCAAGTCGGGATCTAGGAGGGACTGGTCGGGGTAATGGACGATCCAAGTTTTCTGGCCCAGTTCCCTCTCAAGCTGGCCTTTGCTCCAGCCGGAGTACCCTGCGAACACACGCAAAATAGTGCCTTCCTCCTCGAGGATGCTTTCCGCGCTTTCGATCGTGATGTCATGCCGCCAATTCCACATGCCGACCTCTTCGTTCCAACGAAAGGCAGCGAGCAGGATTTGGTCCTCTCCGACGGGCCCGCCGATGTACACGGGTACCATCGAGAGCTGACCTAGGTCGCGGTCCGGCATCATTTGGTTGAGGCGTCGGCCGCTGGGCCGGTTGAGGGCAACCCCGAACGCACCGTCCTCGGCGTTGTGCATCGAGAGAAAGACGATGCTGCTGTTAAAATTCGGATCCCTCATTCCGGGATGAGCGAGGAGCACGGAGCCGGCGAGGGATTGGGAGCTGGGATCAAATTCGCGCACCTCTACAGCCTGCGAATTTCAGGGTCGGACGCAAGGCTTCGATTTGGAAAGGCGAACTGAGGCAGCGGGTCCTGAGGAAAAAACTCAACGCTGGAGTGAAATCCCGAAAACTTTTTGCGTCCCGCCATCGTAGGGAAAGGTGAGAGCCCTTCTCCCAAACATGAACTGCGAAGCTTCGAGAGAAAAACTTCGAAGAGCAAAGCTTGGGGGAAGAAAACAAACCAACAAACCGAGGAGTAAAAATATGACAACACTAGTACGATATCCGAACCCCGAAACGAGCACCTGGACCCCCTTTGACCGCCTGTCGGCGTTGCGGCAGGAGATGGAGCGTCTTTGGGACTGGAACATGGGGGCGCGCACGGCTCCGGTGAGCGGCGGATTTTCGCCGGCGCTGGACCTCTTCGACACGGAGGACAAGCTGATGGCGGTGGTCGAGCTGCCCGGTCTGAGCAAAGACCAGATAGAGATCTCCTACCAGGACGGGGTGCTCAACATCAGCGGCGAACGCAAGTCGGACCTTCCTGAGGGCAAAGACACGGAGGTGTACCGTTCGGAGCGCTCCACGGGCAAGTTCCAGCGCAGCTTGACGCTGCCGTTCACGATCCAGTCGGACAAGATCCGGGCCAATTACAAGAACGGGGTCCTGAGCATCGAGCTTCCCAAGAGCGAGGAAGCCAAGCCGCACAAGGTGGCGGTGTCGGTGGCGTAAGCCGGGGCGGACGCGGGCAGGCGTTCTGCTAGGCGCGGTTGACGGGGGTGGCCCGCTCTGGTGTCGTGCGCCGGGGCGGGCGGGGGAGCGGAGGAGTGGGGGGAAGGTGTGAGTTGTGGCCGGATGGGAATTCGCCTGAGAGAAGAGGGGCGGGATGGAGCGGTTCGTACGGCGCGGCGTGGGCTCTGAAAATTTGCGGCCTGGCGGGGCATCCGGCTGGGTGGGCTGATTCGAATCACGAGCACCCCCCCAGAGCAGGCGCATAGCGATACTATGAACACCTACTCTACCTTCGGACCGTGGCCAGAGAATCCGGATTCGGATTATCTTCTGGCGGATTTAATCGAGGCGCTGGCCCTCGAACGTGTGACTCTCGAACAGGAGATCCTTCGCCGCCCGGTGAATGCCCCGCGCAAACCTGCTTTTTTGCGCGACCGGCGCGCTTCGAATGAGGGCGGTCTGTCCATGGAAATGGAGCACTTTGGCGATTGCTTCAAGGGGGGTGGCACGCTGACCCGATTTTGGCCCTCGGAGTAACGAATAAACGCAGGGTTTATCCCTGGGTGCTCTGGGTGCGGAGTCGGGAAGGGGGAAAGTCTACGCGCTTGGTGGGAGCGGGTGGAAGCATGCCGTTCTTGACAGTCAATCTGGGCGGTTCCGCGGGATTCGCTGTTAAGAGTCGGGGCAGGGTGGAATGAAGGAGTCGAGGAAGGGGCATTCCTTCCTTGCAGGTGGTGCGTTTAGGACGCGTTTAGGACGCGTACGCAGGGTCCTTGGGATGGGGAGCGAGGCGTTGCTTTTTGTTGCGGGGGGTGCGCGGCGGGGGCGGAGCTGGGGCTCCGCGCTCCCCGGGGGTGGGCGCCGCACGGAGGTGGGGCGACTTGAGGGTTGCCGGTCGCCTGTAAAGACGACTAGGGCGCCGTGATGGAATACAACGGGATGTTATTGTGGGATGGCGTTTTTGGTGCGGGCTTGAAGGGTGCTCGCAACTCTAAGTTTTTTTGAGGATTGTGGTAGTCGTGAGTTCCTACGGTAATCTCTGTTCCCCTCGACGCTGCCCATTTTGCCCATGAAATTATCCCGTCACATTCTCGTGTTGATCTTCACCGCGGTCTGCCTGCCCGTTTTTGCCGCGAATGACTCCGATGGAGCGGACACGATTCTCTTCTATGGTGGCGCGCTTGTGGAGCGGCTGCTGGAGTCCGGCGAATTGGAGGCGCGGCTGCAGCTGGCGAGCCCCGCAAAGGTAATCCACATCCGAGGGCTTGCCTGGACCGGAGACGAAGTCGGACACCGTCTCCGTCCGGAGGGGTATGCATCGCACCTGAAGAGCACCCTCGCGCTCTGGCCCGCGAAGACCGTTGTGGTGGGGTTCGGAAATAATGAGGCGTTCGCCGGTGAGTCTGGCCTGCCTCAGTTTAAAAAAGATTGGGACACATTTTTCCGAGAAATCCAGCGACTGCATCCGAATGCAAAGGTCTTTTTGCTTTCCCCAATCGCAACCCAGAGCACCCGTTCCTTCGACGCTGGCACCCACAACAAAAAAGTCGCGCTTTACGCGAGTGCAATCGAGCAGATAGCGAAAGAGAAGGGGGCCGCTTACGTAGACCTTTTTCACGCAAGTGCGGAAGCATTTGCACGAAACGACCGGCCGATGACGACTTTCGGCGTGCATCTGAATCCAGACGGCGCCCGGGCTGTTGGAAAAGTCGTGGCTGGCGCACTTGCCCCCGCCAAGGGAACGGATGCACTGGATGAAAAGCGGGTTCGCGAGGTTGCGCTCGCCGCGGCGCAGAGGGCTGAGTTTGCGTCCGAGATCATACGCCCGAAAAACGGCGTGGTGTACTTCGGCGTTCGTGTGAGGCCCGAGGAATACAACCTCGAGATGCCGCGCTACCATCAGCTTGTGGAAAAAGCGGAGGAGGTGGTTAGGGATCTCGTCGCGAATCCCCAAAAGCGGTTTTCGGATTATCCGAGGCCTTCTTTGCCCCCGCTACCGGAGGGAAAAAGTATCCCGGACCGCTTCAGCGGCGGAGTCTTGAAAGAACCTGCAGAACAGATCAAGGACCTCAGCGTTGCCGATGGGTACGATCTGAATCTCTTTGCCTCCGAAGCGGAGTTCCCCGACCTCAGGAATCCAGTCCAGATTTCCTTCGACGCCCGGGGACGCCTCTGGGTGGTGACAATGCCCTCCTTTCCACACACCATTCCGGGTGAGCTGCCGAGCGACAAAATCCTCGTCCTCGAGGACGTTGACCGTGACGGAAAAGCCGACAAGTGCACTGTGTTTGCAGACGGATTTGACGCGCTCGACGGCGTCGCATTTCACGAACGCGGCGTGATCGTGTCGGCGCAGCCGCGCATTTTTCTCATGCGCGACACCGATGGAGACGGGCGCGCGGATGAGCGCGAGGAGTTGTTGCGCGGTGTTGACGTGACGGACTCCCATCACGGCGGGATGATTGCTACGGACCCGCTTGGACAGCTAATCTTCAGCGACGGCGTTTTTCATCGCTCACAGTTTGAAACCCCATACGGTGTGTTCCGGGGGATAGACTCGACGACTTATCGGATGAATCTCGAAAACGGTCGGATTGAGACCGAATGGCAGGGTACGACGCCGAATCCATGGAAGGTTGCGTTTGATCGCTATGGCTCGATTTTTCAGAGGTTCGGTGGCGGGCATTTGTTGGACGGGATTGCTCAAACATGGACGCCTCTGGGCGTGTATAACTCGTATGGAAATGCGACTGTGGTGAACTATGCGAAGGGATCGGCAATGAGCGTGGTTTCGAGTCCAAATTTTCCGGATGCGTACCAGCAGGGTGTAGTTTCGGCGTCGTTATTGGGCAGCTACAATGTGACGATTTCCTCTCCAAACATCGAAACGGGGCCGGTGGTGGGTGAGGGGCGGATCGATCTGATTTCCTCGCAAAATTCGGCATTCCGTCCCGTGGACACTGCCTTTGGCATGGATGGAGCCTTGTATGTGTCGGACTTCGCAAGCCGAATCATCGGGCATGCGCAGCATCCGATGCGCGATCCGCAGTGGAACCACACCCGGGGCCGCATCTGGCGTGTGGTTTCCAAGGAAAAGCCCGTGAACAAGGACTGGCCAAGGATCGAGGGCGCGGCGGTGCGCGAATTGCTCGCTCTTTTGCTGCATCCCCAGGATTTGGTGCGTGAGCATGCGAGAATCCAGCTTCGGGCCAAGGGGGCTGATGTAGCCGCGGCGATTGACGCCTGGGTCGCCGGGCTCAAACCCGGGGATGTCGGATATGATCAGGGTGTCCTTGAGGGCCTTTTGCTGGCGACGGCTCGCGGTGATGCGCGTCCGGATTGGATTGCGCAGCTGATGAAATCCTCGGATCCGCGGTTCCGTGCAGCGGCGATGCAAATGGTGCGATTCGTTTACAGCCGGCTGGGGGATCCTCAGGGGTTGCTCGCGCTTGGCGCCAAGGATCCGCATCCGCGGGTGAGAATGGCTGTGGTGAACACGGTCTCGCACGTCCGCGGCCTTGCCGCAGCTTCGGGCGGCTCGGGAATGCAGGGGGCGCACGACAGCCACGCTCAGGTGAGCGCTGGCAGCGCGGTGAAGCCCGAGCAGGTGCTCGAAGGAATGAACGCAAGCGAGCCTGCGGTGAGTCAGATGCTCGACAATTTGAAGGCGGGCACGCGGCCGGTGAAGGGGCGCTCAGTGCCAGTGCTTGAGGTGGACCCCTCCACAAAAGTGGAGCAGTGGCTGGCGGGCGCCGAGAGCACCATTCAAATCACGCCTCTGGGCGGGCAGAAGGGGAAGCTTACTCCGGTCAAGCAGCTGGAGTTTCGCACATTTATTGAATCTTCTGTGCCGCAGACGGCCCTTCTGAGTGTCAAACACGGGTATTTGGATGTTTCGGTCAATGGAGTTCAAATGCTGAGTGCAGACAGTTCGTTCAGTTCGCAGCAGCAGGTGCAGTTTGATTTCGTCCCGGGTCTCAATAGCATCGAGGTGGTATTCCGCCGCTTGAAAGACAAGGCGGCCTGCCCGCCCGTTTATGTGTATGACACGGTCGGACAGCCGCTCGCACAAGTACGTTCCCCGAAGGACGAAGCCGAGCTCCAAGCGATGTCAGCGGCGTGGAGCAAGGCGCATGAGGCCGATGCAAGTGCGCTCAAAGTTCAAGCTGTGCCGAACCTGATGCAGTTTGCTCCAAAGGAACTGAAGGCAAAGGCGGGCGCGCCAGTGCGGATTATTTTCGAGAACCCTGATCTCATGCAGCACAACCTGGTGCTTGTGGCCCGGGGCGCTGACGAGGAGGTTGGCGTGCTCGCTGACCAGATGGCGACCCGGCCCGAGGGGCTCAGCAAACAGTTCATTCCAGACTCGCCGAAGGTGCTGCATGCAACGCCTCTCGTGAATCCAACTGGGCGCGCCGAGCTGCAATTTAATGCGCCGAAGGAGCCGGGCAGCTATCCGTTCTTATGCACTTTTCCGGGTCATTGGCGGGTTATGCGCGGTGTTTTGATCGTGGAATAAATCGAAGCACTTCGGAATTAGCGAGTGTACGTCCCGCCGAAGCGCCTACTCCAAAATCAGCCTGCATTGAAGCTCGCGCGTGCTGAGCGGGATCGCGTTGTCCTGTGCCTCAATCGTGATCGTGCCCGGTTTAAACAGCGTGGGATCCGCGAGGATCAGCCGCCCAGTGCGAGGTTCCATGGAAATGGCGTCGACGCTATGCTCGTCTTTGATCTTGTAAGTCAGCATCGAACCCTTGTCCGTGTCAGTCGCCTTGAATGTGGCGAGTACAGTGCCGGCTCCTGCATTTTTCGGAATGCGTACTTCCGCGGGGCCTGCCAGTTCCGTGATCGGCTGGTTCCCGGTCCATGCCGGCAGTTTCGAGACCTTATCGATTACCTTTGCGCTCAGTTGGGCGTCTTCCTTTCCAAGTCCGTATTTCTGAAAAAAAGGCAGCAGATTACGTTCCGATGCCTGCGAGAACAGAAGCAGAAACCGGTCCCGCTTCGCATTTGCGTCCTTTGAGTTGATCGCATCCATATCCGGATCCGAACCGGGTTTTTGAAGCCAATTCATCCAGCGCGAAAAAGCCCTTTGGTAAATCTCCCACCCGAAGCATTCCGCGAGCGTGAAGTAGAAGTCGTAGGCGACATTCATTTTACAAGCCTTTGCCCATGTCCGCTCTGATTCCGGAAGAGCGTCCCATTTTTGGAGGTCCGCGATCCGGGTTTTCGCGTCGAAGGCGGAGTGGCTGTCATTGTCCCAAGCCGTGCGGCCGTGAACGAGATTGATCACCAGTCCGGGAACAAGGTTCACGTCCACTTCGGCATGTGTGGCGATCGTGTAGTTGCCGTCGAAGCTGTCCTGAAACGTATGCCCCAGCTCATGAAGAAATCCCCAGTCACCCTTTTGGATGGCGCGCCGTCCAAGGGCCGTTTGATTCTCCTCCTTCTCTGCGGCGTAAGCCATCAGTACGGGGTAGCCCGCATGCCCGTATCCGACCGAGATATCGCGGTCCGTGAGCATCGACTCGGGCCGCCTGCGCCATGCGCCGTACCCGAGAAATGTGTCGGCAGTTTCAACAACCGTCTGCCAATATTTTGCAATCGCCTCGGGGTGTTCCTCGGTTCGCAGGAATTCCGAGGGAAAATAGCCCGTCCATTTTGGCGTTTCGATGTAGCCCCACGCTCCGGGTGCGTTTTTGATATGCGCATTCCACTGCGCCTCGCTGGTTTTGCCGAGGGTGAATACTGGTGCCTCGACCGCGCCTTTGATCGTGGCCTCGAGCGCGCCTGCGTTGCAGTTTTCTGGAATCAAAATGCTGACAAGACCCCCGAACGCATTTGCTGCGAGTGTGTGCGCGGCCGTCAGCGGGACAATACGTGTGATTTCGGGAATGCGCCGCCAGTTGGCAAGCGCCCAGTTTTCATCGGTATGGATTCCGATCTCCACTTTTAGTCCGGCTGTTTTCGCAGACTCGGTAATCTCGACACTGATCGGCACGCCGGGGCGGGCGTACACACCGGTTGAAATACGCGTTTTTTCACCGTGGTTAATGAACTTGTTCGGGCCGGTGTTCGCAGTGAATGAAACCGTGCGGACAACAGGGTCACCGGTGCCCACGGCTCCCGGGAAATCGTTGGCCGATGGGTGGGCCGGTGTCTTGTCCGGCGCCAGCCTCTCCAAGATGAGGTGTTGGTAGCGGGCGAGCATCGCATCCACAGGACGCGCCTTCCTGCGCAGGATGGCATCCGAGGCTACTGTGACCCATCCGCGAGAAAAATGGAGAGCGTTCAGCGCGCTTTTCAAAGGGTCGCCGATCACCTTTGCCGCAATACAGGATTCGATAATAGTTGAGCAAAGCTCACGATCGGCTGCTGAAAGTTTTACTGAGCCACCTTGATCTGCCGTAATCGCTTCAACGGCGGACAACGCATTCGCAAATAGCGGCAATGTTGGTTCAATCGTAAACGTTGAATCAGCTGGCCCTGACCCAACAAACGCGAGGCCTGAAGGCTCGAGGATCGCCTTGGCCGCGGCGAGCGCTTCCTTGGAAGCTGCCCAAGGCGTGGAAATCAATACAAGCCCGCCGCCCTTTTCGACAAACGCCATGAGGGCAGGCGCCTTTTCTAAAAACGCTTCCGAATGAAGGCTCGCGACGATGACGTCCACACCCGCCAGCGTATTCGCTTCCCATGCTTTGGGCGCTGTAATCCGCGAGGTATCCGGTGCCTTCCAGTCCTTCTCGCTCAACCCAAGAAACAATATGGCTGGCTGGCTTTTCCTTGAAGTCCACATCGCGATGTTCCTTTGCCAGTCCGCGCGGCCCTCGGGAACGAGGAGAGAGGTATGCGCCATGGCAACGATTCGCGCGCGCTTCGGGTCGTCCTTGAAGTAGGCTGCAGCGGCCAGAATCTCTTTTTTCGGCGAAAGAATCAGCGGGATCGATTCGCGGCCCTGCACCGAAATCGCACCGGCGGTCCCTTTGAGCGGGATCTTCTGAATACCCTTGGTAAGCGCAGCATAGTCCCCGGCCGGAGTCGCCCGTAAATCGACTCCCGCGGCTGCGAGGAAAAGTGAAAAGAAGAGCGCTATTTTTGAGAGCGTCATGTTCATGGGAATATTTCTAAGCGCAGGGCATTTACGGCCTGGCGGATCCGGGCATGGAAACAATTCCCGCTTCCGGATCGATGTATCGCTTCAGAAATTCCTCATTTGCTCCAGGCGCTGCTGTGGTTGCTGTCGCGCTCTTCGTTGACTGGGCTTTTCCGTTCACGATGCAATTCACCAAATTGAGTCCTCCCACGGTCCGGAATTGCATGTTTTCAAAAGTGCAGTCCCGCGCCTCCAGCATCGCATCAGCGCCGATCGTCGCATCCTTCAAATCCCCTTGGCGGCGCATCCAGACATTTTCAAGAAGCGCGCTGCAGGAATTGCCTGGACCGCTTTTTCCAACGCTCAGTGCCTGCTGTGCGGATGAAATAATCAGCGCGTTTCTCACAACGTACCGTCCGGTGGCAGGAAAGAAAAGGTCGTGCCCGATGCAATCTTGAATAAGAACGCCGTCATAGCTGGTTT
>JBILUQ010000242.1:0-6031 GCA_044370935.1 Chthoniobacteraceae bacterium
CGGTAGTTTCCGTTCTTTGCTTTTGGAACAACAACAACCCCGTTGCCGTGTTCAGTTCCTACGCCTGTCATCCACAGAGCTATTACCGGCTCGGTATTCCGAGTCCGGATTTTCCGGGCATAGCGCGGTTCATTCGCGCTCAGGATGTGAATGCCGCGCTACATGTACACTTCAACGGCGCGGGCGGAAACGTGTCCGCAGGCAAATACAACGACGGCGCACAATCAAATCGCATGCAGCTCGCCTTGCGCCTTGCTGCTGGGATGCGAGAGGCCTTTGAAAAGGCGCAAAAATCGCCTCTTTCGCCAGCGGATATCGCGTGGTTTAGCGAACCGGTTAGCCTGCCGGTAGCATCTCATTTGAACGAGACGGAGTTGATGGAAAAACTTAAGAGCACTTCCGCGAAGGGTTACATCTCGTACGCCGACCAGCTGGCGTGGCTGCGCTGGACGAAGCAAGGAAACAGGATCGATGTGACTTGTCTGAAGATTGGCAACACGCGGATGCTGCACTTGCCCGGGGAATTGTTCGTCGAATACCAACTGGCGGCAAAAGCGATGCGACCGGACCTTCACGTGATGATGGCCGCCTACGGCCAGTACGGACCCGGATACATCGGCACCGCAGCCGCGTATCCGGAGGGCGGTTATGAAACCGGACTGAACGCCTCAAGCGTCGCACCCGAAGTCGAAACAGTTCTGACGGGCGCGATCAAAAAGCTGCTCAACGAAAATTAGGAATCGCCGCAGCCTGTCCGTATCCGCGGAAGGGCCATCATTCCGTTGATTAAAGTCGTCGGTGCCGTTCAGCATGCTCATGCCGTGCATGAGTTCGGTGTTGTCTGACAGTGTGCTATTTTTTCCTTAGGTTTCTGCGTCGGTTCGCAGAAACAACAAAAGTTCGGTCTCACGGCGGTAGCCGGGCGCTATCTAATTCGCTTTAATAAACTTTCGCCGGCGTAACCGCCGTCTTCTCCGATTCACGCCGGCGGGGCGCACTCAGGGTTTTCTCGGTACAATTACTCAAAATTGACGTGAGCAACTCAAAATTTGCGTGCCTCGCGTACCATCCCCAGACGATTGTTGAGATATGAACAAGGCCATTATTCTTGCGGGCGGATCCGGGACCCGTCTGTATCCGCTTTCACGCATCGTGTGCAAACAGCTGCTGCCGGTTTACGACAAGCCGATGATTTATCATCCGTTGTCCACCCTCATGCTTGCCGGCATTCAGGACGTCCTCATCATCTCAACCCCGCATGATATCCCTCGGTTTCGTGATCTGCTCGGGGACGGACAGCGGATCGGGATGCGCATCTCCTACGCGGAGCAGGCCAAGCCCGAGGGGATCGCTCAGGCGTTTTTGATCGGAGCCGATTTTTTGAAGGGCGCGGACCATTCTGTGCTGATTCTGGGGGACAATATTTTTTACGGGAATCTCGATTTCCTGCGGGACGCGCTGCGGATTGAGTCGGGAGCCTGCGTGTTTGCGTATCCGGTCGGGGATCCGGAGCGGTACGGCGTGGTCGAGTTCGACAAGGAAGGGCGTGCGATCAGCCTGGAGGAGAAACCTGCGAAGCCCCGCAGCAATTTTGCGGTGCCCGGATTGTACGTTTACGATTCGCAGGTGGTGGAAATTTGCCGGAATCTGAAGCCTTCGGCGCGCGGGGAATTGGAAATCACGGATGTGAATCTGACGTATTTGCGCGAAGGCAAACTGCAGGTGCGGCAGTTGAACCGGGGGATGGCCTGGCTGGATACCGGCACGCCGGTGAGCCTCATGGAGGCGAGCAACTACATCGCGGCAATCGAACACCGGCAGGGGCTGAAGATCGCGTGTTTGGAGGAAATCGCGCATTCCAAGGGGTTCATCACAAGGGACCAGTTCGAGGCGCTGATCGCGACTCTGCCGAAGAGCGATTACCGCGCGTACTTGGAGCGGGCGCTGGATTCGCGCTGGGACGGGGAATCCTAGGAGCGGCGCACAGCGCAACCGAGGACCCCTTTTGTTGAGACTGAGATGATTTCCGAGTCACTGCGGCGCGGTCCAAGCATAGCGTCAAATTGACTCTTTTTTAGAAACATGGCGATTGTCCGCGGTCGCCAAACTGCGCCATATTGCCCATCTATCGTGGCAGGGTGGCGGGCGGTTACAGAGAAAAATCGATTCAAATGACTGTGGCAGGGTTCTTGCATCCGATGTGGAAGTATGAGACCTGATCGATTCACCGAAAAACTCCAGCAAGCCCTCCAATCCGCTCAGGACAACGCGTCCAAAAGGCGGCATACGGAATTGGACAATGACCACGTTTTGCTCGCGCTCGTCCAGCAGCCAGATGGCGTGGCTCGGCCGCTTCTGGAGCAGATCGGGCTCTCGATCGAAAATGTAGTGCGTAAGCTGGAGGAGGAGCTGCAGCGGCGTGCCACGGTTCAAGGGACGGGCGTGACGCCCCAGTTGGGACGCGATGTTGTTATGGTGCTCGAGGCGGCCGAGCAGCACATGGCAAAGATGCGCGATGAATACCTGAGCGCTGAGCATTACCTGCTGGCGCTCGTGGAGGCGAAGGGCAGCGCAGCTCGTATCCTCACGACCCTGGGCGCAACTCCGGCCGGACTTTTGTCGGCACTGCAACAGGTGCGCGGTTCGCAGCGGGTGGTGGACCAGAATCCGGAGGGCAAGTATCAGGCGCTGGAAAAATACGGCCGCGACCTGACCGCGCTTGCGCAGCGGGGCCGGATCGATCCCGTGATCGGGCGAGACGCGGAGATTCGCCGGGTGATGCAGGTGCTGTCGCGGCGCACGAAGAACAATCCGGTGCTTATCGGCGAGCCCGGCACGGGCAAAACGGCGATCGCCGAGGGGCTGGCGCGGCGGATTGTTTCGGGGGATGTGCCGGAGTCGTTGAAAAACAAACGACTCATCTCGATGGACATTGCGGCGATGGTGGCGGGCGCGAAGTTCCGGGGCGAATTTGAGGACAGGCTGAAGGCGTTTTTGAAGGAAGTGCAGGACTCCCAAGGGCAGGTGATTTTGTTCATCGATGAACTCCACACGATCGTGGGCGCGGGTGCGGCGGAGGGTTCGATGGATGCGTCCAACATGCTAAAGCCCGCGCTCGCCCGCGGGGAGCTGCGTTCGATAGGAGCCACGACGCTCAACGAGTATCGCAAGCACATTGAAAAGGATCCCGCGCTCGAACGGCGCTTCCAGCCGGTGCTGGTGGAGGAGCCTTCGCAGGAGGATACGATCGCGATCTTGCGCGGACTCAAGGAGCGATACGAGGTGCATCACGGGGTGCGCATTGCAGACTCGGCGCTCGTGGCGGCGGCGACTCTTTCGAGCCGCTACATCGCGGATCGGTTTTTGCCGGATAAAGCGGTGGACCTTGTCGACGAGGCGGCGGCCCGTCTGAAGATCGAGCTCGAATCGCTGCCGGCGGAGATCGACGAGATCGAGCGGCAAAGTATGCAGCTGGAAATGGAACGGCAGGCATTGTCGAAGGAGAAAGATGCCGCCAGCCGCGAGCGTTTGGAGCGGATCGAGCGGGAGCTTGCCGCTTCGAAGGAGGAGGGCAGCCGGCTCAAGGCGCAATGGCTGAATGAAAAGAGCGAGATTCAAAAAGCCCGCGACTTGAGCGCTGCGCTGGAGCAACTGCGCACCGATTTGGAGCAGGCGCAGCGCGTCGGTGATTTGGCAAAAGCAAGCGAGATCCAGTACGGCAGCATTCCCCAGGCGCAGGCGCGCTTGCAGGAGCAGAGCGCACGCCTAGCGAAGCTCCAGCACGAGGGCCGTGCATTGCTCAAGGAGGAGGTCACGGAAGAGAACATCGCACAGGTGGTTTCGGCGTGGACGGGGATTCCGGTGGCAAGCCTGCAGGAAGGTGAACGCTCGCGGCTGGTGCACATGGAGGAGCGTATCGGTAAACGAGTCATCGGCCAGAAGCATGCCGTGAAGGCTGTCTCCAACGCTGTTCGCCGTGCGCGCGCGGGCTTGCAGGATCCGAATCGGCCGATCGGCTCTTTCATTTTTCTGGGGCCGACAGGTGTTGGAAAAACCGAACTTGCGCGGGCACTCGCGGAGTTCCTGTTCAATGACGAAACCGCGATGGTTCGCATCGATATGAGCGAGTACATGGAAAAACACAGCGTCGCCCGGCTGATCGGAGCGCCTCCTGGATACGTGGGTTTTGAGGAAGGCGGTCAGCTCACGGAGGCCGTGCGTCGAAGGCCTTACGCAGTGGTGTTGTTTGATGAAATTGAGAAGGCGCACGGGGACGTGTTCAACGTACTGCTGCAGGTTCTCGATGACGGGCGCATCACGGACGGGCAGGGCCGCACGGTGGATTTTAAAAACACGGTGGTGATCCTGACTTCGAACATCGGGAGCCAGCACATTTTGGAGGCGACCAATGCGGAGCAGCGCGAGGCGCTGGTGATGGAGGCGTTGCGCGGTCATTTCCGGCCGGAGTTTTTGAACCGCATCGATGAAACGATAATCTTCGACCAGCTCAAGGACGAGGAGCTGGATAGTATTGTCGAGGTCCAGATGGGGCGGTTGACGTCGCGACTGGCGGCGCAGAAGCTGACCCTGCATCTCACGCCAGAGGCCCGGCGGCGGCTGGCGGAGGAAGGGTTTGATCCCGTCTACGGGGCGCGGCCGCTCAAGCGCGCGATCCAGCACAAACTGCTGGATCCTCTGTCGCTCGCGCTTCTGGACGGGCTCTTCCAAGAGGGGGATGAAATCAACGTGACGCTTCAGAACGGGCATTTCGAGTTCCGAAAAGAAGGGGTGCCTGAGGCTGTGACCGTGGGCTAGCAGGCGATGCCCCTGAGGGGACGGGCTTCGCGCGAAAAGTGGCGCTTGCAGGCGGCGGCGGGTCTGGGAAAGTTAGGGAAATGAATAAGGAGTTTCCCTATGCCCGCTGAGAGCAGTCAGACCTTTTGTGCCGAGTGGAAGCCGGAATCCATTTTGGAGCGCGCGGACTGGAGTCGCATCTTCGGCAGGGTGGCCCCTGTTGAGATCGACTACGGCTGCGGGGAGGGCGCGTTCCTCATCGCGCAGGCGCAGAAAAATCCAGAGCGCAACTTCCTCGCGACCGAACGTTTGGTGGGGCGTGTCGAGAAGGTATGCCGCGCAGCCGAGCGGCTCGGTCTGAATCACGTGCGGGTGCTGCGGATGGAGAACGCCTACACGGCGCAGTTTTTGGTGCCGCCGGAGTCGGTGGCGACGGTGTATGTGTCGTTTCCTGATCCATGGCCGAAGCGGGCGCATCAGGCGCGGCGTTTGGTACAGCCGCAGTTTATTGATTCGGTGCGCGCCGGGATGCAGCTCGGCGGAGAGTTGCGCCTGAAGACGGATGATCTGCCATATTTTCAGTGGATGGAAAAAGTGATGTCCTCTGCAAAAGGATGGCAGCGGGAGGAGTGGGTGGAGGACGAGGGGTACCCGATTACGAATTTCGAGGCGCGCTTCATTGCACAGGGCCTTCCGATTCATCGGTCGCTGTATCGGAAGATTTGATGTGCGCTGAAAAGGCCGACGCATCGTGGTGGGTGTACGTGCTGCGTTGCGGGGACGGGAGTTTGTATTGTGGTATCACGAATGATCTGAAGCGGCGTTTGCGGCAGCATCGCGAGGGCACTGGAGCACGTTACACAAGAGGGCGCGGGCCGCTGAGGATTGCGCACTGGTGGATCTTGGGGAGCAAGCCTGAGGCGTTGAAGGCGGAGCACGCGTTTAAGAAGCTTGGAAGCGAACAAAAGCGCGCAGCGATTCGGGGTTGCCGGCGGGGGGTCCCGCCAGTAATCGGACGAAAAAGTTGACCCCTGGGAGCGCGTAGCCCCAGCTGCGCTTGGACCCAGGTTGCAAGCGAGAGATTGTGGTGCAACTGAGCATCCGATCGGGGTGCATGAAAAAGTTGTCACAATTTGCGACTGCGAGCAATCCGAGCTCAACGCCATTCACGAGGGATTGGTTACTATGGCGAAAGACTGGATTGCTCCGAAAACCTTTGGCTTGAGTGATGAAAATT
>JBILUQ010000033.1:0-21104 GCA_044370935.1 Chthoniobacteraceae bacterium
TTTTGCCCTTTGACATCAAGCGCAAGCTGTTGATGACGACAATCAGAGTACTGCCTTCGTGCCCCAAAATCCCCAGAGTGAGCGGAACCGACCCAGTCAGGGCCAAAACGATGAGGATGATTAAAACCCCTAGTGAAATACAGAGGTTCTGGAGGATAACTTTCCTCGCCCTCGAGCTGAGGTCATAGGCGACCAGGAAGTTCTCCAGGCGGTCGTGCATCAGGACGAGGTCGGCCTGTTCGAGCGCCGCGTCAGAGCCCCGCGCCCCCATCGCCACCCCCACGTGCGCCGCCGCGAGGCTGGGGGCGTCATTGATCCCGTCCCCTATCATTGCCACCCTGTGCCCCTCCCGCGAGAGACCGGAAATGAAGGCCAGTTTTTCCTCGGGCTTGAGCTGAGCGCGGATTTCGCCCACCCCTAGAATCGACTGGAGGTGGGCCGCCGCGGCCGCCCGGTCTCCAGTCAGCACCACGGTTTTGAGGCCCCGCCGGTGGAGCGCCGCCACGGTGGCTGCCGCTGCTGGACGGATGTCATCCCGAAGGCTGAGCTTGCCGACAAGCGACTGCGTCTGGGCGCCGTTGCAAGAGAGCCAGACTTCTGAGGTTTGGATGACGGCTGCTTCCGGGGCGCTTTTGAGGGATTCCGCGTCGGATGGTTCAAGCGCCCATTCCCTGCGTCCTAGCCGGATGCGCATCCCCGTTTCCGGCGACTCCGCCTCTAAGCCCAGACCAGTGAGTGAGGCAAATCTTGTGAGCGCTCGTTCTGCGAGCTTGTTGCGCTTGCCGTATTCGGTGACGGCCCGCGCGAGCGGGTGGGTGGAGAGGCGTTCCAGCGCGAACGCCCATTCGCCAACCTCCAGTTCGCGTCCCGGCGGAAAGCTCTCCACAGACTCAACTCGCAACTCGCCCGTCGTGAGCGTGCCCGTCTTGTCCATCGCGACAATATCGATCGCCGCGAGTTGTTCCACAGCCGCGCCCCCGCGGAACAGCACTCCCTGCCTGGCTCCCGCCGCGATTGCCGCAAGAATCGCGGATGGAATCGATAGCACCAGTGCGCATGGTGACGCCACCACAAGCAGGGTCATTGCGTGATAGAAGGCGCTGTTCTGGGCTGTGGATGATGCAAACGCCGACATGTGGCGAAACTGCCACCAGTAAAAAAACATCGCGGCTGTCAGCGAAAGAATCCCAATGGTGTAGCCGCTCCCGAATCGATCGGTGAAGCGCTGTGACGGTGCTTTTTGCTTCTGTGCTTCCTGGATGAGCCTGATGATTTTTCGAAGCGCGCTCTGTTCTGCAATACGCGTCACCCTGACATCAACCGCACCCCAAAGATTCAGGGTGCCAGCCATGACCGAATCGCCCGATTGCTTTTCGATCGCAATGGATTCACCCGTGAGCGCGGACTCATCCGCTGCCGTGATGCCGCTGAAAATTTCGCCATCGACTGGAAAAAGTGCCCCGGGAAGAATGCGAATGCGTTGGTTTATTTGCAGCGACTCCACCGGCACCTCCGCTTCAGAACCGTCAGGCGCGATGAGAGTTGCTTTCTTGGGTGCGGAATGGATGAGCGCTCGGATTTCGCGCTGTGTGCGTTCGAGAGCGAAGTGTTCGAGGGCTCCGGCAAACGAGAAAAGGAAAAGCAAGATCGCTCCCTCGGTCCACTGGCCGATGGCTGCCGCGCCAGCGGCGACGGCGAGCATTAGAAAATGCACGTCAATGCTGCGTTCCTGCAATTTTTCGATTGTCTCCGCTGCGGCGAACCAGCTGCCAGCGATATACGCGAAAACGTAGAGGAAGCTTGCTGTAGGGTGGTGAGGAACAAGCCATGCGGCTGACGCAAAGACAGCACAAGCCGCCGCTGCTGCAAGTTGATGGCGCCATTCACCCTCCATCGAATCGGACGAGGGAGGTGAAAGCTCGCGCTGGGTGATCCTCAGCCAGCATGTCTGGCACTCGGCAGGTTCCGTTGAAGGTCGTACTAAATTGCTCATGCACTCGCCCGAATGAGTCCCTGGGAATCCTGATTATTTGCTCAATTTTCTAGAGAAGAGCGTGATCAATCGCAGTGAGCCTCTTCCTGCGCTGTCCTAGTTGGGGAATGCAAGCAATCAGCGCCTGCGTGTACGCATGCTGAGGGTTACGCAACACGTCCTCTGTGCGGCCTTCCTCCACCACACTGCCCCGGAACATCACTGCAACTCGATCCGCAATTCCACCGATGATTCCAAAGTTGTGGGTGATGAGCATCATTGCCATGCCCGTCTGAGCCTTCAGTGTCCGGAGTTGGTCGAGAATCTGCGCTTGAATGGTGACGTCCAATGCCGTGGTTGGTTCGTCGGCCACCAGCAATTGCGGCCTGCATGCGAGAGCCATTGCTATCATCACCCGTTGCTGCATTCCGCCCGAAAGTTGGTGCGGATAATCATGCATCCTGCCTCTCGGATTCACGATGCCAACCATGTCCAGACAGCTTTCCACCTCGGCATCAATGTTTGAAACATCGGTGCGATGCAGCCGAATAGCCTCTGCAATCTGGGTGTGAATCGTGAACACCGGATTGAGAGAGGTCGATGGCTCCTGAAAGACATACGCAATTTTGCCGCCTCGCAACTTTCGCAAATCGCCCGTCCCCATTTTGAGCACGTCAGCCCCACCCACGAGTATTTCACCCGATGAGTACACGGCCGGCGGTTCGGGTAACAAACGCGTGAGCGAAAGTCCCGTGACGCTCTTACCGCTGCCGCTCTCGCCTACGATGGCGACAGTTTCGCCTTTCGCAATCGACAGATTCATTGCGCGCACGGCCTGCACCCTGTCGGGGCCCTGGCCGAAGTCTATGGATAAGTTTTTAATTTCGATCATGGCTGTCTGTGCGCGCCTGCTCGGGGCAGCGGAATGAGGACTTGCAAGTGAGTGTTAGGTCTGGCGCGGATCAAAGGCCCGTCTAAGTGAATCGCCAAAGGTATTGAGAGAAAGCACGAGCAAGAACAACGCCGTCGCGGCTGATGTGAGGTTCCACCACACCACGGGATCCCGCGACAATTCAGAGCGGGATGCGTCGATCATACCCCCCCAGCTTGCGGTACCAATGGGGGCACCAACTCCGAGGTAGCTCAGCACCGCTTCGGTCAGAACCAGCCCGGAGAAACCCAGCACAAATTTAATGACCACAAGATGCATTACGTTCGGCAGTAGATGGCGAGTGATGATTTTCCAGTCCGACTGCCCCATGGCTTTCGCTGCGGCGATGTACGGCTTTTCTGTCTGCCGGAGCGTTTCGCCGCGGATCAGGCGCGCAAGTCCAACCCAACCAGTGATCCCCAACGCGACCGACATTGTCCCGAGGCCCTTGCCCAGCACCATCAAAATAGCAACGAGCATGAGAATCTCGGGCACCGATGCGATCGTGCTGTAGAGGTACTGAATCAAATCATCCACCCAGCGCCTGTAATACCCAGCCATGATTCCCAGCAGAACGCCGATCGGTATGTAAATGATGCTGGTGAGTCCGCCAATAATCAGGGCGGTGCGCGTGGCGCGGAGAGTCTGTACCAAGGTGTCCCGGCCAAGGGTGTCTGTGCCGAGAACATGGCGACCATTGAGCGGCTTCGGATTCGCGACGGAGAACGCATGCGTTGCCATCGGGGCCGCATACTCTTTCTCCTGCGGAATGCCTGCGGTTACAAGATCCAGCAGTGTCCGGCGACCATGATTGGACGGGAGGCGGATCATCTCCAAGCTCCCAATCAAGATAAAGAGAACGATCACCGCGAACGCTGTGATGCCGACGTAATCGCGCCGGAGCCGGCTGCTCGCCGCCTGCCAACGCTCGCCCCTCGTTGCCGAACTCACTAGCGAGGCGATAAGCGCATAGCCGATGAACACGAGCGTGTTTTGAAACCAGAGTTGATCAAGGAGGGCCATTTGGAGCGGTTGTCAGCAATGGTTAGTTGATTCGGATTCTCGGATCAGCCCATGCGTAGCACAAATCCGTTAGAATTAAGCCGAACAGATAGAGAATTGAACCCAGAAAGACGGACGCCTGCACCACCGCGAAATCGGGTGCTTGAATCGCCGAGAAAAGAACGTTCCCGAGCCCCGGGATGCCGAAAAAGTTTTCGATCACAAGCGACCCCATGATCAGGAACGGAAGCGACGCTACCATCATTGTGATCAGATTGATCAAACCGTTCTTGAGCACATGCTGCAGTAAAACCCGGGCGCTTGAAACTCCCTTCGCCCGAGCCGTCCGAATATAGTCCTGTCCCATCTCCTCTAAAAACAACGCGCGAAAAAGACGCACGTCAGCGCCCAGTCCGCTCACCACGATCAAGGCCACCGGCAACAGCAGGAACTTGAGCGTACTCATCCCCTGCATGTGAAACCCGAATGCGGGAAAATACTTCAGCACCAACGCGGCGAACCATTGCCCGAAGATGATGTACACCATCAGTGGCACGCTCATGAGGGCAATGCACAGAAAGGTTCCAAGCAGGTCGAGAGCCGAGTTTCGGATAAACACAAAGTAGAGCGCAAACCCGATCGAAACCATCAATCCCAACAAGAAAGCGGGGAGCGTGATCAGAAGCGAGGGCAGCGCACCCGATTTAAAAATATCGATGAGCGGCCGCCCCGTGACGTCCGAGGATCCCAAGTCAAAAGTCGCCAACCGCGTCATTTGATGCACGAAAAGCGAGTCTGTCCAAGAGCGGCTGATTAAAAGGTAATCCGCCAAAGACTGCTCGGGCGCTCGCGGGACGATGATCGGCTTGTCGTACCCGCGGTTGTGAAGCCACGTGTTGACTGTTTGGGGCGTTGCTTTTGGGCCCAGTACGCGGCGGGCCATCGCGTCAGGGCTCTGAATTACAAAGAACAAAAAAAACGTTATCAGCATCACGCCTACTACAATTGGCACGGAGAACAAGACACGTCGGATGATGTAGGCAAACATAGTCAGGGCTTCCTGTTGAGGCGTAATCCCGCGGCGGCCACCAGCGCGAGCGCGATCAGAACGCCGACCGGCCACAACGGCTTCGCATTCCAGTCCGAGCGACTTTTGCGTCGGATATCGTCCTTAAGAACGCTGTATTTCAATCCGCCTTCGAGCATTGGGTTGCTTTGGATTCGCGGCGCCCACTCGTGTGTGAGAGCAAATAGAGATTTGTGCATCAGCAGGATCGCTGGGACGTCTTCACTCAGGATCGAGTTCAGCTTCAATGCGATTTCCTCGCGTTCCGGACCGTTTTCCATGGTTGCCATTTTTTCAAACAAGCGGTCAAAGTCCCCGTTCTTGTATCTGGAAGCGTTCTTCCCGGCGGGCGGAAGATTTTTGCTGTAGTAGAGGAAAAAGAAGTTTTCCGGGTCCGGGTAATCCGCCCCCCATCCACTGCCTGCTGCGATTTGAAATCCACCGTTGTCGAGTTTCTCGAGCAGACGAGAGAAGGTGTTTTCCACAATTTTGAGGTGGATCCCAATTTGTTCGAACTGCCGTTGCTCGAACTCCGCCATCAAGCGCTCATCGGCGCCGTTTGCGGTGGTGTCCAAGGTGATTTCAAGTTGTTTGCCGGATGCGTCACGTCCGTTCGGATAACCTGCCTCTGCCAGCAGCGCTTTCGCCCGCTCAAGGTTGTAACCGTATGGATTTTTAAAATCCTTCTGGTGACCTGCGATGCCAGGCGGCAGTAACTGTTGCGCGACGATGGGAACGCTGTTGTAAAAGGTGTCGAGATACGCTTGTGAGTTGAACGCCGCCGACAGGGCCTGGCGCAGCTTCCGATTCGGGCCCAGCACTGGGTCCTCCATGTTCAGGGACATGTAATACGTGCTCGGTTCCGTATCGCGGTGCAGTGTGATGCCCCTGCTTTTGTATTTGTCCGAGAGATCCCTGGAGGGAGTCATCAGGGAGGAAAATGCATCCTTGCCCACTCCCATGCCGTCTAGGTAGCCCTGCCGGAAGAGCAGAAAGATCGGTACGGCTTCGCGAAAAATCGTCATGTGGATCTCGTCGACCAGCGGCAACGAGTGCCCGGCGAGAGGCGCGACCAAGGCGGTTTGGTAGGGGCTCCAGCCCTCGGATGGAAACACTGTTGTCCGGTACCCGGGGTTTCTGATTAGTTTGATGCTCGAATTTCGTTTCCATTCCTGCAGCTTGAATGGGCCGGTAGCCACCGGGTGAAATCGGAAAAGGTCACGTGGTTTTCCATCATGGACCTTCCCATCGTAATATTCTACTGCCTCCCTCGCGACTGGTGAGGTAAAGTGCATTGCCAACCAGTAAAGCAGTTGAGGGTAGGGCGCTTTTAGGTGGATCTCGAACGTGTGCTTCCCGGTAACAACGAAGCCCGGAAGAGGCTTTTCATAGTCGTACGCTCCGGTTTTCTTGGCCGCTTCAAAAGCCTCCTCCATCCCAAGCACGTAGTCTTGAAGGTTGGAGAGCGCCGGACATTCGACCTTCGGATCGGCGATGCGATGAAATGCGAATTGAACGTCGCCTGCGACCAGCTCGCGGCCCGCGCCGTTTGGAAAACACGGATCGTCTTGGAATAGTATGCCCTTCTTGAGCGTACACTTGTAGCTGATGCCGCCGCTCTCGCGCTCGACGCGCTCGGGCATCGATTGAAGGAGGCAAGGGCTGAGCTGATACGGGTCTGTCTTAAAAGGATGATATTCGAGCAGGCACTCTTGAAGCGGCTCAAGCACTCGTCGGCTGACGTTGTCGTAGCTGACCTGCGGATCCAACGAGCGCGGGTCCTCTGGCATCGCCATGTAGCGCACTTGCCAGGGGGAGCCGTCGTCGCGCGTCTCCCTGAATGCCGCGGGGTATGGGTTGTTCGAGCAAGCTGAGAGGAGGAGCGTACACAGAAGGGCGGCGAAACGCGGAAGCGCCTTTGCTGGCAACAGGCCGCGGACTGTGGGGGTGGATCGCATGAAACCCGCAGTGTACAGGCGATTCACCCCATCGACAAGTAAGGGAGTAGGGCGAGTTGTTTCAAACCGGTTTGACCAGCGCTCTGGCCCTTTTGAAGATTATGTTAGAGTCAGGAGCCTTGCCGTTGGGTACAGCTTCTGAGTTGCGGTGACTTGCGGCGAGCTTCTCGCCACGCTGAATCGCGAACCTAGAAGTCCCCTCCAAAGTCGCCTCCGCCAGAGTCTCCTCCTCCGCCAAAGTCATCCCCGCCCCCAAAGTCTCCTCCGCTCTGGTGCGAGTCCGAGTTATCCTCGTTGAAATCGCCTCCTGAGCCCGAGTAATCCGTGTCTTGCGCGCCCAGATCCGAGGCGCTGTTTGACGGATCCGTTCCGTAGGCTGACTGGCCACCTTGGTGCCCAAAAAGGTGGTCATACATCCACATTCCCGCCGCCGCACCGAAGATGCCCCCCATGAGCGAGCTGAAAAAGCCACCCCCAGAGGAAGGATACCCTCCCCCCATTCCGGGGCTTCCCCCGGAAAACAGCCCGCCGATAAGCCTGCTGATGAGCATCACGGCGAACAATCCAATCAGCGCCGTTCCAACCCAGCCAAACTTCATGTCTGTGAGTGAACCGGAGCTGATCGTTGGCCAGCTGTCTGACGAGGTGATGCCAGGCAGCGTGTTGGATTTCATTGTGGCCGCCACAAAACGCGTGCCCTTCAGCAGTGCATCATCAAACTCTTTCTTGCGCAAATGGCCGAGCATCATGTCCACGAGAGCGTCTTTGTCTTTGAGTGTGAAAACGCGGCGTGATGTCTCATTACCCACAACCACGTGCATGTGGGCTGGCTGGCGAACCAGTAGAACGTAAACGCCATTCACCTTCCGTTTCGCAGCCTGCTTGATGGTGAACTGTTCGAACATGCGATCCGCAGCCGCTTTATTCTGGGGGTTAACGCCGTTTTTGATTTCCTTGGGAAGCTCCTTAAGGCTTTCGATGCAGAGATCTTTCTTAAGTTCTCGGGCCGTGCCTGCAATCAACTTGGAAGCCTCTTCCTTAGCCGATTTCGAGAAGAATTCCGCTTCATCGAAGATTGCAGCGCCGGCCGCGGACGCAGTCGAAGTATTCAAGAAGCTCAGGGCGACCAGTGCGATCAGTAGGCTCAAAGCGTTGCCGATGGCGCGAGCCTTGACTGTCGGGGTTGGACTAGAAAACTGGGGGAGGTGAAAGGAAGCGGTGTTCATTGTCGGGTTGGAGGCGTAACTCCTTTTTTGCATAGTATTCAGCCCTTGAGCAGCGGCAACTGCTTATCTTAGATGAAAGGGTCTGAATCCGCCGGTTTATCAGGGCGCCGCTTTTGACCTTCAAGTTGACGCGCTTTATCCACGTGCCATTTAGTGAGCTTCTAAACGGTTTATGTCATTTCTAAGCGACGATTTCTTCAAAAGAGACTTTTTGACCGTCGCTCGTGAACTGGTGGGAGTAGAGCTCCTTTGGCGCGGGTGCTCGGGAATTATCGTGGAAACCGAGGGCTACGCGGTGGAGGGGGATCCCGCTTGTCACACGGCGACGCGCAAAGGTGCAAGGGAGTTTGTGCGATCAATGCCACCCGGAGCTTCCTACGTTTACTTGAATTACGGCATGTACTGGCTCTTCAACCTTCATGTGAAAGGTGGCGGCCGCGACGGATTGATCCTGATCCGCGCACTTGAACCAAGGCGAGGCATTGTGGAAATGAAACGGAGGCGGGCAGGGCGGCCATTGGAAGACCTTTGCTCGGGGCCGGGCAAACTTGGTGTCGCCCTCGGCATGAGTCGCGACGATCACGGCATCATTGTCGCGGGCCCCGGACGCGCTGCCGGTTGCGGATTACGTAAACCTGATTCCGAACAAGCGCGAGATGGGTTCACAGAAGTCGTGGCCGATGTGCGGGTAGGCATTCGGCTTGCAGCGGATCGCCCTTGGCGATTCCTCGCAAAACATTCGAGCGCGGTGAGCGTTCCCTTCGGAAAAGTCAAACCAATGAAGTAGCGCGGAAACTGCTATGAGGGTTCAGGCGCAGCGTTCTCGGGTTTACGACTCGAGCGGTCGCGGCGGGCAATCGCCATGTAGATCGCGGGCACCACAAATAGTGTGAGCAACGTGCCGATAATCATTCCCGTGACCAAAACGACGCCAATGCTGTTGCGCGCCCCAGCACCAGGCCCCTTCGCCAAAACCAAAGGAAAATGCCCGAATACAGTCGCAACTGAAGTCATTAAAATTGGCCGCAGCCGCGTCGATGCCGCTTCGATCACCGCCTCGAGTTTCGCCGCTCCCTGCTGGCGCAGGCTGTTTGCAAACTCGACGATGAGAATGCCGTTCTTCGAAACCAATCCGACCAGTGTGATCAGACCGACTTGGCTGTAAATATTCAGGGTCGTGAACCCGAGGAAAGAGAATAGCAGCGCGCCGGAGAGCGCGAGTGGCACCGATCCGGCCAGAATCACCAGCGGATCCCGGAAGCTCTCGAATTGTGCGGCGAGCACCAGAAAAATCAAAACGCCCGATACCAGCAGCGTGATCAGAAGCTTGTTGCCCTCCGTCCGCAACTGGCGGGCTTCACCCGCATAATCGATTGAGTAACCTGCGGGCAGAATTTTCCGGGCCTCATCCTCGAGAGCCTTCAGCGCTTGGTCCAATGTCACATTGGGTGGAATCACCCCCTGAATGCGCGCGCTGTTGAGCTGTTGAAAGCGGTTGAGAGTGCGCGGTTCCGTCGTGTTCTTGATGCCAGCAAAAGTAGATAATTGAAGGAGCCCGCCGTTCGGACCACTCACGTATAAATCCTGCAGTTGATCGGCATTCAAGCGGCCGATGCGTTCGATTTGGGGAATCACCTTGTAGCTCCTTCCATCAATGGAGAAGCGGTTCACGTAGCCGCCGCCAAGCATCGTGCCGAGATCCGCTCCGACCTTCGCAAGGTTCAGCCCCATGGAAGCAACCTTGTCCCTGTCGAAAACAATCTCGCTCTGCGGAAAATCATACTTCAGGTCAGTATCGGCAAACACGAAAAGACCGCTTTGGAACGCTTTGGCGACAAGTTTGTTCGCGATTTCAAGCAGTTCGCGAGGCTCCGCCGTGGAGCAGATCATGAACTCGACTGGAAAGTTCCCACCGCCCGGCAGTGCAGGCGGAGTGAACGCAATCACACGCACCCCGGGGATCGTTGAGGAGCGGCCGAATACCTCGCCAACCATCTGTTCGGTGCTGCGGGACCGCTCGCTCCAAGGCTTTGTAACAAGTCCGGAAAATCCGCCGAAAGCCTCGGTGATCTGAAAAGTCGTGGCCGTCTCGGGCATCGAGAAATACACGTCCTTGACCATCGAGGTGAAGAGCGTCGTCTGGTCGATAGTCGAGTTTGGTGCAGCTTGAATGACGCCGAGGATAACACCCTGATCCTCTTTTGGAGCGAGCTCCTTTGTGGACATGGCGTAAAAAGGGACTCCTAGAGCCATCACAATTACCGCAAGAGTCAGAGTCACTGGGCGCCAGCGCAGCGAATTGGAGAGAATGCGCTTGTAGGCCGAGCGAAGTGTGTCGAACTGCCTGTTGATCCAGCCGCCAAGCCCGGCATGCGAATCCTGCGCTCGCAAAAGTTTTGATGACATCATCGGCGAGAGCGTCAGCGCAACTACACCGGAAATAACCACTGCGCCCGCAAGTGTCAGAGCAAATTCACGAAACAATGTTCCCGTCAACCCACCCTGCAGTCCGATCGGCGCATACACAGCAGCAAGAGTGATGGTCATCGCGATCAGCGGTCCGATCAACTCTCGTGCCGCTTTGATTGCCGAATCTAGCGCGCTCAACCCTTCCTGCAGATGCCTCTCTACGTTTTCAACAACCACAATTGCGTCATCCACCACAAGACCCACGGAAAGGACGATCGCGAGAAGAGTCAGCAAATTAAGCGTGAATCCGAGCAGCTGAATCAGAAACAGTGCGCCTGCGAGCGAGAGTGGAATCGCAACTACCGGCACAAGAATGGAACGCCAGTTTCCTAGAAACACAAAGATCACGCAGATCACAATGAGCAGTGTCTCCGCCAACGTTGACAATACCTCGCGTAGTGCATCTCGGATATAACCTGTGGCATCATAGGACAGGTGAAGGTGCATCCCGCTTGGGAGTTGGCTTTCAATAACAGGCAGCTCCTCCCGCACCGCATTGATCACGTCCAGACTGTTTGAGGTGGGTAGAACCCAGACTCCGACAAACGTCGCGCGCTGACCTGAGAAGCGGACGTCTGTGTCGTAGTTCTCTGCGCCGAGGACGACATCGGCGATGTCTTTAAGACGGACGATGGCGCCGTTGCTTTCGCGGATGACGAGCTCCTTGAACTCACTTGCCGACTTGAGGTTTGTGTTCGCTACGAGATTGACGGTGATTAACGTCCCCTTGGTGTTGCCTAGCGCTGAAAGGTAGTTGTTTGAGGCAAGGGCATTCCGAACTTCCGTTGGGTTGATTTGCAGTGCGGCCATCCGGTCCGGCTTCAGCCAGATGCGCATGGCAAAAGTCCGTGCACCGAGGATGTCAGCCTTTTGCACCCCGTTGATAGCCGTCAGTCTCGGCTGGACTGCGCGAGTAATGTAGTCGGTGATCTGGTTCGACTCGAGCTCGTCCGAGTAAAACGAAATGTACATCAGCGCAAACTGGCTGTCTGATGTCGTCAGCTCGATGGATGGAGATTCGGCCTCTGGCGGAAGCTCGTTCTTGATCTGCGCAATCTTGGCTTGTGCTTGGGTCAGGGCCGCGTTGGTGTCGAAGTTCAGCTTAAGATGGGCCGTGATGATGCTCAAAGATTGTGAGCTCTGACTTTCGATGTAGTCGATCCCGTCCGTGCTCGCGATCGCGCGCTCGAGTGGCGTTGTGACGAAGCCCCGCACCAGGTCCGGGCTTGCACCAGTGTAGCGGGTCTTGACGTTGATCACGGCAATGTCGCTGCGCGGGTACTGGCGAACGTTGAGGCTGAAATACGCCTGGATTCCAGCTAAGAGCAGCAGAAGGCTGAGGACTGTCGCGAAGACTGGTCGGCGGATGAATGTGTCAGTAAAGTACACGGATTGAGAAGATCGCTTGTTTTCAAGCGTCGAGTTTCGATGATGAAATGCTGCGTTGGACTGCTAGTTGTTGGGCGGTGTCGGAGTGGCTGAGTTCGGTGGTTGCACGCTGTTGTTAATCACGACCGCGCCTCCGGGACGCAGCTTGAAAGCACCTGCGGTGACGATCTCGTCTCCGGCCTTTAGCCCACTCAAAACTCTGACCTGATCTCCGCGTGCAGCCCCGAGCTTGGCGAATCGTTGCTCGACGGTGTGCGAAGGTGCGCCGTTCTCGTCCGTGCCTTTCTTGACGACAAAAATCGAATCGCCATACGGGGCGTAATTCACAGCGGATGCGGGCACCACGAGCACGTTTTCCTCGCTAGGCAGCGGAATCTGGACATTCACGAACATGCCGGGACGCAGCCGGTGATCGGCATTCGGAATGGATCCCTCTACGGTGACCGAGCGAGAGGCATCGTCGACGCGCGAATCCAAGGCGTTGATTGTGCCGCTCCAATGTTGGTCAGCGGAATCCGGTTCACCGCCGGAGGAGATCATGATTTGTCCGCCTGCTGCGGCTTGGGACATTTGTTGTTGTGGAAGAGCGAAGGTCACAAGCATCGGATCGAGGGAGTGCATGGTGACCACCGGAGTGCCTGGATTCAGATACTGTCCGAGGTTTACTTGTCTGATGCCGAGCACTCCGTCGAATGGGGCGGTGATTCGTTTTCGCGCGAGGAGAGCAAGAGCCAGTTCTCGCGCAGCGTTGGCTTGGCGGAGTTCGTTTTCGGCAATGTCGACTTCGGAAGGAGACAGAGCGCTCTTGGATTGAAGCTCCCGCTTGCGCTGGATCTCTAGTTTTGCGAGTTCGCAGCGCGCCTCGGCCGCTGCAAGTTGTGCTCGTTCCTGGTCTGCGTTGAGCTGCACGAGTAGCTCGCCTTTTTTGACGCTCTTGCCTGATTCAAACGCTATTTCCGAAACGATGCCGGCAAGATCGCCTGAGACCGACACCCCCTGAACCGACTTCAGAGAGCCGACCACCCTTAGGACAGGGGTCCATGGCTGGGGTTGGACCATTAGTGTTGTGACAGCCGATGGCGGCGGGGCAAAGGATTTGCCCATGGCGATGGCGGCTTGGATTTGGCGGTATTTAAAAAAGGCAATCCCGGCGACGATCAGAGCGACGCTCAAGAGCATTATTAGCATTCGTTTCCACATAATAAGGGAGGGCGACGGGTGGCCCAAAACCAGCATACTATTCGGTTCAGTGGCTGGGGCACGATTATTTGCACCCACCCCATGAAGCAGCGCCGTCGGAGAGCGGGGGCGCAAACTTGTGGGAGTATCAAAGTCGCCTCAGCCAGGGGCAGAGGATGGCGTCATGTGTTCGATCAATCCCACGCTTCCGGGAAAACATCCCCGCATGTGGACCGTGAGAGCAGATCAACGTGTAGTTGAGTGGTGGAATTGAGGGGTGGAACGGTGCATTCCAGCTTTACAATGGAGCGGTACTAACCACGGTTTCCCAGGCTGCACATGGATTCATTGATTTCAGTCTCTTATCGCCGGGGCATTCATATCCCCGAGGCTGGGTTATGGCTGGATCCGCACTTCGCGGCTGACTGCGCTTTTGTGTCGCACGCGCACAGCGATCATTTCGCCCGCCACCGAATGACCATCTGCTCGGAGTTGACCCAGCACATCATGAACGTTCGTTATGGGAAGCGGGCGGAAGGCGTGTTCTGCGCAGTGCCATGTGGGGGATCTTTCAAGCGCGACGGCTGGACGCTTGCTCTGCTCCCAGCTGGGCATATCGCGGGCTCCTCAATGCTTCATTTAAGACGAGATGCGGACGGAGCATCGTTGCTGTACACTGGGGACTACAAGCTGCGTGCCTCCGCGAGTTGCGAGGCCGCTCGATTCGAGCAGGCGGACACCTTGGTGATGGAAAGCACCTTCGCGCTCCCGCGCTACCGTTTCCCGCCAAGAGGAGAGGTGCTCGAGCAGATCTACGTTTTTATTCAAAAGGCTTTTGAGTGCGGGGCGATGCCGCTTTTTTATGCCTATTCACTCGGCAAAGCTCAGGAGGTTCTTTGCGCGCTGGCTGACTCTGGTCTGTCATTCATGCTACATCGTTCGGTCTGGGAGATGACGCAGGCCTTGCAGGGGCACGTGGGCAGACTGCCCGCATTCGAATGCTTTGACGCTTCGATAGCAGAGGGGAAGGTGCTGGTATTTCCCCCTGCGTCGAAAAAGTCGCCCTCGCTCAGGAAACTCAAAAACCTCCGCACAGCGATGCTGAGCGGCTGGGCGCTTTCCCCGAATGCAAGGTACCGTTACGGTGTCGATGAGGTGATTCCCTTGAGTGACCACGCTGACTACACCGAACTCCTCGAAACCGTGGAGCTGGTTAAGCCCAAGAGAATTTTTTTGGTGCACGGACAGGTCCAGGAGTTTGCGATGGACTTGCGCGCCCGCGGTTACGATGCCCGCGCGCTTGGAAAGCATGACCAGATGGAACTGGGCTTTGGTCTTTCGACCTTGGGGTTGCCGGAACGTTGAGAGGACAGCGACTTTGCTGCTGTTTCGAAGGAATCGGTGCTGGTAAAAGCCAATGAGGCGTCGTTAATTTTTGATGCGGTTGGCCTTTAACTTCGGTTTCTTTTCCTACCCTGTCCGAATTATGTCCACTCAACTCCACGCAGCGATACAGAGCCCAAAGAAGCGGCTCGTCTGGATTGATTTCGCGAAAGGCATTGCGGTGCTGTGGGTCGTATATTTCCATTTTTTTATCAATTATTTGGATCCAGCGCCGACGCCGACATCGGGACATTTTATCAAGGATGTATTTGATGGGTTCGGTCCGGTTGAAGGCTTGGTTTCGCAGGTTTCGGTTTGGCTCAAGGTTGCGTGGCTCACGCTATCCCAGCTTGGTTTTCACGCGGTTGGAATGTTTCTGATCCTTGGCGGCTGGGCGCTCGGTGCATCGACTTGGAAAAAAGCGGATCGGGAGCCGATTCAATGGCGTACATGGTATTTCCAGCGATTCACTCGTCTGTATCCCATGTACTGGGTCGGTCACTTAGCTTTGTTGCTTCTGCCATTCACGTGGATCGAGCACGTCGACCATCACTTTCTCGTGAGCCTGACTGGGATTCGGTTTTTACGGGTGCAGGAAGATTTTTATTACGGAAACGCCTCCTGGTGGTATTTCGGGATGCTGGTTCAGTTCTATTGCATATTCCCAATTCTGTTTTGGATGATACGCAGGCTTGGGCGAGTCGGTTTTCTTTTGGCGGCTTTCGTGATCGGCTTTGGGCTGCGTTATCTCATGCTTGAGGTCTGGCACTCGCATGGGTACTGGGTTCAAGGCGCGAATTGCTTGTCACGTTTGCCTGAGTTTGCGCTGGGGATGGTGGCCGGGGTTTCGCACATGCAGGCGCCGGAGAAAGTTGAAAAGTGGCTGCTACGCTGGCCTGCGCTTTGCGCCGGTATGCTGATGTATTGGTGGATTCCCCAAGTGTACGCCGGAAGCGCCTACATTTTTGCGGATATCTATTCTGCGGTTGCTTGCACGTTGTGCGTCGCCAGTGTGGTTGGCTTCCTTGAAAAGTCTCAGTTTTTAGCGAGGTGGTTTCCGTTGGTCGGGTCTTACTCGTTTGGAATTTTTCTTCTGCATCAGCCGCTGGTCACGTGGTTTGGACTAAAGCTCACGGAATTGAGCATTGTGGAGTTTGTGGCCGTCGCCATTCCCACGCTTTTTGTGATCGCAGCGTTGGGGATCAACGTTGAGGCAAGAGTGAACGCAATCGTTGAACGGCTTCTGGGGTCAGCCAAGGCGCAGTAAACCGGTTGCTCAACTTGGTTGCCCAACGAAGACCAGTGGCGCCGCGTTTCCGTTGGTTCACGGTCGTTTTGACGGGTAGCTTTGTGTTTTCCAACTGCTGTTAATGTCAATGATTCGCAGTTATGGCGCTCGCCTTTGAATCAGGGAGTGGGTGCGGAATGGGTATAGAAGCGGATGCTGTCGTATCCTTTCAAATGATTGGCGAAGCCACGTCGAAGTGTCGTCCTCGTGAAGTTTGTGCCACCGGCTTGTATCACCTCTGGGCCGTCGATGGCGATTTGGTCCGCTGACCTTTCTCCGGGGCGAACGATGGCAATGTGCCCAGATTTTTTCTCATCCGAGTTCTTGTAAACGGCGACGACGAGCGATCCCTTGTTTGCATCGTCCTGAGCGGTTAATCCAGAGGCGGAAGGCGACCAGCCTGCTTTCCTGCCTGCATCGCTTCCGAGCCAGTCGAATTGCGCGTTTGCAAGCAGGACTGCGCTGTGTTCCGGCGGACGCAGGATGTAGATTCCCAGCTTTGCGCATGCGGCGGCGGCGAACTGGCTGCAATGTGTGTGCTTTCCCGCGTCTGTGACGGGTTTGCCCGTGGGAATACCCGTTTGCCAGTCGACGATCGCACCGGCGAGCCAGTATTTCTCGACCTCCATGGATTCAATCGCAGCAATGACCTTCTGCGCGGCCGGGGTGATGGGCTCGGCGCCATGGAGGGCGCACAGGCATACTGCAAACAAAAGGAGTGATGCAAAAGTTTGGCGCATAGGACTTAATTAGATATTGACTTGCGGTGTGTCAATAATTTCATGGTGCCGATCAACTTGTGATTGGTCGTGGCTGCCGCATCGAGTTCGGCGTGTTGTCGGGCGTGGCAAAGGCCCCGCTTTATGCTGAGACGTTCTTCATGTCATTCTAAGGAACCAAAAGGCAGCGTTATCGAAACACGCAGCCTCGCTATGCAAGAGCCCCGCGAGAATCAAAACGCACCCGCGAACCTTTTCTATCGGAACAAATCTCCTGGCGGTCCGCTTTAGCATATGCGTTTTCTTGAGCTTTCAGCTCTGATGTTCGGATCGACTGTGCTAAGTGCTGCAGATTCGGAAAAGCCGTCCAAAGGCAAGGGTGGTGGCTTGGGGCAGGGCGCGGGACGAAGGTGAAAGCGGATCGTGTGCGGTCTTATCTGGCAAAGAATGAAATTGAATCCAGACGCCATGCAGAAATCGCCCACAGTCATACCGTGAAATGCAAGGTGGTTTAGTGCGGTTGATGTGGCAGGGACGAGTGTTTTTGCTGTCGCGGCGTAAAAATGACTGCGCTTGTGGCTTGTAAGCCAGTATTCTCATCGTCAATCACCGATTCCATGAATTCTTCTTCCCCCCCTCTCATAGCGTTGTTTTTGTTGTCCATTGGAGTGTGCGCCCTGCCGGCTGCCACGGTTGTTGCGCCTACCCGCCCGAACATTCTGTTTGCGATCGCGGACGACTGGGGGCCGCATGCGAGCGCCTATGGAACCCCGTGGATCAAGACTCCGGCTTTCGACAGAGTTGCTAGCGGGGGGTTGCTTTTCAAAAACGCCTTCACGCCGAATGCCAAGTGTGCGCCTTCGCGAGCCTGCATTCTGACTGGTCGGAATTCTTGGGAGCTGAAGGAGGCTGCCAATCACATCTGCTATTTCCCTCCCGAATTCAAAGGTTGGGGCGAGGCTCTTGCGCAGAACGGGTGGAATGTTGGATACACTTCGAAAGGGTGGGGTCCGGGAGTAGCCAACGATTCGAGCGGGAATCCTAGAAAGATGACGGGGATGCCGTACAACAGGAGGAAAGCGAAGCCTCCAACCAAGGAGATCAGCGAGAATGATTATGCTGCTAACTTTGCAGACTTCCTGAATGAGACGCCTCCGGATAAGCCATGGTGCTTTTGGTACGGCAGCATCGAGCCCCACAGGGGCTATGAGTTTGGAAGCGGGGTCCGGCTCGGTGGAAAGAAGCTTACCGACATCGAACACGTGCCCGCCTACTGGCCAGACAATGAAACGGTCCGAAACGATCTTTTGGATTACGCATTCGAGGCAGAGTATTTCGATGCGCATCTTGGACGAATGCTGGCGGAGTTGGAATCGCGCGGGCTGCTCGACAATACGCTCGTGATTGTTACTGCAGATCACGGGATGCCTTTTCCGCGAAGCAAAGGTAATGCGAACGTGATGGCAAACCATGTTCCGCTTGCGGCAATGTGGAGAGGTGGAGTTACTCAGCCCGGACGGGTGATTGACGACTTCGTGAGTTTTACTGATCTGGCGCCAACGGTGATCGAAGTCGCGCAGTTAAAATGGAGCGAAACTGGAATGGCTCCAACGTCTGGCCACAGTTTGATGGAGATATTTCGCTCTGATCGTTCCGGTCAGGTCGTCGCGGCACGAGATCACGTGCTGATCGGCCGTGAGCGTACCGACGTCGGCCGCCCGAATGACTTGGGTTATCCTGTAAGAGGCATCATCACAAAGGAGGCGATGCTCGTTGAAAACTTCGAGCCCGCGCGTTGGCCTGGCGGAAACCCAGAGACTGGCTACATGGATTGCGACGGGGGCGCCACAAAATCGCTGCTCATCGACGCGCACCGCAAGAATATCGCTGATCCATTTTGGGCCATGTGCTTTGGAAAGAGGCCGGCGCTCGAATTTTACGATTTAAAAGCTGATCCGGATTTTGTGAACAATATGCCTGACGACGTTCGGGCGCAGTCTTTGAGAAAGCAGCTGCATCGGGAACTGGAAGCGCAGGGTGACCCTAGAATGTTTGGGCAGGGAGACGTTTTCGACAAGTACCTGCACGCCGCAAAAGGTAACGTTGGATTTTACGAGCGGTTCATGCGGGGAGAACCTGTAAAGGCAGGATGGATAAACACCACTGATATTGAGCCGAACGCCGAGCCGTAGGCTCTAGCGATCGCGGCTCAATTGCTAGGAGGCGCAGGCTCGGCGGGTTTGGCTTTGCCCGCCTCGGATGACTGTTTGTTTTGGCGCTGAGCTTCACCTGCCGGTTTGGTTTGGCGCGCGGCAGGTGGTTGGATGCGTTGGACGACGCGAAATCCATTTCGGTTCCTGTTGATTTGTCCGTCGTCGCGTCGAGCCGTTTCGCAGAAAACCGCGTCACCATCAGCGAATCCTCCGCCGCGAAGAACTGCCTGTTCGTGGCACCATTCCCAGACATTTCCAGCGAGGTCATAAAACCCGAGGGCGTTCGGTTTGAACGAGCCAACTCGTGCTGTTCCTCGAATGCCGTCTGCACCGACGCCCGAGGGGTCCTTTTGGCCGCTGGAGGTGATGCTGTAATTGGCCTCAAACGCTTTGGGAGGCCAGTGGTCTCCCCATGGAAATTTGGTTTTGCCAACGGCGGTCTCCCATTCGAGTTGGGTGGGTAGCCGCCATTCCTTCCCCGTGCCCTTGGACAACCAGTCGCAGAATTTGCGCGCCATATCCCAGCTGATTTCGACCACTGGATGTGAATCAGACTGGGTGAATCCAACGGGTTGCTTCCACTCTGGCAGGCCTTCGCCGTCCAAGTAGAGTTTCCATTCGCCGACGGTCAGTTCCGTGCTGCTCATGAGAACGTTTGTTCCGGGAATCATCAGTAACTTCGGCTCGAGAATTTTTGAAAGCTGGAAGACCGCGTTGGGATCCTTGTTTCGTTTTGTTCGATCGCCCCAAAAGTCCTTCATGTCTCGTCCGAATGCGATGGCTTCGTAGTTGCGGCCCTGTTTGTTCAGGGCTGCGAATAGAAGGGCTTTTGTTTTTGTCGGGTCCGATACGTCTTCGTCTTTCAATAGGGTTTCAGTGAGGCTCAGGTTTTCCTGAGCGGACGCATCGTTGCCGAGTTTTACTGCTGCGCTGTAGTCGTCGATTGCATTTTGGAATCTCATCAGCAGTTGAAATGCGTGTCCGCGTATTCGACGGTATAGGGCGCTATTGGGATCAAGATCGACTGCGTAAGTAATGATGCGAAGAGCCTCCTCAAAGTCGCCGTCTTTCAGGGCGTCTTCTGCGCGAGCTGCCGCCATTGGGGCCATTTCCTGCAGTCGCTTCAATGCATGCGTTGCGCGGCTGCCCTCACGGATGACTTGGAGTGTGAAAGCACTCACCACAACGAGAAATGTTGCCGCCGCGATCGACAGCACTTTGTTTCGACCGATCCACAGTTTGGCCCGTTTTACAATGCCAGCTGATTCGGCGCTTGTGACAAAGCCGTGCTGGAATGCATCAATGTCGTTCGCGAGATCCTCGACGGTTTGGTGGCGATGGTCGCGAGTTGTGGACATCGCTTTCATCGTAACCGCTTCCAGCCCCTCGGGAATTTCTCTCCCCATTTGTTTGATTTCTTCGGCGGGGCGTTTTCCCGCTTTGGACGGGAGGGCCGTCATCGAAGTGATTTTTCCAGAGCGAACCTTGGTTAGAACTTCGTCAAGAGTGGTGCCTTCAACTGGCGGACGCAGCGTAAGAGTCGCATAGAGAATCGCGCCGAGCGAATAAATGTCTGATCGTTCGTCAAGGTCTGCGACCATTCCCTCGGCTTGTTCGGGAGACATGTATTGCGGAGTTCCCATGACCTCGCCCTCCATCGTCATGCCAAAGTCAGTGGTGCTTGCAGCTTCGGCAGCTTTCGACGAAAAATCTACTGATTTGTCTCCAATGACTTTTGCGAGGCCCCAATCCATCACCAGCACTTCACCAAACTCGCCGACCATGATGTTCTCGGGCTTCAGATCGCGGTGGAGAATCCGGTTCGCATGAGCGAAGGACATCGCATCGCAGACCTTCCGGTAGACTCCTAGGAGACGTTCTCTTGTGAATTGGGATTTTGTTTCAATGTCCCCGTCTTTGAGTTGATTGATGATGGCCTGAAGCGTCCGGCCCTTCACCAATTTCATGCTATAGAATGGCCGGCCCTCCCCATCTTTGCCGCAAGAATAGATGGGCACGATGTTTGGGTGCGCCAGCTGAGCAAGCACCTCCGACTCCTTGGAAAACCTTGGATCAACGCCCGTATCACTCACAACGCTGATCTTGACGGCAACCGACCGTTTGAGCTGTCCATCGATTCCCTCGTAAATACGGCCCATTCCGCCGCGGGCAATTTCTCGCGACAGGCCGTAGTCAACTATACTTGAGGCTGACCCTATGAAACTATGAGGAACAGGCGCTGGATTATCCTTCGGACTGGTTGACGGCGATCTGCGTTCCTCGATGAGGATCTCGTACTCGCCGATTTG
>JBILUQ010000243.1:0-5979 GCA_044370935.1 Chthoniobacteraceae bacterium
AGTCTGGGGGGGCATGCACTGCAGGTAGACAGAAGGTAATGAATAAGAATGCTCTGGCCAGATGTGGTTGAGATTCGCAACTGAAATCAGTCCGCAGTAAAGCAGCCAAAGGAGATCGCACTTGAGCCCGAAGGAACCATTTCTTGGCCCCGGTCAGAGACAGGTCGAAGCGGGCAAGCGCGGACTAAAGTCCCGAAAGCCGTCTGATTTCGTCGGAGCGAGGGAGGCTGCCGAGGCTCCGAAGAAGCGGCGTGCTCCGCGGAGAGAGGGGTTGAGGGCGGCTGCGGGCGTTGCTCGGGATCTGGAAGAGGTGGGCAGTGCCGCAGGGGTTGAGGGCGGCGGTTGGGGGGAGATTCGGGATGATGAGGCCCGGGGGCCGAGCGGGGAGGGAGGGAGGCGCGTGTCGGTGGTTTGGCTGAAGAATTTAGTGGGCGTCTTTTTGCTGCCTGTGGCCTGGGTTTGGACGCTCACGGTTTTCGGCGCGCTGAGCCGTGAGACTCTCAAAAACCGCTTCTGGCAGACGGAGGATTTTTGGTTTTTTGGTTTGGGAGTGGTGCTTTGGATGGTGTGGTTCACGGGCAGCCTTTACATGCAGGGTATGCCCCGTCCCATGCGTGTTTACGTGTTCGGGCATGAGTTGACCCATGCGATTTGGACGTGGCTTTCCATCGGCAGGGTTTCCGCGTTCAAGGTGTCCAAGGAGGGAGGGCACATTGTGACTGACAGCCCTAACATCTGGGTGACCCTGAGCCCCTATTTTTATCCGGTTTACTGCGTGGCACTCCTGCTGGTTTTTTGTGTCTCGAGTTTTTTTTACGATTTCCGGGTCGAAACGCCCGAGGGGCATTGGTTGTCGCCGTTGCGTGTAGTGTTCATGCTTTTCGGAGCCGCGTGGGCGTTTCACCTTAGTTTCACGGTGTGGATGATCCGCAGGGGGCAAAGCGACTTACGGATGCACGGGAACTTCTTCTCGGTCGTCTTGATCTATATCATGAACCTGGTTGTTTTTTCGGTGTTCCTGATTCTGACCGCGCCCGGGGTAGGCGTCCGGTCGATTTCCAGGGATTTGCTGCGGAACTCGACCGAGGTGGCGGATGGGCTTTGGCGGGTAGCCATGGAGCTCTCGCGGGCAGCCTTAGAGCTTTGGCGGGTAGCCGTAGGTGGCTAGGGGACTTTCGTGAGGGTGTTCGCCTTGGGACTGAAGCGGGGCAAAGCGGGCCGCCCCCATGTTCTTGGGCGGAAAGCGCAAGTCGAAAGCGGGATTTCGGCTTTGACCCGAGGCGGACCCTGAACCTAATTGGGTGACGGGCCCTGAGAATTCACAAGTTTCGCATTTGAGAGTGCCTATGAGCTCAGGCTGAAGTAGGGTAGGTATTGATTTTAAGTAAAGTTTTATAATAGATGATCCCAGAGGAGGTTGCTCATGTTGAACGGATTTTTTGGCTTATTCTCCAGTGATATAGGAATTGATTTGGGAACTGCCAACACACTGGTGTACGCCAAGGACCACGGAATCGTGCTTCGGGAGCCCTCTGTGGTGGCGGTTCAGGCGGGCACCAATAGAGTGTTGGCCGTCGGCGACGAGGCCAAGCGGATGCTTGGGAGGACTCCCGGAAACATTGTGGCGATCCGGCCTCTAAAGGATGGGGTGATTGCGGATTTCGAAATTACCGAGGCGATGCTCCGGCACTTCATTCAGAAGGTGCACGGACGCAAAACGCTTTTTCGTCCCCGTCCCCGGGTGGTGGTGGCCGTTCCCTCCGGGATTACAGAGGTGGAGAAGCGGGCGGTGAAGGACAGTGCTTTGCGTGCCGGCGCGCGCGAGGTGCACTTGATTGAGGAGCCGATGGCGGCGGCGATCGGTTGCGGGCTTCCGGTGCAGGATGCTGCGGGAAACATGATCATCGATATCGGCGGGGGGACGACCGAGGTGGCGCTGATTTCGCTCTCTGGAATTGTGTATTCAAGGAGCGTGCGTGTGGCTGGGGATGAGTTGGATGAGGCGATCATCCAGTACATGAAGCGAGCCTACAACCTGATGATCGGGGAGCGGACGGCGGAGGACATCAAGATCAAGATTGGCTCGGCGTATCCCTTGGAGCGCGAAGCAACCATGGAGGTGAAGGGGCGCGATCTGGTGGCGGGCCTGCCGAAGACGCTGACAATCACCTCCCAAGAAATTCGTGAGGCTCTGCTCGAGCCGATTTCGACCATCGTGGACTCGGTGCGTGTGGCGCTGGAGCGTTGCCCTCCGGAATTGTCGGCTGACTTGGTGGATCGCGGCCTGGTGCTTGCGGGGGGTGGCGCATTGCTGAGGGGGCTGGACAAGCTTTTGACCGAGGAGACGGGGCTGCCCGTGCATCTGGCCGAGGATCCGCTGAGTGCTGTTGCGGAAGGGACTGGGCGAGCGCTGCAGGAGCTCAAATTCCTGCGTCAGGTCTCGACCACGACCGAGACTCGGCATTGAGGCAGAGAACTTGCTCCTAAAGATTTTTAATCAAAGGCGTTTGATTCGAGTTTTTGACTGTAATGGCGGCGTGGCCCTCTGGGCTTCCGTAAATTCAGAACGCAATTAACCATGAGGATTCGCTCGAAGTTAATCGCGCTGGCTGTGTTCGCGGTGGCGGTGATTGTCCTGATCCTTGGCACGGGTAATCCGACAGCGGTGAGGGGTGCGCAGTCGGCGTTTCTGGGGTTGCTGTCGCCCTTCCTGCGCTCGGGTTCGTCATTGGAGCGCAAGTTCAATGCGTTGCGAGAGGGGCTCAAATCGATTGATGAATTGGAGCATGAAAACCGGATGCTGCGGTTGAGTAATCGTGAGTTGAGCGCCACAAACCAGACGCTCCGCGGGATGGAGGCGGAGAACGCGAGGCTGCGCAAGGCGCTTGATTACAGGGCTAAGGCTCCTTTCAAGCTGCTTTCGGTTCGCATCATAGGCAGGGACACCTCTACTTGGTTCAATCAAATCATCATCGATCGCGGGGCAGAGGATGGGATTCGCCGCGACATGCCGGTGCTGACCGAGGACGGTTTGGTGGGGAAAACCACGATCGTTTCCGAGCACTCGAGCGTGGTGATTTTGATGTCGGATGAGAACTGCAAGGTGGCTGCGAGCGTTGAGAATTCTCGGGAACAGGGGATCGTTCGAGGTGAACGATTGTCGAGCGGGTCGACCCCGATGGTGTCGCTGTTTTTTTTATCCAAACAGGCGGCGCTGACGCCGGGGCAAAAGGTGATGACGTCCGGCGTCGGGGGCGTGTTTCCTCCAGGGATTCAGCTTGGCGCAGTGGAGGAGTTTAAGGTCCGGGAACTGGACGGGACGGCGACGCTGATACCGGCGGTGGACTTGGCTACGTTGCAGGACGTGTTCGTGGTGATCGGGGAGAAGAGGTGATGTTTTTTTTGTTCATCATCGTGAGCTTGTTGGCGTCGCTGGTGCTCCAGCATTTTTTGGGAGCGGTGCCGCCTTGGGGGGCCCGTGTGTTGTTGATGCCGATCGTGTTTTTTTACGGAGCTCTGTCATTCTCGACAATGGGGATGCTGGTCCTTGCTTTTGTGAGTGGAGTGTCGTGGGATTTGCTTCACGGGGTGTGGGTGGAGGAAAGCCTCGAATTGGGCGTGGGCTGGTCCGTTTGCGCGTACGCGGTTTTGGGCGCAGTTGTAAGCGGGCTGCGGCCGCTGTTTTTGCGGGGCCGCTGGGAGGTGCATTGTTTGTTCAGCAGTGTGGCTGTTGCGATGTTGGTTTTTATTGAGTACTGCTTGATTTGTCTGCGTCGGGAGCCGCTGGTGTTTGAGTTTTCGCCGTTGATTTGGGGGCGGGTGATGGGGGCCGGGTTGGTTGCTCTGGGAGTTTCCCCGATTGTTTTCGTTGTTTTGGGATATGTGGCGCGTCTCATGAGGCACCGTCATTACAGGGGGACTGGGGGGCATTTGGACGATGAGTAAAATCCAAAACACGCGACGTTCGCGAAGCGGCCCCAATCCGGAGCTCCGGCTGTACTTCATGGCGGTGGTCATGGTGATGGGGTTGTCGGTCCTGGTGGGACGTTTGTGGTGGCTGGAGGTTGCTCATGGAGAGCGTTGGGCCAAGCGCATGGCTTCCCGTTCGGAGGTGACGGTCAGAATTCCGTCTGTTCGCGGCGAAATCCGAGATCGGAACGGGCTGACCCTTGTCGGAAATCGAGCCAGTTATGAGGTGGATTTTTATCTGCCGGACATGGTGAGGGGATACCGCCAGAATTTCGGAAAGCCGCCGATGGCCACTTACACTGCGCCAGTGAGGCAGATGCTCAAGGAGAAGCGGGAGGAGGACGTGGTGCAGATTGTGAACAGCACGATCATTCCTCGTTTGAACGAGCTGGAGCTGGCGAAGGATTACAACAGCAGCCGGCTCCAGCGCCATTATCGGAATAACTCGGAGGTGCCTTTCACCTACATTGAGGAGCTGGACTTCAAAACCATCGCGCGGTTCTCAGAAAACGATGTCGGCTTGCCCGGGGTTGAAATCGCGCTGCGCCCTGTGAGGCAGTATGTTTACGGCGCGCTCGGCGCCCACATTCTGGGGTATGTGGGTGCTCCGGTGGACATTGACCGGCTGCCGGACATCCGCAAGTATTCCTTCTATCAGCCCGATTCCGAGGGGAAGTCGCAGGTGGAGCTGCACATGGATCGCTGGCTTAGGGGGACTCCCGGGGTGAGGGTGCTGCAGCGCAACTTGAAGGGGGTCATTGAATCGGAGATCCGCCGCGTGGAGCCCAAGCAGGGCAACCATGTCTACCTCACCATCGACGCGAGGATGCAGTTCATTGTCGAGCGGGCCTTGCGGGATGCGGGCGTGGGACGCGGGGCGGCGGTGGTGGTGGACCCAGCCAACGGTGAGGTTCTGGCGATGGCTTCGGTTCCATCTTACGACCCGAACGTATTCATCCCGAATATCAGCCGTGAGCACTGGCAGCAGATCACCAACGATGAAACCGACCCTTTGACCAATCGCGCGATTCAGGGTTATGCGCCGGGGTCGACTTACAAGGCGGTTTCGGGTTTGGCGGGACTCAAGAAGGGGCTTACGGCCAAAAACACGTTTTCATGCACAGGAGGGGTGTCCTACGGGGCCAAGTACATGAAGTGCTGGGTGGTTGACAGGCACATGCCGCCTCATGGAAGCGTGGGGCTTTCGGACGCATTGAAGTACTCGTGCAACGCGTTTTTTTATCAATGGGGCAATGCGGCAGGGATCGATCAGATTGTTGAGGTGGGGGAGGCGCTCGGGCTTGGGCAGAGGAGCGGGCTGCCCCTCAGTGGCGAGGATTCCGGAATTTTGCCCAGTCCCGAGTGGCTGCGCGTGGTCAGTCCTCAGGAGCGCTGGTCGAACGGCTACACGGCGAACGTCTCCATCGGCCAGGGAGCAGTGGAGGCGTCGCCTCTTCAAATGTGCATGGTGGGAGCGGCGGTGGCGAATGGCGGGTTGTCTTTCGCCCCTAAGCTTGTGTCGAGGGTGGTGGACTCGGAGGGCAAGGATGTGGTGGATTCTGAAACGGGTGAGAAAGTGGTGAGTCCGATGCCGAAACTGCGCGCGGATTTGAGGGCGCTGGGAATCGCGGATGACCAGATTGAGTTGGTCCGAAGGGGCATGTGGAAGGTAGTTAATGAACCTGGTGGGACTGGAAAGAAGGCTCAGGTGAAGGGGATAGAGGTGGCGGGCAAGACGGGAACGGCCCAGTTCTGGCGTGAGGTCGGTGGGAAGAAGGAAAAGGACAACCATACCTGGTTCATGTGCTTTGCCCCCTACAACAGCCCGCGCTTTGCGGTCACGGTTTTTGTGCAGGGCGCAAAGTCGGGGGGGGGGGTGAGCGCACCGATTGCGCAGCGGATTCTGGAGCAATGCACTGCGCTTCAGAGCGGATACGATCCGGGGCTTTCGCCGCTTCAGCCCGCAGCGGGCAGCTTCCAGCCCATTGACGAGGTCAACTACAAGACGGG
>JBILUQ010000244.1:0-5977 GCA_044370935.1 Chthoniobacteraceae bacterium
GCTGCTCCTGCGAGGCAAGCTTGGGTTCCTCTGGTATTGAAGAAATTGTACCACCCTCTGTTGGGACTCTAACGCAATATAAGTGCCGCTGCTACACGTGCTCGGATGGCGCAGTTCAGGTGGTTGCTCCCGCTGGGTGGACTACTTTAGTTTCTCCACGCCGTAGTATTTCCCGCCATGAATCCCCGTTTACTTCCGTCCTCCTCTGCTTTGGCCGCCCTCTGTCTTTTGGCGGCCGTAGGCGCTGGTTCGCTGATCGCTGCTTCTGAGTCGACGGCTCGATTCGGGCTGGGGGATGCTGCGCTCTCTCAAGGTCGCTATGCTGAGGCCCGTGAGGCTTTCTCCAAGATCATTTCGGCCTCGGTATCGGGGGAGCAGAAGTTTGAGGCCTTTCTTCGGATGGGTGCCGCGTTTCCGGGCGAGGAGGATGTTCCAAAAGCGAGAGCCCAGTTTGAACTGGCCCTAAACGTTGCGGGGATTTCAGGGGAACAAACAGCGCGCGCGCAGGTGAAAATCGCGGAAACGCATGTCACAGAAATGAATTATGACGCTGCGAATGCCCTGATTGAAGCGGTGTTGGGATCTGACTCCGCATCTCTCGAGAGCAAAATCAACGCACGCCTGCTTATCGGTAAGATCTTTTCGAACTACGGAAGCGTTGCCGCCTGGACCAAAGTAAGGGATGCCTGTGCAGCGGTGATTGAAACAGAATTTGCTCCGGATAACGCAAGGATGGCCGCCCACAAGGCGATCGTTCCTGCTTTGATTGCCCTGCGCGAGTTTCGGATGGTTAGGCTCTCTCTGGAGACTTTGGTTGGGAATCTCAGTATCCCAATCGGCGAGCGGATCGACTTTCAGGTCGAGTTGGCGCGGACACTTTGGTTGGAGCGAAACTTTTCCCAAGCCCGGGAACGCCTCGATGGAGCGCTTTTCATGATGGAAGAGGCGCGACTCGTTGGAGAGCGTCGGCAGGCTCTTCTTGCTGACATTCAACTGCTGCTTGGACTGACTTTTTATGATGAATTAAACTTCGAGCGCGCAAAAAGCGAGTTGCTCAAAGTCCTCTCAATGCCGGGGCAGAACTCCACCCAGAAGCCTTGGCGTGAGGCCAACTTGCGCCTCCGATTAAGGAATCTTACTCCTGCGAGTGGAGCTGAGCTTAAGGTGTTTTTCATCGGCTCCAGCCACACACTACTCGGGAATGTACCCCTTTTGGTTGAACAAATCGCCGCATCTGCGCCAGAGGGCGCGCTGCGTATTGTTTCCGGTGACCATGCCCGCATGGGCACCGGGATGCGGGCCTTCTGGATGCAAGGCGACGAGCCGGATACCCCTCGTGGCAAAATTGCCGCAGAACCCTGGGATGCTGTTGTTGTTGAAACTTTCTATAGGATGACTCGAGAAGACCTCGCCGAATACGGAGATGCCTATTCAAACCTGGTCCGTAAGCACGGCGCGCGCCTTGTATTGTACGAAAGCCCCGCTTCGAAATTGCTCCCGTACCCCGGTGGGCTCGCTGACTTCCACACCTCCAACATCTGGTTGGGAAGCCGGCTGGGGGCGGCGGTCGCGCCAAGCGTCCATGCATGGATGAAGTTCTTTGGTGATAGCCCGTCTGAACAGCGCCTCAAGGAGCTTTATAAGGACGGGATCCACGCCACCGCCAAGGGAGCTTATCTCACCAGTTGCTGCATCTACAGCGCACTGACGGGGCTTAGTGCGGAGGGGCTGTGGACGCCGAGGGAACTCGATCCTAAAGAGGGCCTCATGTTTCAACAGATCGCTTGGCGGGCGTTTTTAGAGACTCGGGACTCCATTCAAAATCAATCCGTAGTGCGTTGACCCGGCCGGGTTGAATGGCCCCAAAGAACAAGTCGAAGCTTCTCACGCTCACTTCTGTTTGCCAGCCCAACTCAGGGCTGAAAGTTTGAAGGCTCGCGCCAATTTGGATGCGCCGCGGATTGCTGGGTCAGGCGATAGCGCGGTTTGTTTGCAGACCGAATCTATCCACTCAAGCCCTTGTTGGATGTCTTTAAACTCACAAAAACCGCACACCAAATAAGCTTCGAAGCATCCGAAAATGTCGCTCGGTGGCTGATGGTTCAAATTTGGTAATTTGCGCAACATCGACGCGCGAGATTGAACTGCACTTTCAAGATGTTCGAGCGTCTGACGCCATTCAGGTTGATCATAGGAGGGCGGCACCGACGGAAGTTGATCCATGGTATTCCATCCACCGATCAGCCCCCATTCGCTTGGGGAAGTGTGTTGGTAGATTTTCCACATTTTCGAATGTAACGCGCTATTGAAAAAATCGGCTTTATCAATCGGTGTAGATCCAAGGCGATAGTTGCCGTTCAGAATCAGGTCAGAAATGCCGGATCGAAGGGGGTACCCAGGCTGGCGAAATAGAGTGCTCTGGGGATTATTCAGCAGAGACTTCTCTTGTAAAATAGTGCCGGATGCCACGGGGCGAAGCCAGTCCGTCACTAGTTTTGAATCTCCGCACTTAGCAAGCAATCTGCCGATAATGTGGCATTGCTCCGGCTCCGAATATGTCTCAATGCATCTCCAGCTTGAACGAGTCCATAGCACGCCTTTAATCCAGTCTCTGTTTTTTGGTAGCGCTCGAGGAGCAGTGCTCGATAGCACCTTCCAAAGGAATGTTTCGACAACTTCATCGAATACTTCTTCAGATTGAAGTGCGGCAATTTTTAATGAATCTGCGATCCGTTCCGAATCCAGATGCTCGTCAGTTTCAAACCAGTCTTTGTTACTCCCGTTGACTTCATGTTTTTGAACTGCCCTTTTCACTGCCTGCGCGCAGTAGCGTTCGAGTGTCTCGCTCGCGTGCACGTCTTCTTGAGACTGCTGGATGGGGGGAGAATCGAGGGAGTGTTTGGGAGAAACCTTCAAGTCTGCAGCTACCGCATCCGATAGCTTCAGCGGCCATTGCGGGTCGGAAAAAAATTCGGGCCTTTTTTCCTTTAGCAATTTGACCGCTGCCAAGAAGTTTTTGTTGAAGGCGGAGTTGGCAACCCCCAGCTCGGGGTACTTTTCAATAGAGACCTCTTCCGATTTTTGTATTTCCTCGGAAAAGTCGTCCTTGGCCGCCAGATGCGCGCCATGAAGCAAAAAGCTCACCCAGCAGCAAGCAGCGAACAGTGGTCGTGTCAGACGCGTGCACCGATCATTAAGAGGTGATGGAATTGAGATTTTCATGAGGTGACGTTTTTCGGATGGTACTCTGGGGAAAATCTCAGCTGTGCGGGACCGCTTCCTGCCGCTGAGTAGGTCGCATCGATGTGAGTTTTGTCGGGGTATGGATTCGATTCATTAGATTAAACGGGCGCGGACTCGATGTTGGACGTATCTAGTCGATAGATTTAAGCTTTGCTGACCGGGGTTTGGGACGGCTCTATCAGGCCGTCTAAAGGGCGGTTTGTATCGGGGTCATGTAGTCGAAACGCTTGAGGAGCCGCTTCGGTGGCGTTTCGCCTCACGGATAATGCCGCCCGAAATTCAGCCTGATAATTCGAGGGCACATGTGATTTCAGCACCCCCATTCTTGATTGCTCCGTCGTAGGAGAAGGTGGCTGGCAGACCCAACCGGCAGGGATTCCAGTCAGAACAACCAGTCAAAAATAAACCTGATGCCGCGCGTTATTATCTTTATTCTATGAGCACGTTAACAAAGTGGAATCCGTTTAGGAAAAGTGCGGAAATCGAGCCCTTGCGTCCATCCGCGAGATTTGACGGCCTTCACGAGATGGAGGATTTGCTAAGGAGCATGCATCGGGCTTTCTCAATGTGGCCGTCTCGGGGGGCCGAGGAAGTCACCTTTGCGGAATGGTCGCCTTCGGTTGATATCGGAGAGGACGAGAAGGAGTTTGTCCTCAAAGCGGAGTTGCCCGACGTTTCAAAGCAGGACATCGAAGTAAGCGTTGAGAATGGAACCCTATCCATCCGAGGCGAGCGGAAGGTCGAAAAAATAGAGGAGGGTATGACATTCCACCGAATGGAGCGGGCGTTTGGCCGATTCGAGCGCACTTTCACCATCCCCGAGAATGCGGATAAGGGTAAGATTTCGTCCGAATACAACGGTGGGATCCTGACGGTTCATCTTCCCAAGAACCCCAATGCAAAGCAACTGGCTCACAAGATTGATATCCGCTAGACGGCTGCTTCTTCCGGAGCGTGATCCGATGGATGTCGGCGCGCTCCGGCCTTGAAAGGTTGTTTGAGCGGGTTTCGGAGCCGGATTTCTTGGATCGAAGCGCACGCGGCGCTTTGTAGCGGAGGCGGGATCTGTGTTTGCGCGTGCGATCCAGTTGGCAGAACCTGCTGGGGAGCGAGCGAAGGGGATGGCGGGCTGATTTTCTTTGAATCCAGCGTTCCTGTTGAGTACACCCGAGATATGAAATGTTCGTCGTTCATTCAGCGAGTTTGCGCCGCATGGTGCTGTTTCGGCGGGTTTGAGGCTGGGGTTCAGGCGGGCCCGCTTGACAATGTTTCGAGCCTAGCCGGCACGCTGGTTAATGGGGCTTTGCAGACTGTCTCAGGGCCTGCTCCAGCTGCTACCCCAGTGAGGGATTTGGAGCCTCCTCGCTCCAGTCCCTCAGGTCTGGGCGGAGCATGGAGCGAGGATTTCGAAGCCGCCAAGGCGCTTGCCGCTGCTCAAGGGCGTCACGTGTTGCTTGATTTCACGGGCTCCGATTGGTGCGGGTTTTGCATCAAGTTGGACAGGGAGGTTCTCGATAAACCCGATTTTAAGGCGTTCAGCTCGCAAAACCTGGTGCTCGTGAAGCTCGATTTTCCTCGCAACAAACCGCAGGTTGAAAAAATAAAGACGCAGAACGCCAGTCTGCAGCAGAAGTTCAGGGTGGATGGGTTCCCAACCATCGTGCTGCTCGATTCCGCGGGGCGGGAAGTGAGGCGATGGTCGGGCTTTAAGGCGAGCCTCTTGAACGAGCTCAAGTCGACAGTGGGCTCGCGGTAAACTGCGATCGAGGATCAACGCGTCGCCCAGGTGGTGTCTGGGTCGTTTGACCCTGTCGGGCCTATGGCGAAAGAGGCGACGCCCTTTTTACCGATGTAGAAATGGGTGTCGTACTCCCTGTCCACGGGCGCTTTTTCGCTTAGGATCATGTAGCCGGTTTCCATCAAACCGGGGACTGTGCTTGAGGGGACCAGCTGGTAGCGCTGCAGCAACGAAGCGTCGATGGGAGTCTTGAAGAACGGGAGTAGCTGCGATGGATCCGTCGGGACGCTTCCCTTTGTAGCCAAAAAATATTCGTTCAGCGCAGCGGTCGCGAGTTCGGCGAACTGTGTTTTCGCCTTTTGTCGCACCTTGCTGAGCGCCTTGCGAATGCCCTCTTTCGAATCAAAATCTGCACCCTTTGCAGCGCTCAGCCAGTCCGCCTCCTCGAGCATTTGCAGCTCGGGGATTTCGAAATTCGGCAGGTTTTGCATGTGTCGGTTCAGCTCTGCGGCCCGCAAGGCAAGATCCTTTACTGCCGACTCAAACGGATCCTCCTCGATTTCTGATTCTGTTTTAGCAGGCTGTTTAATCGGCCCAAATTCAATCTTTACGCTCAGCCGCGCCACCTCGCTGCGTAGTTTAGGAATCTCACTGTTTTCGCGCCTTAACCGGCCAATTTCCTTTTGCTGTTCGGCGATCTGTTTTGCTGCGGGTGACGGGAGGTCTGAGGCAGGAGCTGGATACGTTGTCTTATTGGATTCGTCCGCTGCTGGATAGCGGGGCGCCTCCATAATCGATGGCGAATGCAGGCTTTGGTACGCGACTGCGGTGAAAACTAAGGAGACAAGAAGTAGAATGATCGCCTTGTTTTTCATCGCAATTTTAGACTGATGCTTTGTCCGGTGGCACTTGGGGGTACGTCCCGATTTCTGGACGCAGTCCGTTCCGATTGCAATGTGGCATTGCTGAAGAGGCGTGAATTTAGGCGCCGGTTTG
>JBILUQ010000484.1:0-5973 GCA_044370935.1 Chthoniobacteraceae bacterium
ACGGTGCTCACTGCGGACGGCTTGGTGAATCTGCTTGGCTCCGGAGTCACCATTGAAACCCTCCTCGGCGCGGGTTCTGTGAACTTGAATCCGGCTGAGTTGACCCTTGGCAACGGGAATTTCAGCGGCGTGATCAGCGGGACGGGCAGCCTGGTGAAGGCTGGAAATGGAGAATTGAGCTTGAGCGGGGTGAACACCTACACCGGCAATACCAGCGTGACCAGCGGGGTGCTGACGTTGAGCGGAACGCTTGCAAGCACCGTTTTGAGCGTGAGCAATGGAGCTGTGTTCAACGGTTCGCTTGGCTCGCTGATCTCCGTTTCCACAGATTTGCAGGCGAACGGGTCCGTGAATTTTGAGAACCCTGCGGTGACCATCCAGTCGCTCACCGGTAGCGGTGCCGTGAACTTAAACACAACCGCGCTTACCTTGAGTTTCGGGACTTTCGCCGGAGCGATCAACGGGACGGGTAGCCTTATCAAGTCTGCCGGCGATCTTCTGACTCTGAGTGGCGCAAACAGCTTCAACGGTTCCACGACAGTCAACGCCGGGGAGTTGTCGCTGACCTCTACTTCTCAGTTGGACAGCCCTGTGATCACCATCGCGAGCGGCGGAACGTTCACTTCCGCCCTCGGTTCGACGCTCATGGGCGGCCTGTTGCTGACGGTGGACGGACAGGCGAATTTCGCAAATACCGCGGTTTCCGCTGGCACCCTGCTCGGGGCGGGTATCGTGGGGCTGGATTTAACCGAGTTCACCGTCAACCTCGGCACCTTCAGCGGGGCCATCAACGGCACGGGCAGTCTTATCAAGAACACGGACGGCTTGCTCACTTTGAGCGGTAATAACGCATACACCGGATCCACCACAATGAACGCCGGATCGCTGGTCCTCTCTGGCACGCTCGCAAGCAGCGCGATCACGATCAACTCGGGCACCATGAACGCGCTCAACGGATCGGTTCTCTCCAACGCGACGGTGTTGACCCTCGATGGCAGGATGAACATGTACAACGCGGCCGTCGGGATCGATGCCCTCCTCGGATCCGGGTTGCTGAATCTGGATACAACGGAATTGACCCTCAATAGTGGCACTTTCTCCGGCGCGATCAATGGGACGGGAAGCTTGGTGAAGGTGTCTGCGGACATTCTGACTTTGGGCGGAGCGAGCGGGTACACGGGATCGACCCGGGTCGATGACGGGACTCTGGCGCTGAGCGGCGTCCTTGCGAGCACCGCGATCACGGTGGGTACGCTCGGAACCTTTGACGCGCTCAATGGATCCTCCCTCTCGGCGTCAAGCGTGTTGACTGCCGACGGGACGGCCAACTTCCTCGGAGCCGCCGTCACGATTCAAACCTTGCTGGGCTCGGGGTTGGTGACGCTCAACCCGACGGCGCTGACGGTCGGCAGCGGAACTTTCACGGGGATCATCGACGGCAGCGGCAGATTGGTGAAGTCCTCGGCCGGAACGCTCACTCTGAGCGGCACGAGCACCTTTACCGGAGGCGTTTCAATGAGCGCCGGACTGCTGCAGGTCGGCAATGACACCGCATTGGGCGCCGGCAGCGTGACCTTCACGGGTGGGTACATTTCCAGCGATTCAGCCAACGCCCGGGCGCTTGCGAATAACTTCAGGATGTCCGGAGCGGTTGGGCTGGGTGATGCGGCAAACACCGGTGCTCTAACCTTGAGCGGCAACGTGGCTCTCACCGCCGACACCACCCTGAGCGTGGCCAGCGCCGCCGCCATCAGCGGGATCATCAGCGGCGCTTACAACCTCGTGAAGGAGGGGGGCGCGGAACTCGAGTTGAGCGGCGTAAACACCTTCGGCGGCACCCTGGCCGTGAACACCGGCCTCCTGACGTTGAGCGGCGGCAACGCTCTCGCCAACAGCATGGCGGTGACCGTCAACGCTGCCGGCAGTCTGAAGCTCGCGAGCGACGAACAAATCGCCTCCATTGCCGGCGCAGGCGCAGTCAATCTACAAGCCAACACGCTCACCCTCAGCGGCGGAACCTCCACCCTCTTCTCGGGCGTCATCAGCGGCGCGGGTGCCCTCGCGAAAACCGGCACCGCAGTGCTGACTCTGACCGGAGCGAATAATTTCAGCGGCGGAGTCACGATGAGCTCAGGCGCCATCGAGGCTGGAAGCGATACCGCTCTTGGTTCCGGCACCGTCAACTTCAACGCTGGGCGCATTTCCAGCGACTCCACCACTGCGCGGGCGCTGGCGAATGCGTTCGTTCTGGGCGCTGCCGTAACCCTCGGCGATGCGACTAACAATGGGGCGTTGACCCTCAGCGGTAACGTGGATCTCACCGCCAACAGCACCTTGACCGTGGCGAGCGCTGCGACCCTGAGCGGAGTGGTCGCCGGGGCGTACGCGCTCACCAAGGCCGGAGGGGATGAACTGACTTTGAGCGGAGTGAACACCTTCAGCGGCGCGACGAACGTGGACGCCGGGGTATTGACGCTCAGCGGCGGGAGCGCGCTCATCAACAGCATGGCGGTGACGGTGGGGGCAAGCGGTAGTTTGAAGCTCGCCGGCAGCGAGGAGATTGCGAGTCTTGCCGGCGCCGGTGCGGTGAACCTGCAGGCAAATACGCTCACCCTGAGCGGTGGCTTGGACACGGCGTACAGCGGGGTCATGAGCGGGGCGGGATCGCTGGTGAAGGCCGGGACCGCGGTGCTCACGATGAGCGGAGCGAATACGTTCAGCGGCGGAGTGACCTTGAGCGCTGGAGCGATCCAGGCTGGTGACAACGCTGCGCTGGGGACAGGCACTGTGACTTTCAGCGGCGGACGCATTTCGAGCGACTCCGCCACAATCCGCGCACTGGCCAACGCATTTGTCATGAGCGGCACGCTCGGGTTGGGCGACGCTGTCAACAGCGGTGCGCTGACCTTGAGCGGCAACATGGCGCTGGGCGCGGCCACCACCTTGACCGTTGCGAGTGCGGCGACCATTAGCGGAATCGTCAGCGGAGCCAACAGCCTCACCAAAGAAGGCGCCTCCGAACTGACCCTCTCCGGCACAAACACTTTCTCCGGCCCGACCACGGTCAATTCCGGCACCCTCACCCTGAGCGGTGGCAATGCGCTGGCCGACAGCATGGCGGTGACTGTGAGCGTGGGCGGCACCCTCAAGCTTGCCAGCAACGAGGAAATCGCTTCGCTGGCCGGAGCCGGGGTCGTTGATTTGCAAAATAGCGAGCTCACCGTTTCAGGCACCACAAGCACCACCTTCAGCGGCTTGATCACCAACAACAACGGGGTCTTGGTGAAGAACGGGGCCTCCGTTCTCACCCTCACAGGAAACAACAATTACATTGGTGGCACCCGCCTCAGCAACGGAGCCATCGAAGCCGGCAACGATTCCGCATTCGGCAGCGGCACGATCACTTTCACCGGAGGCCGCATCTCGAGCGACTCCGCGTCCGCACGCGCGCTTGCGAACGCAATCCTCATGGGTGGCACGCTCGGGTTGGGCGACGCCTCCAACAACGGCGCCCTCACTCTGAGCGGCAACGTTCAACTAACAGCGGATACCATGCTCACGGTGGCAAGTGCGGCGGTGATCAGCGGAGTAGTGAGCGGTGCCTATGCTTTGACCAAAGTCGGCGGGGCCGAGTTGACCTTGAGTGGAGTGAACACCTTCACTGGACCAACAACTGTGACTGCCGGGATGCTGACGCTCAGCGGCGGAAGCGCGCTGGCTAACAGCATGGCGGTGACCGTGGGGGCCGGTGGCAGCTTGAAGCTGGCGAGCAGCGAAGAGATCGCGAGCCTTGCCGGAGCCGGGGACGTAAACCTGCAGGGGAACGCGCTGAGCGTGAGCGGCGGAGTGGACACCACCTACAGCGGCGTGATGAGCGGAGCGGGCAGCTTGATAAAGACTGGTACGGCGGTGTTCACGCTGAGTGGTGCCAACACCTTCACTGGCGGAGTGACTTTGAGCGGCGGAGCGATCCAGGCGGGAGACAACGCAGCGCTTGGGACGGGCACGGTGACCTTCAGCGGAGGCCGGATTTCGAGCGATTCAGCGACGGCGCGGACGCTGGCGAACGAGTTCACAATGAGCGGGACGTTGGGTTTGGGTGACGCGACCAACAACGGTGCGTTGACGCTGAGCGGGAATGTGGCGCTTGGAGCTGCAACGACACTGACAGTGGCGAGCGCAGCGACGTTGAGCGGAGTGGTGAGCGGAGCGTTTAGCCTGACGAAGGCCGGAACCGACGAGTTGACCTTGAGCGGAGTGAACACCTTTAGCGGCCCGACGAACGTGGACGCTGGAGTGCTGACGCTGAGCGGCGGGAGCGCGCTGATCAACAGCATGGCGGTGACGGTGGGAGCGAGCGGGACCTTGAAGCTTGCAAGCAACGAAGAGATCGCGAGTCTCGCTGGAGCGGGAGCGGTGAACCTGCAGGGGAACGTACTGAGCGTGAGCGGAGCAGCGGACACAACCTTTAGTGGAGTGATGAGCGGAGCGGGGTCGCTGGTGAAGACCGGGGCAGCGGTGTTCACGCTGAGCGGAGCGAATACGTTCAGCGGCGGGGTAACGTTGAGCGCCGGAGCGATCCAGGCAGGCAATAATGCGGCACTCGGTACAGGGACAGTCACTTTCAGTGCGGGCCGGATCTCGAGCGATTCAGCGACGGCGCGGACGCTGGCGAACGCGTTTGCGATGAGCGGAACGCTTGGCTTGGGTGATGCGACCAACAACGGAGTGCTGACCTTGAGCGGTAACGTTGCGCTTGGAGCTGCAACGACGTTGACGGTGGCGAGCGCAGCGACGTTGAGCGGAGTGGTGAGCGGAGCGTACAGCCTGACGAAGGCCGGAACCGACGAACTGACCTTGAGCGGAGTGAACACCTTCAGCGGCGTGACGAACGTGGATGCTGGAGTGCTGACGCTGAGCGGCGGGAGCGCGCTGATCAACAGCATGGCGGTGACGGTGGGAGCGAGCGGTACCTTGAAGCTTGCAAGTAGCGAAGAGATCGCGTCGCTGGCTGGAGCTGGAGCAGTGAATTTGCAAGCGAACGTGCTGAGCGTGAGCGGAGCAGCGGATACAACCTTCAGCGGAGTGATGAGTGGAGCAGGGTCGCTGGTGAAGACGGGTGCAGCGGTGTTCACGCTGAGCGGAGCCAACACCTTCAGCGGCGGGGTGACGTTGAGCGAAGGAGCGATCCAGGCAGGAAACAATGCTGCGCTTGGGACGGGCACAGTGACGTTCAGCGGCGGTCGTATTTCGAGCGATTCAGCGACGGCACGGACGCTGGCGAACGAGTTTGCGATGAGCGGGACGCTTGGATTGGGTGATGCGACCAACAACGGGGTGCTGACCTTGAGCGGGAACGTGGCGCTTGGAGCTGCAACGACGCTGACAGTGGCGAGCGCAGCGACGTTGAGCGGAGTGGTGAGCGGAGCGTACAGCCTGACGAAGGCCGGAACCGCCGAGCTGACCTTGAGCGGGGTGAACACCTTCAGCGGGTCGATGAACGTGGACGCCGGAGTGCTGACGCTGAGCGGCGGGAGCGCGCTGATCAACAGCATGGCGGTGACGGTGGGAGCGAGCGGTACCTTGAAGCTTGCGAGCAGCGAAGAGATTGCATCGCTGGCCGGAGCGGGAGCAGTGAACCTGCAGGGGAACGTTCTGAGCGTGAGCGGCGCGGCGGATACGACCTTTAGCGGAGTGATGAGCGGAGCAGGGTCGCTGGTGAAGACTGGGGCAGCGGTGTTCACGCTGAGCGGAGCGAATACGTTCAGCGGCGGGGTCACCTTGAGCGATGGAGCGATCCAGGCAGGAGACAACGCGGCGCTTGGGACGGGAACGGTGACCTTCAGCGGCGGTCGGATTTCGAGCGATTCAGCGACGGCGCGGACGCTGGCGAACGCGTTCGCAATGAGCGGGACGTTGGGATTGGGTGACGCGACCAACAACGGGGTGTTGACGCTGAGCGGTAACGTGGCG
>JBILUQ010000245.1:0-5971 GCA_044370935.1 Chthoniobacteraceae bacterium
GTCGGTGATTTTCAAATCGCCCGACCCATCCACCTTACGTCCATCGTCGCTCACTCCTTTCCAAAGAAAATTCACGTCCAAGAGTCCCTTGGACTCGTCGTAGCCGGTGTAGAGTTTGCTGAGCTTTGCAAAGTTCATATCGGTGATCCGCAGCGACGCTTTGTTCACTGGATTCTCTCGGTCCAAAGAAACGTCGGCATTACCGTCCAGACGGCCTCCGAAAATTGGTCCGCCAAGCTCGGTGATCTGAAGGCGCGCCTGCGCAAACTTCAACTTTGCCGATATCTTGTCGAACTGAAGATTCTTTCCAGCAAACGTGTAATCCATGCCGGTTTGGCTAGCGACCTGAACGTCGAGAAACGTCCGCTGCCGTGTGCCGGGTGCGGCCCGACCGCTCAACTGCACGAAAGGCGGCGCCCCCTTGAAACGGTACGGCGCGACTTCGTCAACCCAAGCTGGCTCGATCATCCACATGGTTTCAACCGGATTGAGCCTCAGCTTGAGGTCGTGCATGTAGATATCTTTGTGAACGGTGTCCACGGTGATGGCGCCTTCGCCTTTTCCCTCGCTGCGCGTCAGCTCGAACGGGCCGATCGATATCACGCCCCCCGAAAGCCCCACATGGGTGGTCGCTTTTTCGACTGCGATCCCGCGAAACACGCTTTTGCCAACAGCCACTGTTCCCCAAACGCTGCACTCCTGCAGCGAGGGCGCGGTGCCTGCGGCTTCCAGCTCAATCTTAAGCGGCCCCTGGTTTTGCAGCCATCCAGCCGGGCCGTAGGCGAACTCTGCGGGTAGCGTTGAAACAATCACCTGTGTGGGAATCGTGTTGGTGATCCGTGCGTTGAAAGAGTCTGCCGTCCGCATGGTGTTGCCGGAGAGGTATCCAGCAGCATGCTGAAGCTTGAAATCGCGGATTGAAAATCGGCCCTGCTCCCAGGCGAATGCAAAGCCGAGAGAATCGAACGGCACGGACTTCCATGCGAACGACTTTGCATCGAAGGAGCCCGTGACTCGCATTGGAATTTCCGGTTCGGGTAAGCCCGTGATTTGAATCATCATCGATGGCCTTTCCTTGAAGGACAAATCCTTCGTGTACTCGCCCGCGCCGAATGCGTTTCCGATCATCGCTAGGTCGAGTGTCGACTCAATCTGCGATTTGGCTGTTCCGCCCGCTGAATCGATCAGCCCAACCGCTCTCAATCTTCCATGCGCGTCCTCTAGCAAGAGCTCCTGTAGTGCAAGCGCCCCTTCTCGCCAGTTCGCTGATAATTTAAGCGAATCGAACTCGCAGCCTCGGATGGCAAAGTCCTCCGCCTCCAGCTTGAGCGTGGCTTGCAATGACTCCGGCACCGCCATATCCCCGCTGAATTGCAGTCTTAACAGAGGAGGGTCTGATTCGTACGCGACTGATTCAAACTCTGGGATCAGCTTGTCGGCGAGCTCGGTTAGTTTTTTTGATGAGTTTTCATCCGAAGATTCGAGTTTTTCCGGATTCGAAATCCAGCCATTCGCTTTTAGCCTGATGCCAAGCAGACGCGCCTCAGCGTTTACGAGGTGTATCTGTTTGTTTGGAAAAAGCAGCCTCGCATTGAAGCGTGTAACCTCAATGCGGCGGCTGCTCTGATTGCTTTTATCCAACGGCAGAGAGAGGCGCGTGTCTTTCAGCTCCAAAGCGCTGATGAAATTTTTCCGACGAATCAATCTGCTAAAGTCGATGCTGAGAATTGCCTGGTCGATTTCCGCAAGAATGTGACGTCGGTCAGCCGCCTCATAAACTTTCACTTCGCTCGCAACGAAGCCGCGCCAAGGATCCACCGTCAGTTTTTTGAACGTGACCTCGATGCCTCGCTGCCTGAACTCCTCAAAAACGCGCTCCCGCCAGGAACGCCTCAAGCCCCGCTTCGCTCCATACCAACCCAGCCATACCACGCAAATGATGATCAACAGGGCGAAAATCTTCAGAGGACTTCGGGCAAAGCGCGGCATGCAGGGTGTTGATTGGATTGGCGGCGATGGGAAGCGGTGTCTTGCAGCGGTCGTCTAGCCGAAACAGTGAAAGAGCTGCTCGAGCGACTGCTGAATTGCATTAAAACTAATGCGCTGTGTCGCGAAGTTCAATGCGCTCTCAACCGCTAATTCCCGGTCGTGACTGTGATCAAGCAACCTCGATGCCGTTAAGCCGAGATCCGGCGTATTCACACCGTGTCCGCACAACTCCGGAAAAACGATCCGCTCGGTGGCGCCTGTTCCCCCGACGCATGGAATCCTGCAAAGGAGCGCGTCTCCTGCGACGCGGCCCGGGCCTCCGCTCGCATCGAGTTGGAATACCATTTTGTGTGATGCCATTTTTTGCAGGTACTCCACATACGGGAGTCTCCGCTCGATGACTCGCAGCAAGCCCGCCGGGTACTCCAGTTGCCTGAGCCAGCGCCTTCCGCGCCAGCCGTCCAAATTAAAAACAGTCACGGGCTCGTACATCTGCCCGGAAACATCACGCAGTGCGATGAGCGCCTCCAGGTGACGCTTGTGGGGCGTCTTCCAGTCCCAAGTCCCGAGCATGATGCCGTGGCGATTCTCGGCCGGTTGCGAAAAGTCCCATTCAGGTGCTTCGACGGGGATTGGCTGCGGGATGGTTTCCACGTAAAGCAATCCCCCGGCGCGAAGCACCGGTTCGATATCCGCGGTGATAGCGAGCCCGGCGTGGGCGCGCATACAGATCTCCCTGAGAACAGACAAGTCACCCGGCGAACGCAACCACTGGTTCACATCGAACGCCCCTGTTTTTTCGAGGGCGAGTACGATGGTCTTTCCGGCTCGCCTGAGGTTGATCACCGTTTGCCGGCATGCCTTGAGATTTCGATTCAACACCAGCAGTACCCGCCGCTCGTCCGAAGGAATGCTTGAGTCGTTCCGGTACACGCCGCCACCGGTGCACGCGGCTAGCCCCCGATATCCCAGAGGCGCGGGAAGCTTCGGGTCGGGCGCTCCAGCGTATGCAGGAAACTGCTGGTCTGGTTCGGAGCTGCCGGGTTGAAGAACGCACAATTTCATGGGTGACCACGCTTATAACTATCCGCGAAAAGACCTGAATCCATTCATTTTCACAAGCTTTCCGCCGTTTAGCCGAAATGACCGGACTTTGGGTGTTCTCCGCAGGATCAGGTATTTACCGCAACGCTTCTGATCACAAACCGAATTCACTAAGTCGAGCTTCTGGCATGCTTGATTATGGGTTCCGCTGACGCATAGTCTCGCAGCCGCCCCGACAGGGTTCTGCCGGAACAACAGTTTCGGCTCAGATCAATCTTGCCCCACTCCGACTCATGCTCACCCAAGACCAAATTCGCGCAGTTCTTGCAACCGTCCGTTATCCTGGTTTTTCCCGCGACATCGTGTCTTTTGGCCTGGTGAAAGATATCCGCGTGGAGGAGGGGGCTGTGGTGGTGCAGATCGTGTTGACGACGGCGGATCCGAAGGTGCCACAGCAGATTAAGGAGCAGGCCGAACAGCTCATCGGCGCTCTGGAAGGCGTAAAAAGCGTGACCGTCCGGATTGATATCCATGCGCCCGCACAAACGACGCCGATCTCGAACGCCTCTGCCATTGATGGGGTCAAGTACGTTGTCGCCGTGGCCAGCGGGAAAGGGGGCGTCGGCAAAAGTACCGTTGCGGCGAATCTTGCAGTCGCATTGGAGCGTTCCGGCGCCTCTGTGGGTCTGTGTGATTGCGATCTGTACGGGCCGAGCATCGGCTTGATGTTTGGCGCCCACGAGCGGCCGTTTGCGGATTCTGAAACGGGCAAGATTTTGCCAGTAGAACGCCACGGTTTGCGTCTGATGAGCATGAGCTTTTTGCTGGAGGACGGCGCGCCCGCAGTGCTCCGCGGACCGATGGTGACCAAATACACCCAGCAGTTCTTGCGTCAGGTCGACTGGGGCGACCTTGATTACCTGATTCTGGATTTGCCTCCGGGAACGGGCGATATCCAGCTCACGATCGTGCAAACGGTGGGGCTGGCCGGGGCGGTGGTGGTGACCACGCCTCAGGAAGTCGCCTTGATTGACGCCCGCAAGGCCGCCAGCATGTTTCAAAAAGTGAACGTGCCCGTCCTCGGGATCATCGAGAACATGAGCTACTTCCTGTGCCCCTCCGATGGCAAGCGGTACGATATCTTCGGCGAGGGCGGTGGCCGTAGTGAGGCCTCGAGGCTGGGCGTGCCGTTGCTTGCTCAGGTGCCCATCGACATCCCCACACGGGAAGCCGGAGACCGGGGGATGCCGGTGACGGCTTCGTTCCCGGAGAGCGCTGTAGCAAAAGCCTTTGTCGAAATTTCGAAATCTTTGCGTCAAGCGCTGGAAAAATAGGCGACTATGGGTTAGTCTCCCCCCCAACTCCTTTCTTCCCTCCCCGCCCCATGACACCCTCCTCAGACAGCAGCACTGCCAGTTCGAGTTCCTCTCGGAATGACCTGGTCAAAGATTCGCTCCTATACAAAGAGTTTCTGGCTGAGCGTGAGGAGATTCTACGGCATAAATGGATTGAAAGCGAGAAGGCCGGGCATGATATCGGTTTCGAAAAAGCTCTCTTGGACTGGATTGTACGGCACCGTTCCACGTGGCGCGCGTTGCGCCAGAGCTCTGGTACACGTACTTCGAGCGGCGCAGTCACCTCCGCTTAAGGCTGTTCGCTCAGCCTTGGCGGTCTAGGCTGGAAACACGCGGCGGGATCTGTTGCACTTTCGGCCCGCACTCGACTTTCCATCCCACCCCGTGCCCACCACCGCAGCACCACCTCACACAGCCCGCCAGTTTCTGGATGAATCCGCGTTAAACGCGGCAATCAACCAGATCGCTGACGGCATCATCTCCAAGCACGGTGATGCGGGATCCATCGCTTTGATTGGTATCCCCTCGCGCGGCGTCGAGCTCGCCTCCAGACTGGCCAAGGCCATCTCGGCTCGCGCCGGAAAAACGCCTTTCAGCGGGGCAATCGACATTTCAATGCACCGCGATGATATGGACTCACGGCGGGTCGTGCATGCCGTCCAGCCCACCTCACTCCCTGCATCCCTTGAGCACACAACCGTCATTTTGGTCGACGACGTTTTGCACTCCGGCCGCACATGCAGAGCCGCAATGGATGCGCTCTCAAGTTTCGGACGGCCGCGTCGCATCGAGTACGCCGTGCTGATTGATCGCGGGCTCCGAGAGCTCCCGATCGCCGCTGATTACACAGGCCACTCTGTGCCTACGCTTGCAACTGAGCGGGTCTTCGTGCGCCTCCGCCCGCTGGACACCATTGAGGGCGTCTGGATCGAAGGGAAAACTCAACTATGAGCAAACCTGATGCGTCTGAATTGGACACGCAGATCAAGCCGCCGGCTGCCGCCCGGTGGAACCGGAAGGATTTAGTCGCCCTTCAGCACCTTTCCTCGGCGGAACTTCAGCTGCTCCTAGACACGGCCTCGGCTTTCAAAACAGTTGGAACTCGGCATATCAAAAAGGTGCCGGCGCTTCGCGGTAAGACGCTGGTGAACTTCTTCGTGGAGCCGAGCACCCGGACCCGCGTCTCATTCGAGCTCGCGGCTGCGAGGTTGAGCGCTGATGTCATCAACGTCAGCGCGTCCTCCTCGAGTCTCTCAAAGGGCGAAACTCTCAAGGACACCGCTCGCAATCTTGAGGCGTTGCACGCCGACGTAATCGTGCTTCGGCACAGTTCGGCGGGAGCCGCCCAGTTTCTGGCGGAGCGCCTTGAGGCGAGCGTCATCAATGCCGGCGACGGCGCGCATGAGCATCCAACGCAGGGTTTGCTTGATACTTTTACCATTCGCGAGCGCAAGGGACGCGTCGAAGGGCTGCACGTCGCCATCGTTGGTGATATTTTGTTTTCACGTGTCGCACGCTCCGACATTTTTGCACTCACAAAGCTCGGAGCAAAGGTGACCCTTGTCGGCCCAAGCACGCTGCTG
>JBILUQ010000034.1:0-20921 GCA_044370935.1 Chthoniobacteraceae bacterium
TCATACTGTTCGGCCATCCTTATGCAACTTGACCCCGCCCGCCTCCTGTCTCTTTCAAAAACGGTTGGAACTCCCTTCTGGCTGTACTGCGCCAAAACCCTCCGCAAACGCATTGCGGAGATTAAGCACCTCACTGGGGACGGGATTCAAGCTCGGTTCGCGATGAAGGCCTGTCCGGCGACGAAGGTTTTACGAGAAATGCAGCGGGCCGGCATTTGGATCGATGCGGTTTCCGGCAACGAGATTCTGCGCGCCCTGCATGCCGGACACTCTAAGGGACAGCAGCCGCCCAGTATCTTGTACACGAGCGATGTGTTTCGGGACAACGCTTTACAGGTCGTGTTGGAGCAGGGAATTCTGCCCAACATCGGCTCTGCTGGAATGATCGACGAACTCAATCGCGCCGGCTACTCGGGCGACGTATCCATCAGAATCAACCCTGGCTTCGGTCATGGCCATGTGAATTCATGCGACACCGGCGGGCCGAGTTCAAAGCACGGCGTTTGGTTCGCGGACTTGGCCCAGACCGCTCAACGGGTCGAGGCCGCCGGCATGCGGGTGGTGATGTTGCACGCCCACATCGGCAGCGGACCGCGTTTTGAAGAGTTGCATGAAAACCTCGACCGGCTTGCCGCTGAGTTCGCCGCACTGCTCCCAATTTTTCCACACCTGCAGGGCGTGAGCCTTGGTGGTGGGATCCCTCACAATTACCGGGACAACACCCAGCAGATTCCCCTTGACCCTCTGAAGGCGCTCTTTGCCAAGTGCAGAGCGAAGTTGAGCGAGGCTGCCGGTCGGGAGATCCGTGTTGAGATCGAGCCGGGCCGCTATTTTGTCGCCTCAGCTTGCGTGTTGGTTGGTCGCGTGGCCGAGGTGAAGGCCACGCAAACAAACGAGAAGGGGCAAGGAGCCACCTTCGCGATGGTGGATGCGGGCTTTGTCGATTTGGTGCGCCCGGCGATGTACGGAAGCTACCATGGGATCGAAGTGATCCCCCACGATGGAGGCGCGCGTGAACGCCAGCCAATCGTGGTGGCGGGCCCGCTCTGCGAAAGCGGAGACGTGTTCACCCGCGATGACGCCGAGCTGCTGGTGCCTCGCGAACTGCCGGTGCCTCAGTCAGGCGACTTGCTGGTGCTCCGCGATGCGGGAGCCTACGGATACGCCATGAGCTCAAACTACAACTCAATCGGTCGCTCCCCGCAGGTATGGCTCGAGGAGGATGGCTCGATGGAGCTGATTTCCCGACGCGAAAGCCTCGCGGATTTGCTCAAGGCAGAGGTGGAGGAGCCCATTGCGTTGGCGCATTGATCGCCACCGATTTCCCCTCGCGCGCACTCCCGCTGGGGGCGGATTGACTAGAAGAGCGTCATCTGAGGCCGATCAGCCTCCGCTGCCATCACTGAGCGACGCCGCGTAGGACGAGCCGCAGCGGCGGTTTCGGGAGCGTCTTTCGGTTGTTCCGATATCGCTCCGTCTGCGCTTAGTTCCGAGCGCTCTAAGTTTGCGAGGATCTGTTTGGCGCGCGTCAGAATGGGGGCCGGCAGCCCAGCCAACCTTGCCACTTGGATTCCGTAGCTCTTGTCGGCGCCTCCGGGAATGATTTTTCGAAGGAAAATAATCTGCTCGTTCCACTCGCGAACTGCCACGTTAAAGTTTTTGACTCCAGTCCGTGTCCGCGCAAGTTCGGTGAGTTCGTGGTAATGAGTTGCGAACAGAGTGCGCGCGCGAAGGACGTCGTGCAGATATTCGGCCACGCTCCACGCAATAGAAAGCCCGTCGAAGGTTGAGGTCCCTCGCCCGATTTCGTCGAGAATCACAAGCGAACGGCTCGTCGCATTGTTGGTGATGTTCGCAGTCTCGTTCATCTCAACCATGAAGGTCGACTGGCCGCGAGACAGGTCGTCATTGGCGCCAACACGCGTGAAAATCCTGTCGGCAAGTCCCACGAACGCGCTCTTTGCCGGAAGCCAGGAACCGATTTGCGACATCAAAGTCAGGAGGGCCACCTGCCGGATGAACGTTGACTTTCCCGCCATGTTAGGTCCAGTGAGGACGAGTACCGCGTTTTCCTCTCCGTCCAAAAGGGTGTCGTTCGGAACAAACTTTTCTTCCACCAGCGATTGATCAAGCACGGGGTGCCGGCCGTCGATGAATTCGAGGGTGAGTGAATCGGAAAGCTCCGGCTTGCAATAGCCGTATAAACGCGCTGTTTCGGCAAGCGACGCAAGCGTGTCCAAAAGTCCGATGGAATGTGCGGTTTGTTGGAGCGCGGCCGTCTCCAAAAGCACCTCCTCGCGCAGTTGACGGAATAATTCTTCCTCCAGCGCTTTGGCTTTTTCCTCCGAGCCAATAATCTTCGACTCGACCTCCTTGAGCTCGGGAGTAATGAACCTCTCTCCTGTGGCAACGGTCTGTTTCCGTGTCCACGCGGGAGGCACCGATTCAAGGTTGGATTTGGTCACCTCAATGAAGTAACCGAAGACCGAAGTGAACCGTATTTTGAGGGACTTGATGCCGGTCTGTTCGATTGCTCTTTGCTGAAGCTCTGCGATCCAGCGTTTGCCTTGGTTGCCTGCGTCCCGCAATTCGTCCAGGATCTGAAGGTAGCCGTCCTTGAACATGCCGCCGTCGCGTGTTGTCGAGGGAGGTTCGTCGACGAGCGCTTTCTGGAGTAAGTCTACGATCGAAGGAAGGGTGTGAAGACCGTGCGCGATCTCCGTTAGCAAAAAGTCTGTTGTCGCCGTGTTGATTTTTGCCGCCGTCTCTTTGAGCTCCGGAATCTGTTCAAGGGCTCCTCTCAACACCACCAGATCGCGGGCGTTCCCGCCGGCTTGTGAAAGCCGTCCGACCGTGCGCTCGATGTCGCGGATGTTGCGCATGATCTCGCGCAGGCGTGCGAGGTGGTAAGGATTCTGGATCAAGGATCCGATTGCGTTCTGGCGCTCCTTCAAAGGCGAAAGTGTGCAGAGCGGATGCAGAATCCACTCCCGCAAGCGGCGTGCACCCATCGGTGTGGCGGTACGGTCGAGCGCGGCTAGCAGGCTCGTGTTGCGGGCGCCGCCTCGTGATTCGACCAATTCGAGATTCGCCTGAGTGGTCGAATCCACCAGCATGTATTGCGAGCGGTTGTAGGTGGAGAGCTTCGATACATGGCTGAGTGTGCGTCGCAGTTCGTGCCTTAGGTAATGGACGATTGCGCCTGCTGCACAGACGCCCAGGGGTACGTCTTCGCAACCGAATCCATGGAGGGATTGCACCCCGAACTGTTCGCGGAGCGTGTGGTACGCTTGGTCGTGGAGGAATGCGTAATCGTCTTTGCAGACGATTCCCTTCATCGAGTTAAATTCAGCGCGAGCTGATTCGCTGATGAGAATTTCGCTCGGCTGGACCCTTGCGAGCTCGTCGGATAGCTCACGGGAGTTTGAAAGCTGCGTGACGCGGAATTCCCCCGTCGAAAGATCGATGAATGCGAAGCCGTATCCTCGCTTAGGGTCGGGGTGGATTGCCGCGAGGAAATTGTTGCGCGAGGAGTCCAGCATCTGCAGGTCGCTCACCGTGCCGGGCGAAACGATGTGGGTGACCTCCCGTTGCACAATTTTTCCCGGCTGCGGCTCGGATGTTTGATCGCAGATGGCCACGCGTTTACCCGCGTTGACGAGTTTCGCGATGTATCCCTCAGCGGCATGAAATGGCATCCCGCACATTGGAGTTCCGTTGCGCTGAGTGAGCGCCACATTGAGGAGGGGCGCTGCGATTTTTGCATCTTCGAAAAACAGCTCGTAGAAGTCGCCCAGTCTGAAGAGCAGAATGGTGTCATCCGGCAGCGAGCGGCGAATGCCCAGATACTGGGTCATCATCGGTGTCGTGTTCGTTGCCATGGGATGCTGGGAGAAGGGAATAGTACGATTGCCTCTGTAAATGGAGCGTGTGAAGCGGCGGTAGGCGCGATGCAGAGCTGGTTAGAGTCTGACAAATTTGAGCCGGCCGGATCAGTCTAAATCAGGTGGCCCATTTTGATGCGTTTGGTGGCGAGGTAAGATGCGTTGTGTGGATTGGGCTCCGCGCGTATGGGGACCCGCTCGACAATTTCAAGCCCGTACCCCTCGAGCCCGATGACTTTCTTCGGGTTGTTTGTCATGAATCGCATTTTTCGAACCCCGAGGTCGAAGAGGATCTGCGCCCCAACGCCGTAATCGCGGAGTTCTGCGGGAAAGCCCAGCTGCAAATTGGCCTCCACTGTGTCGAGTCCTTTTTCCTGAAGCTTGTATGCATGAATCTTAGCGGGGAGTCCAATGCCTCGTCCCTCGTGCTGGCGCATGTATAAAACAACACCGCAGCCGCTCGACTCGATCATTTCCATTGCAGCGTGAAGTTGCGAGCCACAGTCACACCTACGCGACCCGAAAACATCGCCCGTGAGGCACTCGCTGTGCACCCGCACCAATGGGGCGTCGACGGAGCGGAGATCCCCCTTCACTAGGGCAAGGTGGTGGACCCCATCGATGGTGCTTCTGTAGAGGTGTAGTTGGAATTCTCCAAAATCCGTCGGCAACTGGATTTCCTGCTCATGCTCGACGAGTTTTTCGCGTGTACGTCGGTAGGCGATCAAGTCTGCGATGCTGCACATTTTTAGGTTGTGCTGCTCCTTGAATTTGATGAGCTCCGGCAACCTTGACATTGTGCCGTCAGGGTTAAGGATCTCGCACAACACACCGGTGGGATCGAGTCCCGCGAGCCGAGCGAGGTCAACGGAAGCCTCTGTGTGACCTGCTCGCCGCAACACCCCGCCACTCTTTGCTCGCAGGGGGAAGATATGACCGGGTTGCACCAAGTCGCTCGGAGTTGCGTTTGAATCTGCAAGAATCGCGATAGTCTTTGAGCGATCCTGAGCGGAGATTCCGGTGGAAACTCCTTCGGTAGCGTCCACGGACACCGTAAAGTCGGTGCGGAAACTTTCGCGGTTGTCGCTCACCATTCGCTGAAGTCCAAGTTGCTCCGCCCGCTCCTCGGTGACCGGCGCGCAGATGAGTCCACGGCCGTGCATGGCCATAAAATTGACCGCCTCTGGTGTTACCATCTGCGCGGCCAGAACAAGGTCCCCTTCGTTTTCACGGTCGGCATCATCAGTAACGATCACGAGCTTTCCTTGGCAAATATCTGCAAGGATTTCGTCAATGGGATCAAAGGGTGAGGATGCGTCCATCCGAAGAGTATCGTCGCGTTGGGCGCGGGGCTCAAGGGGAGAAGCTGATGTCTTTGGGAGTGGCGCCGCCGCAAGCTGGGATTATTCGGCTGCCTTGAGAACAGCGAGCAGATCCAGTTCGCGAATTCTCCTGTAAATCAAAGCGAAGGAAAGGCCGGTGGATGTGAGTACTATGATTCCGGCCGTCGTAAATGTCTCCGGGGTAAGTACCAGAGGGAGGCGCACGCTCTCCGTGTTAACGCTCCCGATGATGACCGCGGTCATTCCGCTGCCAAGCAGCATGCCGGTTGGTAGGGCGAGGAGAGTAAGAACAAGAAGTTCGCCAAGGAGAATCAGGGCGACCTCGCCCCCAGTGAATCCTAGGACTCTGAGAGTTGCAAGGTCCCTCGTCCGTTCAGAAAGCGAGATTCTGGCACTGTTGTAAACAACACCGAAGGACACCACCACGGCGAAGGAAAAATAAAGTAACTGCAGCAAGTTGATGCTTTCTGCGGTTGTTTTTCGGAAACTCTGGCGCGTGGCCTCCTTCAGTCGAAGCGTTGAGATTGCAGGTGTGTTTTTGACCTTTTCAAAGAACGCCTCCCAACGAGCGGGGTCGATAGAAAAATGGGTCCCGCTCAGGGAGCGCCCCTCTTTCAGGAGGCGTTGCAGTTCGAACTCGTTCATGTAGGCAGACAAACCTGCGTAATCCGTGATGAGAGAGTGCAGTGGAACTTCAAAAGAAGGTCTTTTCCCATCGAGCACCTCTACCTGTAGCAGGTCGCCCGGTCGGGCTTGGAGCAGCTCGGCAAGCTTGGCGGATACGGCCAAGCCGGAGGGCGGCATGGACACTGGTTTGCCACTTGAATCAAGCGGACGGCTCAGAGTCCCTTCAGTCGTCAGCCCGGTCATGGCCAGGCGGCGCGAGGCGTTGCCAAGCCGAATGCGCACGGGCACGGTCCGGAAGGGCTCGCTCTTGAGCACGCCGGGTATCCGAGCAAGGTCTGCGCGGCTTTGCGAGGATCCGGTTTCCCTCAGGCTTACCGAGGCGTTCTGGCGCTGGGCCACATCCCACTCAAACGAGAGCAAATGGTCGACGCCGTCTCGCATGGCGCCGGGAAGGATGGGGATGCCGCTTGCTAGCGCCAGACCCAGGGTAGTGAACGCTGCCTGCCACGGTTTGCGCTCAAGGTTGCGCAGAGCGATTCTCACAGGGAGGCTGATGCGCCTTTGTAAGCCTAGTCGTTCGGCGAGGGACGGCCGGAATGACGCTGGGGGCTCTGGGCGCATCGCCTGGGCGGGGGGCAAGCGCATGGCGTGCAGGACGGCCCCAATCGCACCCACAAAAGCCCCGATAGCACTCACCAAAAATGCGATGCCCACGGCGTTCCAGTCGGCTAAAAAGTCGAGGTGTGGGAATTTGAAAAAGCGGTGGTAGAGGTGCACAAATCTACTGCCAAGTAGAAGTCCACCGACCGTGCCCAAAATTCCGCCAAGCGCCACCATGCAGAGGGCGAATTTCGCATAGTGCAGACCGACTTCGAGTGTGGAATATCCAAAAGCCTTCAGTTGCGCGATCTGTTCGCGCTGCATGCGAACCAACCGCGTCAACACTGCGCTGCTCATGAAGGCTGCAACACTCAAAAACGCGATTGGAAAAACAACGGCCAGCGCTGCCAGCACCTGCAGCTCATCCGTGAGTCGCCGGGCTGAGGGATGTTCTGCAAGCCCGAACGCGCCCAGCCCTCCGTAAGGCGCGAGCACTGCATCCAAGAGCCGCTCCACTTCAGGGAGATTGTCGTGCGGGCCGATGGAAACGCATACATTGTTGAAGGCCCCATCAAGCTCAAGTGCGGTTGCGAGTTCACTCTCGGGCATCCAGAAAATTCCGAAGCGCTGCGGGTCGGGCAGAGTCTCACCGGCGCGAGCTTCGAAGACAAATTCAGGGGAAAGACCTATTCCAGTGATTAGCAGCGTCTCGCGCTTTCCCCTTATCGTGGCACTGAGGGTGTCGCCGGGCCGCAAGTTCCGCGCTGAGGCAAACGCCTCGGAAACCAAAACCTCGCCGCGCCTTCCACTCATGGGAAGTCTTCCCACGCGGAGATAGGGCTGCATAAGTCGAGGTTCCCGATCGTCGGGCAGTGATAGGATCAGCCCGTCGGAAGGCTCAATTACCCCTGGCAAGTCAAGCAAGACCGCACCTTTGACTCGCGTTTCAACTTCGGTGACCCCGGCTAGCGATCGTATTCGATTAACTGTTGATTTTGGGGCACGTCTAAGATCCGCGAATACATGCGCCATGCGGTTGGTCTGGTAATACTGATCGCGGCAAGTGATGAGTGAAAAAATCAAGCTCCGCGAAAGAATCATCATCGCAAGACCGCAAGCCATGACGAGGCCAACGGCGAGCACCTGACCTTTGATGGCGCCGAGATCTCGGAATAGCTTTCTGTTAAGCGAGGAGAGTATCATCAGCGTGATTTTGTTCTTTGAGGTGCCGCATCTATTTCGCGGTGATTTCTCACCAAGCTAGTGATGAGGCTAGAAGCCGTGTCTCGTTTATGATTTCTCTCACGATCCGCCCGTCGGAAAGGTGCAGCACGCGGTCAGCCATTTGGCCGATGGTGGCATTGTGGGTGATGATCACCGTCAGCGCGCCCATCTCCCGATTCACCCGCGCGATTGCCTCCAGCACGGTGATTCCTGTCCGGATATCGAGAGCGCCCGTGGGTTCGTCGCAAAGCAGCACATCCGGTTTTTTTGCGATCGCGCGAGCGATCGCGACGCGTTGTTGCTGGCCTCCGGAAAGCTGGCTTGGAAAATGGTCCATCCGATCCTCTAAACCCACGAGTTTGAGCGCGACTTCCGGCTTCATCGGACGGCTCGCAATTTCCGTGATCAAGGTCACGTTCTCGCGTGCGGTCAGGCTAGGAATGAGGTTGTAGAGCTGGAAAACAAAGCCCACGCTCCGGCGCCTAAATTGCGTGAGATCCGATTCTCGCGCATGCGCCAGGTCCATTTCGCCGTAGTACAGCGAGCCGGATGAGGGGAGGTCGAGCGCGCCCAGATGATTCAGTAGCGTGGATTTTCCGCTTCCCGATGGGCCGAGCAACACGACCAACTCGCCCGCGTAGAGGTCCAAGTCAACGCCTGCTAAGGCGTGGACTGCAGTTTCACCCGTGCCGTAGCTCTTCGTGAGGCCCCGAGCGCGGAAGATGACTCGACGGCCGGCGGCTGTGGAGGGCGAGCTGGGCTTGGAGTCGCGGGCCTCGGGCTCACGAGACTCGGAGTTGGGGGGATTGCCACTCACATCAAATGAACTGAGCGGCCCGGTTACAGATTTGCTACACCGCCAGCGAAGCTAGCAATTTGTAGAAAAACTCCGCACCCGCTTCGAGATCAGCGGTCGCAATCCATTCGTCCTTTGTATGAGCCTGAGCGATGGATCCTGGACCCAGTGCAATCGCTGCGCTCCCTCGTCTTGCAAACGCCGCAGCATCGCAGAACCAAGGTGCACCGACCGGCTGCGATCCGAGAGTTTGCAATTTTTGGAGTATCGGGTGGCTCGGGTCGGTGTAAAGCGGGTCAGCTTTTGCCACTTTGATCTCCAGCTCTGGATAAGTCGCTCTCAGGCGAGTGAAGAGTTCCGTTTCGAATTCCGCAGTTTGTGAAGGGACAGTGCGAACATCGATCGTTGCTTTGCAAAAATCAGGCACGACATTGGTTTTGCTGCCTCCGCTGATTGTTCCAATGCTGATGGTTGAGGAGCCCAGTATCGGGTGCGTAAATTCTTGGAGCCAGGGTTCAATGTGGTCCCGGATGTGTGCAAGCACATCGAGCATTGGATGGATCGCGTTTCTTCCAAGGCGCGGATTCGCCGCGTGCACTGCAATCCCGTTGGTTGAAAGAGTCAAAAACATGCTGCCTTTGTGGGTGTGCACGAAATTGAGTTCCGTGGGTTCCCCAGCGATGACCAAGTCGAAACGCTCCTTTGCAGCGAGAGCGTGTGCGCCGTGTTGTCCAGCCTCCTCGCCGGCGAGGCCTGCAAACCAGATCTCGTGTGAAAGATGCGGCAGCAGGTCTCTCGCGGCGTACAGACCGGCAAGCATCGCGGACATTGGGCCCTTGGTATCACTCGCCCCGCGACCCCATACGCGTCCGTCTCGGAGCTCGCCGCCAAAAGGGTCGATCGACATACCAACCACCGAAACCGTGTCAGTGTGTGGCGCGAGAAGCAACTTCGGCTTTCGGGGGTGATCTGATGGAAAGCGCGCGATAATATTGGGGCGCTCCGGCAGCACTTCCTGAAGCTCCGATTCGGACCCCGTAAATTGGTCGCTGATCCAATCACACAACCACTGCGCGCAGCGCTTTTCACCGACCTCCGAAGTGCCCGGGTTGTCCTCGGGGTTTACGCTGGGGATTCTTACCAACTCTCTGCAGAGTTGCGTCGCGAGCGATCCTCCGGCCGCAGCGGGGCCTCCAGTATTATCGATGAAAAGCGACATTTGTGTTACCTCTTTTTTTCGGCTTGCAGAAACCAATTCACAAATTTCGGTATGCCCTCCGCAATCCGGGTTTTTGGACTGTAGTTTAATAGGGAGCGGGCTTTCGAGATATCCGCGTAGGTGAGGGGAACGTCACCCGGTTGCTCCGAAAGTTTTTCGATGACCGCTTTCTTGCCCAACGCCGACTCGATAGAGGCGATTAGTTCCGAGAGAGTCGTTGTCTGGCTTTCCCCCAGGTTAAACACGTCACAGATCGGACCGTCGTAGTCTAGGCAGGCGAGGATGCCTTGGATGATGTCGTCGATGTAGGTGTAATCGCGCCGGGTGCTCCCGTCTCCGAATTGTTTGATGCTTCTTCCCTCGTGAATGGCGCGGGTGAATGAGTGGATTGCCAGGTCTGGACGTTGACGGGGGCCGTACACCGTAAAAAAACGTAGGCTAATGCATCTCATTCCGTACAGGTGGGAGAAATTCGAGCAGAGTTGTTCCGATGCAATCTTGGTTGCCGCATACGGAGAAATGGTCTGGTTCAAGCACATGTCCTCGCGGAAAGGAGCGGTCTTGAGTGTTCCATAAACCGACGAACTCGAGGCCGAGATAAAACGCGGAACGTTGGCGAGGCGAGCGGCCTCCAACAGGTTGAATGTCCCCTTGATATTGGTGTCGATGTACAATTCAGGCTGCTGAATGGAGGGACGGACACCAGCCCGAGCGGCCAGATGGATGATCGCATCGGGCCTGCAGTCACCGACGATTCTACGGACGCTGTCTGCGTTGCGAATGTCGACCTCTTCGATTCGGGCCTTTCCTGAGAGCGATCTAAGGTTCTCGCGTTTGATGGAGGAGCAGTAGAAGTCGTTGAAGTCGTCTAAAATTGTGACGCTGTGGCCCTTTTGAAGGATTTGCTCGGCGGTATGAGATCCAATGAACCCTGCGCCGCCGGTGATGAGAACCTGCATGCCTTGAACTTAGATTAGCCAAGAATCGCCTCGCAAGGCGTAAGTCCCCCGATAGTTTCGCTCCGAAAGCGGAACCCGATTGACAACGAGGGGCTGCTGGTGCGAAAGACGGGATGAGAGGAAGTCAAACTATGTCCGAAAACCTACCGACTCCACCTGCGAGCCCGAAGCCTGAGATGATACAAATCACGCTTCCACCGCGCTCTGCTACTGCGAAGCCGAGTTCGGTTAAACTTTCGGTGGGGCAACCAGTCGCGCCTGGAGGGCCGCCTGTCAAACAGGATACGGTTCGTCTGATGGCGACTCCAGGGGTCCCAACGGCGGTCACGCCCCCAGCGGTATCCGTCACATTGCCTCCGCCCGCTGCGCGCCCGGCGATGCCTGCAGCTCCCTCTGCGCCGGTTATCCCCGCGGCAATTCCTGTTCCGCCCGCTATTCCAGCGGCCGCCGCAGGCCCTGCTTCGGCCAGCACCGCGGCTTCAAACCTTCCGGTGGTGGGTGGGGCGGCCTCAAAGCCTTCTCTTCCAGCGGCCCCGGTTGCTCCTTCGGCTCCCGCTGTTGGGGCGACGAAACCTCCGGTGGCTCCGTCTCTGCCTTCTCCTCCAGCCGTGAATGTGTCGAAGCCCGCCGCGCCGTCCCTTCCGGGAGCGCCCGCCGCGCCGTCTCTTCCGAGTGCGCCCGCCGCGCCGTCTCTTCCGAGCGCGCCCGCTGCGCCCAAAGCTCCCGGCGCTCCCGCGCTCCCACCGCCGCCCTCTCTTGGAGCTCCAAGCGCCCCAGGATTGCCCGCCCCTCCCAAGCCCCCAGCCTCGGCCGTTTCGCCGACCTCGGTAACCGCACCGATGGCCCAGCCGTCTGCGCCGGTACGTCCCGCTGCGATCGCCCAGCCGGTGGGTGCTGGTGCCAGCTCCGGTTTGCAAACCGTTCCTCTTAGGGCAGGGCCCGGCGCCGGAACTCCCAAAACCTCAGCGACGGTTTCGCCCGCCACGATTCCGATGGTTGCCGCACCTGCCTCTGGCCCTGCTGGAAACGCGCCGAAGTCATCGCCGCTCAAGCCCGCATCGGCGCCACTCAAACCGGCTTCAACGCCGCTGAAACCGGCCTCGTCTCCGATTGCTCCGGCGAGTGTTCCTCTCAAGGCTGGCGCTCCTAAACCAACAGCAGCTTCAGACGATAACGCAGAAGCGGGCGTGGGGGGTAAGCATGTTTCTGCGGGCGCAGAGCCGGCGCCGAAGTCATCCCCGCTCTCTCCTGCGGTGGCCAAGGCTCCAAAGACACCCGCCATCACAGAATCTTCGCCTGATGAGTCCGACGTCGAGGTGGAATCCGTTTCGGGCTTGGATAGGATTTTGGCCTTTGCCGCTCTGTTGGTGGCGGCCTTATCCCTCCTAAGCACATTTTTAACCTACTCTGTCATGAAATCCTAGGTTCGGCAGCGCTTTATCAGTACGAAAGACCGACTGCTGGGAAGGGTAAACGCCCGAAGCGCGGACCAAAAATTCAATTTCCGTTTATTCATCAAATTCTATGGCTAGCACCAACGTACTCACGATCACTGAAACTAATTTCGATGCTGAAGTCCTTAAGTCCAATGTCCCTGTGCTTCTCGACTTTTGGGCCCCTTGGTGCGGGCCCTGCAGGATGTTGGGTCCGGTAATCGATGAAATCGCTGATGCAAAGGCGGGGCAGGCGAAGGTTGGAAAAGTGAATGTGGATGACTGCCAGGGCTTGGCTGCCCGGTATCGCATTAATTCAATCCCTGCTCTATTATTTTTTAAAAACGGCGAAGTGGTGGATCAGACGGTAGGCGCGGCACCAAAGGCTTCCCTCGCGTCGAAACTCGAGGCATTGCTTTAAGGGTGCCTCAGTCATTTCGCTAGTTGCGCACAGTCAGCGATTCTAAGGGGAGGGGGATAGTCGTTTTTTCGATTTTTCACTGTCCGGTTCGCTTTAAAGCAAAATGAGAGCGCCCCTAGCGGAGCGCTCTCAAATGTTCAAATGTCCAAATGTGCAAGCCGGATGTAAGAGCTTACTTCCGCAAACTAAACGCTCGCTGGTGCGCCGACGCCGGGCAGGGTTGATTCATGGTTATTCGTAAAATGCCGTTTCATGAGCCGGTACTTGCCACGGGTCATTTTCTGTATCAACGGATTCTTTTTTCCAGTGCTCGAGAACCAAACATGCACATTCCGGTAGTTTGCACCGATTCGCCCGGCTAGATCTTGTACTGTAATTCCATCGTCTCCTGCCAAATCAAGATTCTGCATGATCAGGCGGGTCACTTCCCCCCGTTTTGATCTCGAGCGCCGGCCGCTTCTTCCCGTGAGTTCGTTCAAACTGCGTCCCTGTTGATTTTGCGAGGGTAGCTCGGGGAGCTTTAAATCTCCAACAAGCACGTAGCGCCCTGGACTTGCCTTTTTGATTTGGGGAAAGCGTTGAATCGCCGAGTGAAACCAAGAATGAATGTTTACTGACTTCATTCTAAGGAGTGTAGATAACTCTTTAACCAAAACTCCCTTTTCGCCAGCGGCCCTCAAGGATTCGACAATCTGCAACCGGAGCTCGCCCCGTCTCATTCTGCGGACTCTTGTGTTGCTACCATCTGGAGCGTGGTTATTTGTGACTGCTCGGCGGCTCCTAGGCCCGGCGCCATCGGTGAGGATGTCTGACTGGAGGGCTACTGTCTTGACAAGAATCTCGTCCAGTTCGGTTTGCAGGATCGACCTGCGCTGCTCAAGCTCCATGAGCTGTCGCAATGCATCAATGCGCTGATTTGAGGTGTTCATGCTCAAGCGGGTCCTTCTTAATGGGCGTTCAAGTTTATGCAAGTGCATTTTGGTTTATATCTAAATGTGTTAATATTAAGCTATGGATGTCAGCTATGGTAGCTAGAGAAAGAATCGCCGCGTACGTTCCCGTTGGATGTGGCTTTTCTTTAAGTTAATTTTACCCGCCCCGTTATTTGCTCAGTGTTGGTGGTTTTTTTGTGTCGCGAGTAGCTTCTAGTCAGGAGGCTCAACGATGCTTAGCTTGAGGTTAGCCGGCCGTTGGCTTATGGTTGAAATTAATAGAAAGCTGATACGCAAAGACTTGCGTTATTGCTTATAGCTGGGCCCTCCTGCTGGATCAGGGGGCTAGCGCACCCGTTCACCTTTTTTGCTCTCCGTGGCCTACGGTTTCTTAAGCCCTTAAATTACGGATAAAAAGCTGGCCTGTAATCACACGCAGGCAACCGAAAATCTGATAGATTTGAACCTTCAGTCTGCGCGGACCTCGCTGTTGACGAGTCTTTGGTTCCACCCGAGGAATCAATGAAGGCATGACCGGCAGTCGAGAGGGGTACAGCGAAATGCCCTATGGAGTGCCGTCTGTCCCTACTGCAAACCAAGCAGTTTGAATACCATTGTCCCTTCTGTGAAAAGTGAGGGCTAACTTAGGGTGATGATCTCTCGATCGTGAACCGAAGCCTGGACCTTATACCAGCGCAGAAGCGCAGGAATCGTCGGTGGCGCATTCTGCACGGGGTGAAAATGGCTTTTGAGCAACTAGATCCAACTCTTCAAAAAGCTCGCGGTCGGCATTTGCTCCCGGATTTTTTGCGGTCAGCAGTTTGTCTCCGTAAAAAATGGAATTGGCTCCCGCAAAAAAGCAGAGAGCTTGCCCCTCTTTAGAGAGTCGCGTGCGTCCAGCACTCAGGCGCACTCTCGCCTTTGGTAGGGCGATGCGCGTCGTAGCCACGAGCCTCACGAGTTCAAAGACGTCGACCGCGGACTGGTCCTCCATTGGGGTACCCTCCATCGGCATGAGGCAGTTGATTGGAACGCTCTCGGGAGTTGGCTCAAAGTTTGTGAGGACCTCTAGCATTTTGAGGCGGTCTACTTCTGTTTCACCCATCCCGATGATGCCGCCGCAGCAGACATCCATCCCTGCTTCCTGAACCGAGTGGATGGTATTAAGTCGATCCTGAAAAGTGTGGGTGGTGACAATGTTCGGATAATGATCCGGCGATGTGTCAATGTTGTGGTTGTAAGCCTTAACTCCGGCCGCCTTGAGCTTTTTCGCCTCCGAGAGCGTAAGTTGTCCGAGGGTCACGCAAACTTCCATGCCGAGCTTGCTGACTTCGGATATGGTGTCCAGCACCTGCTCAAATCTCGGGTCTCCATCTCTTACCCCTTTCCAAGCTGCACCCATGCAAAAACGAGTGGATCCATTTTCTTTGGCTTTTACTGCGGCGTTCATGACTTCGCTCTTTGGCATGAGTTTCTCAGCCTTTACTCCCGTGGTGTAGCGCGCGCTCTGCGCGCAGTATCCGCAGTCTTCCGAGCAGCCGCCTGTTTTGATGGATAACAGCGTGCACAGTTGCACTTCGTTGCCAGACCAGTGCTCCAAATAAACGGAACGCGAGCGGGAGATCAGTTCAAAGAAGGGGGTGGCGTAAATCGCCTGAAGTTCATGGAGCTGCATGCCGTGTGATTCTGGCGGGGCATCGCGGTTTTCGAAAGTTAAAAGAGAAAAGTCCTTTCACCTTCCTGTTGCTTCAAAAGTTTTGACACTGGGAAGGGTTGGATGGAGTGGTTGAAGAGGGTTGTTGACTCAAAAAGGATGACACCGGCAACAAAAAGGGGGCCCCGATGAGTCGAAAGATTGCTCAAGAGCTGCTGCCGCGCCTGCGTCAACTCTACTTGGGGCGGGGCCGCAAAGGCGTTCGCCCCTCATTGAGGGGTTCTGTCAGCAATGGGGCTAGAGCCGCAAGCATGCTATCAGGCTACTGAATGCCAAAACGGGCTGGCGTGTTGACCCCGGCTTGCGCAAAGGACGTTCACCCAAAATATGACAGCAAGGTGGAGGAGGTGCTGTGGCGGATTTGGATGGTGGCAGAGTAATGCTGTGGCCAAATGCTCAAGCCGCTGCTCACCCAATGGCTTATTCATTAGGAACGCTAACATGGACGGTTTGGGAAAGATCTGCGAAGCCTTACTCGGCGCCGCACATTGTTATGCCAAAATTTCACGCACCACGCGCGATGGATCGACGCCGGTGAGCCGGAAATCAAGCCCCTGATGCCTGAAGGTGAACCGTTCGTGGTTGATCCCGAGCAGATGCAGGATAGTGGCATGCAAGTCATGAACGTGCACGCCATCTTGGGCAACGTTGTAGCTGAAGTCATCGGTCGCGCCATGGGTGTAACCAGGCTTCACTCCGCCTCCCGCCATCCACATAGTGAAACACCTTGGATGATGGTCGCGGCCCGCCTCGGGGCTGTCCCACTTGCCTTGTCCCGCAACGCCGCGTCCGAATTCGCCGCCCCAAATCACAAGCGTGTCGTCGAGCAGTCCCCGCCGTTTTAGATCCATCACAAGCGCGGCGCTGGCTTGGTCGGTGTCGCGGCAGCGCGCGGTGCACCAGGAGGTGAGCCGACTATGATGGTCCCAGTCCGGGTGGAACAACTGCACGAAACGCACTCCGCGCTCGATGAGGCGGCGGGCCAAAATGCAGTTGGCCGCGTAGCTTCCAGGGCGCCTCGAATCGGGACCGTACAGCTCGAAGACTTGTTCCTTTTCATCGCGGAGATCCGTGAGCTCAGGCACGCTGGACTGCATCCTGTAAGCCATCTCGTACTGACGGATGCGCGTTGCGATTTCAGGGTCACCCGCCTTCTCAAGGTGCATCCCGTTGAGTTCAGAGAGGCCGTCGAGCATGCCCCGGCGTAGCATCCGCGGCAGCCCGTCTGGATCTTGCAAATACAACACGGGGTCTTTTGCGTTGCGCAGTTTCACTCCCTGATAACGCGAGGGCAGAAAGCCGCTTCCCCAGTAGTGGTCGTAAAGGGGTTGGTCGCTGGGCCTCTGCATTTTCGAGAGCAAGACCAGGTAGTCGGGCAGGTTCCCGTTTTCGCTCCCAAGTCCGTAACTCGCCCATGCCCCGAGGCTGGGACGGCCAGGCAGTTGGTTGCCGGTCAGAAACTGCGTCATCGCGGGGGCGTGATTGATCTGATCGGTGTGCATCGATTTGATGAAGCACAGATCATCCGCCACGGTTTTGAGGTGCGGAAGCCATTCGCTGATGGTCGCGCCGCTTTGGCCGCATTGCTCAAACTTGGTTGCGGCCGGTTTGATGAGTTGTTTTTGATTCGCCGTCATCGTGGTCAGCCGCTGGCCCTGACGAACGGACTCTGGCAACTCCGTGCCCGCGAGCTTTTGAAGGCCTTGTTTTTGGTCGAATAGCTCGATTTGAGACGGGCCGCCGGATTGCGTGAGAAAAATCACTCTCTTCGCCTTCGGGGCAAAGTGTGGCACCCCCTTGGCAAGTTGTTTTTGTGATTCAGCGTCCGCTGCGGATGCACGATTCAAGAGAGTCGAGAGCGCCATGGCACCGATCGACACGCCCGTGCACTGACCGAGAAAATAGCGTCTGCTCGCGCTTTCAAAATGTTGGTTCATGAGAGTCGGTGAAGTTTGTAGGGATACACGTTGCCGCTGTTCCACTGGCAGACGTAAAGGTTGCCATGTGAGTCGACGCAGATGTCGTGGCAGTTGTTGAATACGGGCAGGTCCTGGAGCATCGGTTTTAAGCGGCCCTCTTCATAGCGAGGTTCCTGTCCGCCGGGGTTTGAGACTACCCTGTCTTTCTCATCCAGGATTGTGACAAAGCCGCGCCCCTGCCACATGCGGTGGTCGTCTGGCTTCGCCCCAAAACAAACGCCCGAATAAAGCTCTTTGCCATGGATGACTGGACGGCTCACATAGGCTCCGGGAAGGTACACGCCACGCACAAAATTTCCGTCAAGCGTGAACCAGTTGAACTCATTGCGAACCCTCTCTGTGCAGACCAGCAGCGGCTCCGCGCCCCGGTTGTCGATCGCCACGCCGTGCGCCTGCATGAATTTGCCGGGATTTGTGGGCTGCGTGCTTTTACCCCCGAATTTACTTAGAAATTTGCCGCTCTGATCAAAGCGCAGGATGAATTGCGAACCGTATCCGTCGGCGACGTAAATGTCGCCGTTTGGCGCCACGGCTGTTTCGGTCGGCGAGTAGGGTTCGCGCTCCGAATACGCCCCGCACTTGGCCGGGTGCGGCAACTCTAAAACGGGCTTTCCGTCCAAGGTGGTTTTCACGATCCGCCCGCCCGTGTCGCTTAGATAGAGAAACTCCGTTCCTCCTTCTTGGTGGATGGTAAGACCGTGGCCGCCCGAGAGGCCCACCGACCAAGCGTTTATAACATGTCCGTCTGTATTAAAAACAATCACGTTGTTCTGCTTCAGGTTCGTAATCAGAAAAAGGCGGCCGTCGGCGGATTGCACCATTTCGTGGCAGTCCTTTACCGGTGTCTTTTCGCGATCCGCTTTGCTCCAAAGCTTGTCTACCCTGTATCTGAACGCGCCGTGACCCACGGTCATGCCGTGGTGAAGAGGCGCGGCGTCGGTCTGTGCGAGCAGCTTGGGGATGGTGAGCCCAAGGGCGGCTGCGGAGAGAAATTCTCTGCGTGGAATCGGGTTATTCATGGGTGATTGATTCGTCCAGATTGAGGGTGAGGCTTGCGAGAAGGGTGTGCGCTGCGAGTTGTTTCAGGTCCTCTCCTGGCTCCGGCTTGCGTTGGCCGAACTGGAGCAAGCGTCTGGCGTCTTCCGGATTTGCGCCGTAGTAAACAATCGAGCGGTTAAGTTCGCGGCTGAGCACGCCTTTTTCCCGGGCGGTGACGGGGCGGGAGAGGACGCGCTGATAAAGGTGATCAAGCCTTTGTTCCTGCGGTAGGGCGATCATCTGGCGCGCCAGTTCCCTGGAAGCCTCCATGAAAGTCCCGTCGTTCAAGAGGGTCAGTGCCTGGAGCGGTGTGTTGGTGCGGCCGTTTCGCACCTCGCACGAGCGGCGCTGCGCTGAATCGAACAGAAAGGTCGGCGCAATCGAACGGCGCCAAAAGGCGTAAAGAGTGCGCCGGTATTGGGCCGCGCCTTCGCTTGACTCGTATTTGAATCTTCCCATGAAGAGCTCCTCCCAGACGCCCTCTGGCTGGTAGGGGCGAACTGGCGGGCCGCCGAGTGCGCCGTTTAGCAATCCGGAAGTCTGAAGCGCGTAATCCCGCAGCATCCAGCTTGGAAGCCGAAAGCGAGAGCCCCGCGCCAGCAGGCGGTTGTCGGGATCCCTGGATTGAAGATCCGGCGTGATAGCAGAGTCCTGCCTGTAGGTCGCGCTGTTGAGGATCAGCCTAATGGTGTGTTTTAAATCCCATCTATGTTCGATGAGGTCCACGGCGAGCCAGTCCAGAAGTTCGGGATGCGAAGGCCGCTCGCCTTGAAGGCCGAAGTCTTCGACGGTGCGCACGAGACCGACGCCGAAAAGCATCTGCCAAAGATGATTTACCGCGACTCGCGCACTCAAGGGATTTTGTTTGGAAGTAATCCAACGCGCGAGACCGATCCTGTTTTTTTCGTCATCCGGCTGCCAAGGCGCGATCGACGCTGGCACGTCCGGTTGCACTTTTTCCCCATGTTTATCCCACACCCCGCGCTGCAGAACGAATGTTTCACGCGCCTCCTTGCGCTCGGCGAGCACCATCACGTTGAGGGTTCCTGCCGCGGTTTTGGTTTCATTAAATTGTCTGGTGGCCCGGTCCAGCGCCGACTTTGACTCTAGATACGGCGGATGATCGGCCAGAAATTCCGAGAACAACCGAGACCGCAGGGATGGATCTGGAGCAATCCCGGCTGCCAGCGTTGCGAGTTGCTCGCGTGGCGTCTTATCAATCTTGCTTAAAGCTTCGCCGGCCTCCGCGGTGACGGAGAGCCTGAACCGTCCGATGTTCGCATTCCCGAGCGTCGAGCGCTGTCTTAGCTCGATCAGCAGTTCCTCGTCCGCCCCTAGTAGCAGCGGGTCCGCCAAGGCGTACACTGCCGTGTGGGGTTGATGTTTGTCCGCGCCTTTGGTCGTCCATCCATTGCGCGGGTCGTCGTCCAGAGTGTCTTTGACGTCGCCGTAGTTCTCGTTTTTCTTTTTGTCCGCCATCGCATCCGCTACGGCGTTTGAGAGTAGAATATCGCGGATCTGAGAGCTTCCACGGGAGCGGACTTGGAGCTTGATATCCGTGAGGATGAATTCACCACTGGCGCCGCGCGACAAGGCGCCGTCGGTGTGGGAGGGGTGGGGGAGTATCTCCAGTTTCACGCCTGAGACTCGGCCTTGAGAGAAGGGCGCGGTGAATCGGTATTCGTCTTGGTTTGGGTGCGGTCCACTGGACTGAACGGCGCCGTCCCCCTCCTGAGTGAGGACCGTGCCCTCGGCGGACTCGAGCGCCGTCGACCTGAGAATTTTCCACGAGGCCCAGCCCCGTGCTGTTTCTTCGCGCCGCTGTGCCAGCCATGGTTCAAAAGCTGTTTCGGCGTTTTTACGCGCGGCGGCCTCCGCTGGACTGCGTTGGTCGACGAGTTGCTGGGCCTCCGCCATTGCGCGGCTCGCCATCGGCGACTGGTACGGGAGGTACGGTTTGGCGCCAGTGCCAGCCTTGCCGTCCTCGTCGATGTTGTTAAAAAAAGCGCTGAGCGAGTAGTAGTCCGCGTGCGAAATGGGGTCAAACTTGTGGCTGTGACACTGCGTGCATCCAAGCGTGAGTCCAAGCCACGTGGTGCCAACCGTGTTGATCCGGTCAATGACATAGTCGACCCGTGATTCCTCCGGGTCGCGCCCGCCCTCGCCATTGGTCATGTGGTTGCGATGAAAACATGTGGCGAGTTTTTGCTCGGGAGTGGCGTTTGGGAGGAGGTCCCCAGCGAACTGCTCAAGGGTGAACCGGTCGTAGGGCATGTTTTTGTTAAACGCCTCCACGACCCAGTCGCGCCACGGCCAGTTGGTGCGGGTCGAGTCCGATTGGAATCCGTCTGTGTCCGAATAACGGGCGGCGTCGAGCCACCACATTGCCATGCGTTCACCGTAGTGAGGCGACTCAAGAAGTCGGTCCACCGCGCGTGAGTATGCGTCTGGCGACGCGTCTTTGGTGAACGTTTGAAGCTGCTCCGCAGTGGGGGGAAGGCCCGTCAAATCTAGGGATATTCTGCGCAGGAGCGTGTGACGCGCGGCCTCAGGCGATGGTTCAATCCCCAACTTGTGTAGCTTCTCGCGGACAAAATGGTCAACCGAGTGTCCCTTTGTCTCCGACTTCACCGGCAGTTCGAAAGCCCAATGCTTGCCCCACACCGCGCCCTCCTGGATCCAGCGCTTCAGCAGATCAACCTGCGCCGGCGACAAGGTGGGCTTGTGCGACTTTGGCGGCGGCATGACTTCG
>JBILUQ010000246.1:0-5967 GCA_044370935.1 Chthoniobacteraceae bacterium
CTGCTTGTGATGCAACCACAAACCCGCCAACAGCAAGCGACCGCTGGATTACCAACATTCTTACCTTCCATCCTCTCAGACCAGAAGCTACACCGTTTTGAAACCCATGAGCCACTACCCCCTTCACTCAAAAGCTCTCGCTGTCTTAATCGCAATCACCGCGCCTGCGGCGAATGCAGCAGAATTTGAGATCCGCAACGCCAAGGAATTCGCGAAATGTGTATCACCGGCGGTCGCACTCGAACGACTCGGAACCGACATGAAATTCGTAGAAGGGCCGCAATGGATCCCTTCAAACGGTGGATTTTTGGTCTTTAGCGACATTCCTTCTAACGAACTTAAAAAATGGACGCCCAAGGAAAGCATCACGACCTTTCGCAATCCAAGCAACAATACCAACGGCAACACTCTTGATAACACAGGTCGCTTGGTCAGCGCGGAACACAGCGGCAGACGCATTTCCGTCACCGATGCCGATGGTAGCATCCATACCGTTGTTGATCAGTTTGAAGGAAAAAAACTTAACTCCCCCAACGATGTAGTCGTCGGCAAAGACGGATTGATCTGGTTCACAGACCCAGATTACGGACTCCCAGCTGATCCCGTGACCAAACAAAAAATCGGCAAGGAACAACCCGGTGAATTCGTGTTCTGCTACGATCCAAAAACTAAGACCCTCCTTGCCGTCGCACAGGACTTCACAAAACCGAATGGACTCTGCTTTTCTCCTGATGAGAAAAAACTTTACGTCGCGGATTCTGGAAGCCCGAAGCACATCCGCGTCTTCGACGTAAACTCGGGAAAACTTTCCAATAGCAGGGTCTTCGCCCAAATCGACAAGGGCGGCCCAGATGGTATCCGCTGCGATTCCGAAGGCCGGATATGGTCAAGCGCAGGCGATGGCGTCCACATTTTCGCCGAGAGCGGCGACCTGATTGGAAAGATTCTCACCCCTGAGTCACCGGCTAACCTAGCCTTCGGAGGACCCGGACTCCAGACCCTCTTCATCACCGCAAGGAAATCTCTCTACTCCATCCCAGTGCTTACAAAAGGAATGCGCTAAGGCGAACCAGCATTCTCAGCGCACCCTCGGCGCCGATTCCAACTTCTTGCGGTAGCCCCCGGGGGTCACCCGCATTCGCTTGCGAAACAGCTGTGTAAAACTGCTTGGATCCACGAAGCCGCACTGATGGGCGATTTCACTGGCGCTCAACACTGTTTCTTCAAGAAGACGTGCCGCTGCGTTGATCCGCGTTTTAATCAAAAACTCCTGCGGACTGAGTCCGAACACGGACTGAAAGTGCCGCTGAAGCTGACGCAGCGACTGCCCGCAATCGCTTGCGACCTGCTCAATTCTTAACGGCTTCGCATAATCCCTGCGCATCAATTCCACCGCCCGTGCCACAGTCTGAAAAATCGGCAGAGCCCGCTCGTTGGAATCCGGAGGCCGTAAAACGCCCATCACGCCCTGCGCCATGTCGAAGCGATCGCGCACCGGCATTTTGGTAACCACAAACCAGTCTGGCATGCCCTGGGCGTCCCACCACAGTTCGAGGCGCTCAACAAATGCCACCTCACCAGAAAGAATCCGCCTATCATCACCGACGAAAGCCTCAGCCATCGAATTCGGGTTGATATCAAAATCGGTCAATCCCACGATCTGCGTCTCGTCGCACATGTTATACCTTTCCAGCAGCGGCTGGCTCGCAAACATGATATGGCCGTCATGGTCTTTCGCGAAAAAATAGACGCCAGGGATATGGTCAAACAGACGTTGAAAAAGTCCCATCGCATCCAGTCTGCCTAGCCATGCGGCTCGATGGGCGATCCAGCGCTGCACATCGGCAGGGCGCCGCCGTCCGCCCGTTCGCGGCCGGAGTGGTGTCGTAAATCGCATACTCTTTGTCATTACCATCTTGTTCCGCTGAGTTCACACTAATTTTTATGTCCTCACCCCAAACCCTTCGGCCCCCGCCCGCGCCCACGACCGAGGCAACACTTCAGCCCTCGCTGGAGCCCCGCCCCGAGATCAGCCACGTTGTCTTTGACTTCGACGGCACGCTTTCGTGGATCCGGCATGGATGGCCGGCGATCATGCACTCAGTCTTTGATCGGCACTGGGTGGCCGATGTCGAGGAGACCCCCGCCCGTCGCAAGGACATCTTTGATTCCATCATCATCGGACTCAACGGGCGCCCCACCATCCATCAGATGGAACGATTCGCGCATTTACTCCAAGAGCGCCAGATCACGCGCGTTCCAGAATTACTGCGAGCAGAGTACCAAGAGGAGCTGGACAAGGAAATCCGGCGCAGACTTGCATTGATTCAAAACCGACAATCCACACCCGATGAGTTTATCGTACATGGCGGGCGCAACCTTCTTGAATGGCTGGGACATCAGGGGCTGAACCTGATCGTTCTTAGCAGCACGATCGAACATCGGGTTCGAGAGGAGGCCGAAGCCCTCGGTTTGACGCATTTCTTTAAGAATAGAATTCACGGCAGCGGTGAAAACTCCTCCGCTTTTTCAAAGATGGACGTCTTTCAGCGAATCCTTGAAGAGGACGGGATTCAGGGCAAAAACGTGCTTTCATTCGGCGACGGCCCCGTAGAGATCGAATGCACCAAAAAGCTCGGAGGCATTGCGATCGCAATCTGCAGCGATGAGACGGAAAACGGTTCAGGGAGAATGGATCCAACCAAACACTCTCAACTCCTCCAAGCCGGAGCCGATGCGGCACTGCCCGATTTCAGGGACGCACCGGCCTTGATGCAGTATCTTCTGCAAAGATGAAACCCACCCAGCCATTAGACCTCTCAAAGCTCAGGGTTTATCCGCTTTCCGACCGCCGAAGCCTCACACGGGTTGAGGACGTGCTAATTGACCCGGATAGCCCCGCACCAAAATTTGCGACGGAACGGACAACCGAGAGTCTTTCTCATTGCGCGGCCCGAATCCGTGAAGCGCGCCAAAAGAATGCGAGCGTCATGCTTATCTATGGCGCTCACCTGTTGCGCAACGGAGCGGCGAAGATTCTTGACTCGCTCATGAACGCGGGATGGATCACTCATCTGGCGACGAACGGCGCAGGCTCCATTCACGACTGGGAATACGCCTGGCATGGAGCTTCCACCGAGGGCGTTGAGGAAAACGTGGCCACGGGAACCTTCGGCGCATGGGATGAAACATCAAAGTACATCCACACGGCACTGCTAAGCGGCGCGCTTGATGAGTTGGGTTACGGCGGATCTTTAGGACGGTTTATCTGTGAAAACGGCACTCACATTCCCGATCCAGCAGAGCTACACGCTCACATTGCAGCAGACCCCGAACACCCGTTGTGCGGAGCACGCGCGGATCTATTGAATGCGATCCGAGCCGGCCACGTCGCCCCTGGAAAACTCAACCTCGAACACCCTTGGCCGCATGCGTCGATTTTCGCTTCAGCATGGAGACACAGGATTCCTCTGACTGTTCACCCCGGTGTGGGTTACGACATTATTGCGAACCATCCGATCTTCAGCGGGAGCGTCATCGGGCGTGCGGCAGCGCAAGACTTCCGGTTATTTGGAGGTGCCGTCGACAACCTCGATGGCGGGGTTGTGCTCTCGATAGGCTCTGCAATCATGGGGCCACAGGTATTTGAAAAGTCGATCAGCTGCGTCAACAACCTGCGACTCGGATCGGGGCGAAGCATTGTGAGGAATCATTCCGTGCACGTGGTGGATCTGCAGGACGGCGGAGGCTGGGACTGGAGCAAAGGCGAGCCGCACAAGTCCAGCCCCGCGTACTATCTCAGGTTCTGCAAAAGCTTCTCACGCATGGGAGCGCCGCTGGATTACGTCCAAGCCGATAACGCCGCCTTTGTCCACGCACTTTGGCAACTGCTCAAGACCACATGACACCGGAACGTCTCAGCGCAATCGGGGGCTCATATGCCGGCCTGAAAATTGCAGTCATTGGAGATTACTGCCTTGATCGATACCTCGAGATCGATCCGGAGAGAATTGAAACCTCAATCGAAACGGGCCTGCCAGTGCACAATATTGAGCGCGTCCGTCCCCAACCCGGCGCAGCAGGTACGATATTAAACAACCTTGTGGCGCTCGGCATCGGGAGTATTTATCCAGTTGGCTTCCGAGGTGACGATGGCGAGGGATACGAACTGGAAAAAGCCATGCGCGCCATGACGGGCGTCGATCTAACGCATTTTATCGTCAGTGCGGACCGGCACACCTTCACTTACGCGAAGCCACTGCTCATGAGCAAGGGCTGCCCACCGCGTGAACTCAGCAGGCTCGATACCAAAAACTGGACTCCGACCCCCGCCGCTCTCAGCAAACAGATTTCCGCCTCACTGGTTGAAGTGATTGACACCTGTGATGCCGTCATTCTGATGGATCAGGTCGACTGCGAAAATACCGGAGTGATTACCGATAAGGTTTTGGACACCCTTCGCGCGCATACTTTGGGAAAGCTGGTCATTGCCGACAGCCGGCGCGGATTGGCGCACTACCCGCCATGCATCTTCAAAATGAACACATCCGAACTGGGACGGATGTTCCTAAATTCAGGGCCAGTCAATGACCGTGACATTCGCAAACGGGCAGTAGAACTAGCAAAGAGAAACGGGTGCCCAGCCGTGGTGACAATGGCGCAGAAAGGCGTCCTCGCAGCTAACCCCAGCGGTTCGGTCTTCTCAGTGCCTTCGCTGCCATTGCGGGGCCCGATCGATATTGTAGGGGCTGGAGATTCAGTCACTGCGAATATCGCGGCGGCGCTGGCCTCAGGCGCTGAACTGCATGAGGCTTTGACCCTTGCCGCCCTGGCTTCCTCCGTGGTGATTCACCAACTCGGAACCTCAGGAGCTGCGTCAATCGAAGAGATGCGGGTTCTTCTCAACAGCGACGCAGGCAAAGCGATCAAATCCGCGTGATGGCGACCCGCAATTGAGACTGCCGCACCAGAAGCAGGGCGGCAGTCTTTGCTCATAATCGGAGTCATTTTAAAGAAGCGGCCTGCGCGCGAATTCGAATGCCGCTTTTCAAGAGGCTAAAGGCTAGCCGAAAATCTGCGCGTTAAACAGGTTTTCGAGCATTTCCTGGCGCCCGCTGGAAAGAACCGGCGGCTTGATCCCGAGCGCGTACGCGTCCAGTTCCTCGAGGGAAATTGAGCGTGCCTCGACTTTCGCTCCGATGCCAGAATCAAAGCTCGCATAGCGCTCAGCCACGAACTTCCCAAGTTTTCCGCTTGTGATGATACGGTGGGCGGCTTTCAGACCGAAAGCGAATGCGTCCATACCGCCAACGTGCGCGTGGAAGAGATCCGACGGTTCGTGTGATTCCCTCCGGCGCTTTGCGTCGAAATTGAGCCCACCTGTGGTAAATCCACCCATTTTCAGAATTCGCAACATGATGTTGGTGGTGAGATATAAGTCGCTTGGAAACTGGTCTGTATCCCACCCCAGCAAAGTATCACCGCGGTTTGCATCCACCGAGCCAAGCGCATTGGCAGCGATTGCGACCTCCATTTCGTGCTCCATGGTGTGTCCAGCAAGCGTGGCGTGATTGGTCTCCAAGTTGAGTTTGAAATGATCCATCAAACCGTACTCACGAAGGAAATTCAGACATGCCGCGGCGTCGGAATCGTACTGGTGGGTGGACGGCTCGCGCGGCTTTGGCTCAATGTAAAACTGCCCCGTAAATCCAATCTTTTTGGCATGATCCACGCTCAAGTGCAGCAGCGCGGCTAGGTGATCCAGTTCGCGCTTCATATTCGTGTTTAGCAACGTCGCGTATCCTTCGCGCCCCCCCCAAAACACATAACCTGCTCCGCCCAAACGGTGGGTGGCTTCCAACGCATGCTTCACTTGTGAAGCCGCATAGGCGAACACATCGGCCGAAGGAGATGTACCGGCCCCCTGTGCATAGCGGGGGTGCGCAAACAAGCAAGCCGTGCCCCAGA
>JBILUQ010000247.1:0-5960 GCA_044370935.1 Chthoniobacteraceae bacterium
ACGCCGGCGGCTCCACTCCAAGCGCCAACGCGGTGCTAAGTATTGTCGCAGTCGTTCCCGCTCCAGTAATCACCCAGCATCCTGCTTCGCTTAGCGTGAAAGCCGGAGCGGCCGCGTCCTTCAGTGTTGCTGTTTCCAACGAAGCGGGCGTCTCCTATCAGTGGTTCAGGAATGGAGCAGTCATTGCGGGCGCGACCGGCAAGGTGTTTTCTATCCCCTCCGCACAGCTCGCAAATGCCGGCACTTACAAGGTCAACGTGTCCAACGCTGCCGGCTCCACCCCAAGCGCCAACGCGGTGCTAAGTATTGTCGCAGTCGTTCCCGCGCCAGTAATCACCCAGCAACCCGTCTCGCTAAGTGTTAAAACCGGGGCGGCCGCCTCCTTCAGCGTCGCTGTCTCCAACGAAGCGGGCGCCTCGTACCAGTGGCACAGGAACGGGGCTCCCATTCCGGGAGCCACGGGAAAATCTTTTGCGCTTGTATCGGCGCGCGTCACCGATGCTGGGGTTTATCTGGTGAACGTCACCACCCCCGGAGGCACGGCCCAAAGTGCAAAAGCAACCCTCGAGGTGACCACCACCGATACGCCGCAGACAAAGACGATTTATGTTTCAGCCGCAGGCAGCGATGTGAGTGGAACAGGCACTTCAGAGCTGCCTTTCGCAACCATTCAAAAGGGCCTGGATGCTGCTGCGTCAGGTGAAATTGTCAGCGTCGCAGGTGGAACGTATACAACAAAGCCGCTGGACTTTGGAAAAAAGGGAATCCAACTCATCTCCTCGGAAGGATCCAGCAGGACCTTTGTTGATCTCGGCAAAGAGATGATTGCGACCATTACAAAGCCCGCCGCCGGCGAAATTTTGATCCAAGGATTCACATTCCTGAATGCCTACAGAAACAACCCGAACGATTGGGGCGCCGCAGTTCTGCTCGATTTGGGCGATACATCCGCCGTCGTGGACAGCTGCGTGTTCAGGGACAACGCGGCGGATGGCACATTCCGCTCAGGCACCTCTTCTGCATTCTTGATCTACACCTCCGGCGGCGAGGCAGTGGTGCGCAACTGCTTAATCCATAAAAACCGACTCAAATCCGGAGATAACGCGGCTGCCGCGGCAATCTTTTCGGGCCACTTCAAGAGCATTGAAAATTGTACGGTTGCAAACAACACGCTGGATGCGCTGATGACCAACTGGGGGTTCTTCATCGTAAAATCCCTCCTGCGGGTTTACCACACCGACGCAACAACCAGTGTCGTCAACTGCATCTCGTGGAACAACCAGATCTCAGTGATCGGAGATAGAAAAGAGATTTACCCGCGTAAAACCGCGATCGAGGTTCCCTCATCCTCCTACAGCATTTTTGAAAAAGTGGTTGCCGGAACTGGAAACCTGTCGAAAGACCCGCTCTTCAACAACGCACAGGCAAACGACTACTCGCTCCAAAAACTGTCGCCTGCACGAAATTCCGGCGATCCAAACTCCCGGAACAACGCCGATGGATCCCGGGCTGACATGGGGATGCGTGTGATGCCATCCGTGACGACTCCACCGGTGTCCGCCGGCTTTGTGCTTGTGTCTGGCGGTCGTCTGCCTTCCTCCTCCGGGCTGGGAGCGGTGAGCGTTTCCACCTTCCACATTAGTAAAACCGAGGTCACATGGGGTGAATGGAAGACGGTTCGTGCGTGGGCAGTCGCAAACGGGTATGCGGATCTTGATAACGCAGGACAAGGTGTGGGAGACAACTACCCCGTCACGCACGTGAATTGGTACGACGCAGTGAAGTGGTGCAATGCGCGGAGTGAAAAGGAAGGTAAGACGCCTGAGTACATGGCGGATGGGGCTGTTTACAAAAGCGGACAGGTGGCGCCAACGGAAGTCGCATCGTCAAACGGGTATCGGTTGCCCAGCGAGAAAGAGTGGGAGTTCGCAGCAAGAGGAGGAACGCAAACACAAGGGCACACCTACAGCGGGAGCAATGATTTGAATGTGGTGGGTTGGTACTCTCAGAACTCAGGTTCCGCCGTGCATGAAGTTGGCCAGAAGTCCGCAAACGAGTTGGGGATATTTGATATGAGCGGGAACTTGTGGGAGTGGAGCGGGAGTTGGTCTCATTTTCTCGGCTACCATCGAGCGCTCCGGGGCGGGTACTGGAACTACGACGCGGTGATCTGCGCCGTTGCCTCCCGCGCCTGCAGCGGCCACCCGGAGGTTCGCACCCCCGACGTGGGCTTCCGGGTGGCCATCAGTTCAGTTCCGTAGAACTGGCAGTAACCCAGGAAGCAACCCGCTCAAAGTTACACGAAGCGCCTCATCAGGGCTTCTGAACGCCCCAAAGCTTTAGCAACATTGATCGCCGGGCTTCTCGGAGGAAGCGCGTCCTGCGTGCGTTTGTGGCGAGCCGATTTTCAGGCTCGGGCTACACCCGCTCCAGCTTCACAGGGTAAGTCTGCTGCGAGGCAAACTGGGCCACGTAAATGCTGCCATCCTTGTCGACCACCAAGTCGTGCGGATGCATGAAGGTGTCGCCGGTGTGCCCCATCGTCCGCAGCGCGCCGTCCGGTCCGTACTCGGGGGCGGTGCCGCCTATGTTTGAAACAACCCGCAAATCGGAGTCGAGCACGGAGACAAACCCGCGGCAGTTTCTATCCTTCGGCCAGTTGTCACCCAGATGCGCCACAAAATAGTGGCCGCCATGACGCCGGATCTGGCGCGGATTGCCGCCCGGCAAATCCACGCTCCCGAGCTTTTCGCCCGTCTGTGAAAGACGCAGCAAATGCTGCTGATCACTCATGGCAATCAGCAGGGTGGCATCCCGCGCAGATTCGCCGTCCACCATCCCGCCGTGCGGCCCCCAGTGCCCAATGCCACCCTCCGCGCCGCCGAAGATTCGAACGAACTTTCCCGCTGAATCGTAATGCGTGATGAAATCCCTGCCGTAACCGTCCAGCACAAAAAATCCGCCGTCAGGCAGATGCAACGTCCATGAGGGCTTGTACTCCGCCTCCGCACCGTACTTGCCAGTCTGTTGAGGCCAAAGCCATTCATCCAATATCTCGCCCCCCAACGTGGCTTTCACCACCCGGTGCGTTTGAAGATCTGTGATGAACAACACCTCGCGAGGGCGCGCTCCTCCCTCGCGCACGATGGAAAGTCCGTGCGCACCGGGAAACGCGTTGCCCCATTGATGCACAAGCTTTCCGGATCGATCATAAACGATGACGTTGTTTGCCGTGTGGTCGGTCAGCAGGATGATGTGTTCCGAGGCGGCGTCGCACACGATTCCGTGACAATTTTTCACGGGCGTTGCGTCTGTTAAATGCCCCCAATTCGGCACAACTCGGTATCTGAACTCCCCCTGTCCCAAAACCTCCGACGATTCAGAGCCGCGCGCCATCATGGGAGCGAGTGCGAGCGCCGATGCGCCATGAAGCAGAAAGCTGCGCCGCGAAAAACCGCTCGGGCCGGACCGTGGGGGATGTTGCATGACGCTTTTTAGTACGGGCCCGATGGGTTCTACAAGCCGGCGTCCAACGCCGGGAAAGGGAACTCTTTGGAGGGCGCGTGCTGTTCGCGCATGATCTGCCTCATTGCCTGCACGATATCGTCGTGTTCGCGCGCCACATTTTTAGCTTCGATCGGGTCGTCGCGCAGGTTGTACAATTCGAGCGGTTGCCCTCCTGCGGGCACGTCCTTTTTCTTCGAAAGGTTCTTGCGCACACCTTTCCAGTCGCCAATGCGAACCACCTGGTATCCGAGGTATCCCGGAAACTCGCGATACAGGAACGGGCGCTCGGGCTGGGACTTCCCGAGCAGCGTCGGCGCCATGCTGATTCCATCAAACTGGGGTAATCCCGCGCCGCGTGACGCTGCATTTTCCGATAGTTCAAGAAAGGTCGGAATCCAATCTTCGAATCCGGTGATGCGTTCGCTTTGTGTGCCGGCTTGCACATGTCCCTTCCATCGTACGATGGCTGGCACGCGAAAACCTCCCTCCCAGAGGGAGCCCTTGCCGTCCCGCAACCCGCCCGCGGAATTGAAAAAGATCGCATCCGTGCCGCCCAGTCCCTGATGGGTGCCGTTAAGAGGGCCGTTGTCGCTTGAGAACACGAACAGGGTTTGTTCATCAAGTCCGAGTTCACGCACGACGTCCATCAACCTGCCTACGTCCCGGTCCATCCGAGTGATCATCGCCGCGTACGCGGCTTTGGGCCGGTGATGCGGAAGGTAGCCGTGGTCCCCAACGTAGGGTTCATCCGGCCACTGGCCCGCGTATTCGCTCAGGGAGTCCTCGGGAACCTGTAATGCGAGATGCGGAACGGTGGTGGGCCAGTACAGGAAAAACGGCGCGTCCTTGTGCGCCTTCACGAACGCGCACGCCTCCTCGGCAATCAGGTCGGCCGAGTACTCCGGCCCCTGGTACTGGCGGTAAGACTCTGGCTTTGTGGGATCGCTCCCCTCGGGGAGCTTTCCACGCGCGGAAAAGGCGTGGTTCGCGAGGGGCCGCTTTTTGTCGTTGTCCCAAAGGTATGTCGGGAAAAAGTTATGCGCCACGGCCTGGCAATTGTATCCGAACCATCGGTCAAACCCCTGTTTGAGGGGTTCGCCGGAAGTGTCGGGGCCGCCCAGCCCCCACTTTCCGAATCCGCCCGTCGAATACCCGCGCTCCTTCAGGAGCCTGGGCAAAGTGACTGTCCCCTCGGCGATGGGGTACTGGCCCTCCGCATCTTTGCGGAGCTGCCGGTTGTCCCTGATGAAGGCGTGGCCCGGGTGCATTCCAGTCATCAGCACGCAGCGCGATGGAGCGCACACCGCGTTGCCCGAATAGTGATGGGTGAGCCGCATTCCCTCCGACGCCATGCGGTCCAGGTTCGGGGTGCGGATGCGCTTTTGTCCGAAACACCCTAGATCGCCGTACCCAAGGTCATCGGCGAGGATGAACACGATGTTGGGCGGCTTTTGCGCTGCGGCTGCGGCGGGCGAGGGCTGAAACAGTGCGGCCGCGAGAATGCCAAGGGACGCGAGGCTTCCATAAACTCTCGGAGCTTTGGAGCGCTCGGCTGTGTTCTGGGGTGTTGTGTTCATGAGGCGCGATTCATAAGGAAAGCAAACTGCGGGGTAGGGGAGCCAGGGGCCCAGAAAAGCCTTACCGGCTGGAATTGCAACTGCGAAAAACGGAACCACCTCAAAGGGGATGCGTTACAAAATTCCAACACCCACGGCCGGTCATTTCAGGCGGCGGGACACAATTTTTTCCGATCCCCACTAGCGTGACACCCTAAGCCATGTAGGTTGCTGGATGGAACTGCCGCCCCGGGATCCTTTCGGTGATTATTTGCAGGGACTAGACCTCCTGCAGAAGCTTGAAAAGAAGCGACGACAAGTGGAAGAAGCGCGAAATCGAAATCCCGAATCGGAGGTCGATTGGGAGGCTGTCGATGAAAATGTCAAAAGGGGAATGGAACGCACCCTCGACTTGCTCTCCACCTATGAGGCCGAGATGGAGTCGGTATTGCGGGCCGTTGCAGACCGCGCGGATGAGGGTCGCCAACTTTTCCTGCAGATCTCCGACAGCTACCACTCTCTGAAGGGACAAATGCCGGAAAACTGGGAGTCCCATCACGGGCACGAACAAGCCCTGTGGCGCGAGGTCTCCGAAACCTACGCCGCCCTCTACAAGATTTGGTTCTCGACGCTCACGTCCGAGGAGCGCAAGCATCTTGACCGTCCCTAGCGAATCTTCTCGACACTTTGTATCGGGCACTGCCGGATCAACGCCGGAAACGCTCAAAACCCAGAAAAAGCGATGTTCAACCGGCCCTCGGTAAAACGTGTCGCAGTCTGTATTTGCTCTAAAAATCAGCGCGCAACCCGACGAGCACGCCGCGTCCGGGCAGAGGGGCCACATCCTTCAAAAAGGACGTGTGCATACGGGCATCTCGGTTTGTGAGGTTTGTTCCG
>JBILUQ010000248.1:0-5956 GCA_044370935.1 Chthoniobacteraceae bacterium
GATCCGTGCCGCAATCTGCGTCATTTGCCAAGCTCCACCGCAGTTCGCCTGAACCCGCCATGAAAAACCCCCTCTTAGCGTGCGCGCGAATCCTTCCCGCGTGCATCACTTCGCTCACCCTGCTGTGCGGGGGCAAATCTTCCGCGGCGGCTCCATCCCTGCCCGGGACCGAGGCTCTGCGCTCCAACGCTGACTTGTCCACCGAAATGGTGGCGGGCATCGACCGCATGGCCGATCGCCTCATTGAAAATGCTCGCGACAAACGCCATCCCACCCGTGAAAAACTTGTAGCCATCCTAGGCGTCGTCGACTCGCGTATTCCGTTTTCAGCGCTCGAGTGGATCGGAGATACCCTAAACCCAGCGGTGCTGCTCGAAACCGATACGGTGAAAGTGTCCCGGGTTCGGTGGTCTGTTTTTGAAGATTTCCATGGCGAGGGTATTTTCGTGCAGCCGAAAGCGGAGCCTCTCGCGAGGATCATATATCTGCCGGACGCGGACGTACCGCCCGAAAGGCTCGTCGACGAGATGCTGCTGAGCGCGCAGTGCGAGATCATTATTCCCGCGCTTACAAGCCGCGCCAGCACGCACAGCGGCAACGAACGGCTGGGTATCCGCACGGACCTATCGCATCGGGAGTGGATTTACCGGCAGTCTTTTGAGTGCGGACGACATATTATCGGCTTTGAAATTCAAAAAGCACTCGCCCTAGTGGACTGGTTTAGGACGCGCCCAGTCCAGCTCCCGATTCTCGTTGCCGGCTTGGGCGAAGGCGGACTGATTGCGCTGCATACCGCGGCCATCGACACGCGCGTCGATGCAGCCTACGTCGCAGGGTATTTTGCGCCGCGAGAGAAAGTATGGCAGGAGCCGCTTTATAGGAATGTGTTCGGCCTGCTGCGTAATTTTGGCGATGCCGAAGTCGCCTCACTCATCGCTCCCCGCCCCCTTGTCATCCAGCACCTCGGGTTTCCCCAAATCCAGTCGACAACACCCGCGGCGGGAATCCGCCAGATCGCCGCTCCGGGCCGGCTTGAAATGCCGTTAGACCAGTCATCCGAAGCCGAGGTCGAGCGGGCCCGGTCCATCATTCCAGGCAATTGGATCCGCTTCTATACGCAGCGGCAGGGAATCAAGGAGGTCGTGCGTTCGGTGTTTCCGCAGGTCACAGCTTCGGCGATTCTTTCCAAGGCTTCGTCCAATGACAAGCCCATCGGCCTGCCGGTGGATTCTGAGCGCCAGCGCCGACAAGTGCGTCAACTGCAGAACCTCTGCAAGCAGCTGGTAGTTGATGCCGAAGCCGAGCGGGAATCAAAATTTTGGAAAGAGCTTCCACTCAAATCCAGCGAAGCTTTTGAATCGCACATCGCGACGGAGCGAGAGCGCTTTTGGAGGGAACTCATCGGCCGCCTCCCGGATCCTGATCTTCCTGCCCATGTGCGGACGCGCTCGGTCTTTGAGAACGACAAGGTGTCGGTGCATGAGGTTGTGCTAGACGTGTGGGAGGACGTGTTTGCCTGGGGCTTGCTCTGCGTTCCAAAGGGGATCGCCGCCCCCGAGCGAAGGCCGGTGGTGGTTTGCCAGCATGGTCTTGAAGGCCTCCCAGCAGACGTTGTTGAGGGCGACCCAACGCAAAAGGCTTGGTCATATTACAAAGGCTTCGCACTCGCCCTGGCGGAACGCGGCTTCGTCACTTTCGCGCCGCACAATCCCTACCGCGGCAAGGAGTCGTTCCGAGTGCTTCAACGCAAACTGAACCCGATGGGCCTCACGCTTTTCAGCGTTATCGCCGGACAGCACCAGCGGATTCTTGAATGGCTAGGCGGGCTCTCCTTCGTGGATTCCTCCCGCATCGGTTTCTACGGCTTGAGTTACGGTGGCAAGTCGGCGATGCGCCTTCCTGCGATCCTCCCGGGATACGCCCTTAGCATTTGCAGCGGCGACTTCAACGAATGGATCCGCAAATGTGTCAGCACGGATCTTCCGCAAAGCTATGTGTTCACATCGGAAAACGAGATCTGGGAATGGGATCTGGCCCGCCACTTCAACTACGCTGAGATGGCGGCGCTCATCGCACCACGCCCGTTTATGGTTGAACGAGGACACGAGGACGGCGTTGCCCGGGACGAATGGGTGAATTACGAATTTGCAAAGGTACGCCGCCTCTTTGATCGACTCTCGCTTCAAGATCGGACAGCGATCGAACACTTCAACGGACCGCATACGATCCACGGCGAAGGCACCTTTGAATTTTTGCACCGGCACCTCAAGTGGCCTGTGCCCGCCTCCCAACGGTAAAGCTTTGCATGAATCATATCCGAGATTTGCAAGGCTCAGTATGCTAGGTACATCTGCACATTTGCCTGATGCATTGAAGGGCAGGTTGTGATATCGGCTATCGATGCAGACGTGGTCAATCACCCTTTATGGACCAACAGGCGCTATTAGTAGCGTCGATACCGGTGAATCGCAATTTGTGATCGGTACCGAGACTGCATCGGATGTGTTCACTGTGGCTGGCGTGGGAGTTACTGAGCGCCATGCGTGGGTGTGGATCAGCGAGGCTGGGTTGCAGGTGGAGGATCTCGGGGGAGGAACACTGGTCAACGGCCACACGATCACTGAACGGGTGCAGGTCGAATATCCGGCCTCTGTGCAGGTCGGAGACGTCACGCTGTTGGTGGAAGTTAAAGCAGTCCACCCGGTGGCTGTATCGCCTACTTCCAGTTCGATGGACATCACCATTCCTCAGCGAGCTGTGAGCAAGAGCAAGGCCAGTATGGATGTGACCATTCCGCAGAGAACGCCCACGCGTTCGAGTGTTCAGAAAGCTGCGTCAACGAATACACCATCTGCTGATCCGAACGCTGCAAAAAAAGCACCACTCACAGGAGAGTACACACTTGTGCGTGAAATCGCCCGTGGCGGCATGGGGCAGATCTATTTTGGTGAGGATCCCCAGCTGGAGCGGCAGGTGGCGGTGAAGGTGAGCAGCATCAGCGAACATGGAGAAGATCCCCGTTTTGTTAAAGAAGCCAAGGTGCTGGCACAGCTCGCACATCCGAACATTGTTCCGATCCATAACATCGGCGTCGATGCGCAGGGGCGTCCCTTCTACTCGATGAAGTTGGTGAAAGGCCGGACGCTGCAGGCCGTTGTAAATTTGATCCGCGACGGTGATGCTGCGGCGATCAAAGAATACCCTCGCGCAACCATGCTGACTATCTTCCGCAAGGTTTGTGATGCGATGATGTTTGCGCACAGCAAAGGAATTCTGCACCGGGATCTGAAGCCGGAAAACATCATGGTGGGTGAATACGGCGAAGTGCTGGTGATGGACTGGGGCCTAGCAAAGGTGCTGGGTGAACGCGAAGAACAGAGCTCGAGCGTTTCACGCGTCAACGACATTGGTGATTACGGCATGACCATGGAAGGTGAGATCATGGGTACTCCACAGTACATGTCGCCTGAACAGGCAATGGGAATGGTGGCGGAACTGGATGCTCGCTCTGACATCTACAGTTTGGGCGGGATTCTCTACGCGATCCTGACACTGCGTCCACCGATCGAGGGTACGACCTTGGATGAGGTGCTCACCAAGGTGAAGAACGGGAGCATCAGCTCGATGGTCACCAAGCGCGGGAGTAATGACGAGGTGACGGTGGGTGTGCCGACCGCGATGGGTGTTGAGGCGCCAGAAGCGTTGCAGGCCGTCACGCTTAAGGCGATGGCAACGGATCGCAATGGGCGCTATGCGAGCGTGGAACTGTTCGCTGGTGATATTGAGAGGTATCAGAACGGCTTTGCAACGAGCGCGGAGGACGCGGGTGTGTGGAAGCGTGCAATGCTCTGGGCGAGACGCAACAAAGCGCTTGCCGGGGCCGTGATCGTGTTGGTCATTGTGGTCGCCGGATTCACTGCGCGCGTTTTACAGAAGGGGCGTGAGGCGAGCGATGCACTGCAGAATTTGCGTGATACGGCACCCACGTTTGCAATGCGTGCCAAAGACGCGCTTCACGACGGAGAATTCGAGGACGCCTTGAGAGCCATCACATTTGCGGCAAACATTCAGCCGGATAGCTCCGAATATCATGCTTTGCGAGGGAACGTACTGCAGGTGTTGCTGCGTTGGCCGGAGGCTATTGCCGAGTACAAAAGTGCACTGCGTTTTAGTAAAGACGAGGCGATACAAAAAAATCTCACACTCACGGAAAGGCTGCTGGCGCTGCTTAAAGCGGAGGGCGACATCAAGGCGCGGAGTGCGTTGTTTGAATACTTAAATTCTCAAGGCAGACAGTATGAAGCCATGGTGATCGGCAGGGAACTGGGAGATTTTTGGAAAAGCAAAAAAGGTGATCAAACGGCGAATGTGGGCCTTGGAGTTGAAGATTTAAGTGTTGTCCCTGAGTTGGTGCAGAGCTTGGAAAAAAAGTTGCTGCCTGTACCCGGAACCAATGTGCTCATGAGCAAGACGGAATTCACGGTAGGAGAATGGAAGTTGTATGCTCGTGCTGCGGGGCTTCCCGAGTGGCAGCAACCCGGCAGTTGGAGGCAGGCGGCTCCAGACTTTGTGCAAACGGATGACCACCCGCTTGTTTATGTGAGTTGGAAACAGGCGAAGCAATTTTGTGCCTGGTTGAGTGTGAAGACTGGGAGAGAATGGCGAATGCCCACAGATGCTGAGTGGGAAGCGGCGACAGGGCACTCCAAGTATATGTGGGGTGACTACTATCCCCCAAAATGGGATGATGGAAATTACGCCGTTGCGGCGGACGGTTCTGCCGATCCGGCAACGGTAGGGGTGGATGGAATCTTTGGAACGGCTCCCGTGGGTTCTTTCAAACCAAATGCATTGGGTTTTTATGATCTGGGAGGGAATGTCTTCGAATGGATGTGGGAAGAGGATCCTCAAAAAAAGAGCCGGATTGTTCGTGGAGGTGGATGGAATCAGGCGAAAGAGTTTTGCTTGGCCAAGACGAAAACGCTTAGCGGCGGCACATGGGGTAACGGTGGTGGAGTTAGAGGAAGTCTAGTTCCGGTAGCTCCAGCCGACCACAGTGACGCAAGTCGTGGTTTTCGATTGGTAAGAACAGTTGGAAAATGAGCGTTGAGCGCAACGCGCAGGACAGAATAAAAAGGCAGTGCATCGAATGTCCGAGACGTTAGCCCTAGTTCCGCAGTTTGGTTTGTATTTTGAAAAACTTTACAGAGAGACGCCGGTAAAACTCGGAAATGCTACAGAGTAAAAATTGGCGCGAATGCCTGTAGTGGAGAAGACCCCCTTGTTGGGAAAATCAACAGCGCGGAACATGGTGGCATGTTTCTGCGCAAGAACCGCAAAAAGTCCAACGGTGAGGTCTATGAATACTGGACCTTGTGTGAGACGGTACGCACCGAGCTTGGCCCTCGCCAACGCGTGGTCGCCACGCTGGGCAAGCTCTCAGAGGAAGACCTTGCCGCAGGATGGGAGGACATTGAAGCGCTGCTGGAAGGCCGCAAACCAGGGCCCCGGCAGCTTCTGCTCGAAAAATCAAAGGACACCTCAAATGTGTCCGAACCTACGCAATGGAAATTGGCCGATCTGGCGAATCTTTCGGTCGAACGTGTGCGTGAATTTGGCAGCGTGTATCTGGCATTGGCGCTTTGGAGACGACTGGGTCTGCACGAACTGCTCTCGCAGCTTATGGGCGAGGGACGCGAAGACGTACCTTGGGCGGAAGTCGCAGCCGTATTGACTGCCGGCAAATTCTGCGGACAAGCCTCAGAGCTTGGCGTGGCCGAAGAGTGGTATGCGCGAACTGCCCTTGAGGATATCAGCGGCATCGCTCCTGAACTCATCAATGATGACCGCCTCTATCGTGGATTGGATCATCTTGGAAAGCACAAGGACCGACTCTGCGAGCATCTGATGCAACGCTACAGGGACTGGTTTGGGGTGCGCTTTGAGTTCCTCCTTT
>JBILUQ010000035.1:0-20782 GCA_044370935.1 Chthoniobacteraceae bacterium
CGGGACTTGAGAGCTAACATTGATGGGCGCAGAGCTCGGCAAGGGCTGCTGCGCCCCCGTTTAAGGATGGAGCACTTTAACAAAAACGGCCATCCCGAGGCGATCTGGCTTCATCGCAGGGGCTGCAGGCGAACCATCACATTTGAGACGCCGAGTGAGGCTGCGTTGCAGCTCCGATGTGAAGCCCATGTAGCTGCTCTTTCGGCTCTTGTGCACGAACACATGAGTGGGCGAATTTAAAGCGTTAGGCCAGTTCCTGATTTTTGAGTGCCAGAGATGTGATTTCTCTGGAAACAATGAGGATCTGGTAAAGCTTTTCTACAAGCGTTTTAGATGAAACCCATCCAGTCCACCCGAGCCGTCATCGCACTCGGTGTGTTTGCAGGGATTTCGCGAATGATTAGCCCGAGCGTTACTCGAGATCACTAGGCCGGTGTCTCTGTATTCCTTTGGATTGATGCCCACAAGGACGGCAGAATTACCTACGACGCGTTGAAGGATCCAAAGGTCTGCACCTGCTTGAGAGACGGCGAAGGGGCAAGGTTTTGCATCATTGCATACAGCTGACGGTGAGATGCTTTTGGGTTCCGGATTTTAATTGAGGCTCTTTTTTTTAGAATCCGCTTGTGTTCTCGTGAGGGTGTTTTAGTCTCCCCGTCCTCTCATTGAGACCCTATCGTCCAGTGGCCTAGGACACTCCCCTTTCACGGGAGTAACACGGGTTCGAATCCCGTTAGGGTCGCCATAAGCGGAATTGTCCGTCTAGAGGCGCTCAGCGTTAAGTATTCTGTCCTTGCGCTCGGGTTTCTTCGCGGTACCATTTCAGGCCCAACTTTTCTTTTTATGTCTCAGCATCGTAGTCTCAAGGGCGCAAGCACTATCACTGCCAAACGGAACGTTCTGAAACGCTTTGAGCGTGTGGAGCTTCTTAAGAAGCGCGGGCAGTACAAGCAGGGCGATAAGGTGGTTGGCCTTCGCAAGACCGCTCCCGAAGCTTAACCGGTGTTGATCCGGTTCAGGGTTGCCGAGTACGCCTAGGGCTCTTGGTGCGACTCGTGTCTTGGGATTCGAGTGAGCCTTCGGTTGTGAATTCACATTTACCGGAGGCACCGATTGAGGAGTTCCTTGGTCGATTTCCCGCTAGATTCTGTTGCTTCTTTACTGGTGTCGGTCCTGTTTCTTGTTGGCGACACTTGCTTGGCTCCGAGTGGGATTACGAGATGTTCATCTCTCGGGTAATTCCAAAAATTTCCAGGCGTTTTCGCAGAGTGGCGCGGGTGATTCCCAGCAGTTTGGCGGCTCGCACCTGATTTCCGCCTGTTGCTCGCATCGCATGAAGCGTAAATTCGCGTTCAAGCCACGGAAGTAGCTGCATGCTGGAGTCTGCTTCCGCTGCTTTGATCAGTGACTCGATTGCCATCTCCTTGCTTACAACTGTGGGCATTCCGCAGCCGGTCAAGTCGCTTGGTTCTGAGCCTCCGGAAACGGCTCCGATGGGAATGTCTTTTGGAAGCAGCACGTCCGATGTTGCAAACACACATGCCCGCTGGATGGTGTTTTCAAGCTCACGGACGTTGCCTGGCCAATTGTGACTTTCGAGAACCTTAATCGCATCCTCTGAGATTTTGAGTCGAGGCAGGCGTTGCCTGGTCGCAACTTTGTTTAGAAAGTATTCTGCGAGCAGACGAACGTCCTCGAGTCGTTGACGCAGCGGCGGAAGCTGAATGCGCACGACATTCAGCCGGTAGAAAAGGTCTTCTCTGAATTTTTTTTCCGCCACCTCCTGCTCGAGATTTTTGTTCGTCGCGGCGACAATACGGACGTCTGATTTAAGCGTGGCAGCGCCGCCAACGCGCGAGTATTCGCCCTCCTGCAGTACACGCAGGATCTTGCTTTGCAACTGAAGGGGCATGTCTCCAATTTCATCAAGAAAAAGAGTGCCTCCGTTGCATTGCTCAAAACGCCCAGCGCGCTGTCCGATCGCACCCGTGAATGCCCCCTTTTCGTGACCGAACAGTTCGCTCTCTAGAAGCTGCTCTGGTATTGCTGCGCAGTTGATGGCGACAAAACTTTTGTTCGTGCGTTGCGAGTAATTGTGCACCGCCCTCGCTACCAATTCTTTTCCTGAACCACTCTCTCCAGTGATCATGACCGGCGCGTCTGACATGGAGACGCGACCCACCATTTTGAAAACCTGAGCCATCGCCTCAGATTTTCCCACCAGCGAATCCTGGTGCTCGTCCACGGTGAGCTGCGGTTTAGCCGATGTTGCGGCCCGCATCTCAGCTTGTGCACGCAGAGCCGCGTCAATCACCGCTTTTAACGAAAATGGAAGGCTTTCTTTGCGCACGAAATCGAACGCTCCTAAACGCATGGACTCGATCACCGACTGGGTGGTTCCGAACGCGCTGGTGAGGACGACGATCGAGTTCGGCGAGCGTTGCCGGATTCTCCCTAAAAGTTCCATCCCACCGAATGGCGAAAGGTGTGTCTCGGCCATCAGCACGTCGGGCTTTTCCCGCATGAAAATGCGGTACGCTTCTTCCGAATCTGAAGTGGTGATAACTCTGGTTTTCGCAGACGAGAGTTGATGAGTTGTCCAATCAAGAAAATCTGAATCGGGGTCTGCGATTAGGATAAGCTGCTGTCTAGCCATGGGATAATGCCTCCTGTGGAGTGTGGTCGGACTGAACACTTCGACGGGGGGCGTCTCTGATTTGCGGGATGATTAAGCCGGGATTTAGCCGCGAAAGCGGGCCGGTCGACTGAGTTTTGGGATGGTGTTTTATCTGCGCTTCTTGGTTGGTGGATTAGAGTCCACCGTAGCGCCTCTGGCGTTGATTAAATTCTTTGATTGCCTCGAGTAGATCGTTGCCGTTGAAGTCAGGCCAGCGCTTCGGGGTTACGTAGAGCTCGGTGTAGCTAAGTTGCCAAAGCAGAAAGTTCGAAAGGCGCATCTCTCCCGAAGTGCGGATTAAGAGATCCGGGTCCGGCCAGTCTTTCGTATATAAGTGCTTTTGAAGATGCGCTTGAGTGAAATCTTCTGGGGTAAGCGCACCTTGCGCCACCTCTTGACACACCGCACGGATCGCATCTTCCAGTTCGGCTCGGCCGCTGTAGTTAATTGCCAGTATCAGTGTCAGTCCGTCGTTGCCTGCGGTTTTGTGGATCGTGTCTTCAAGCGCGTGAAGCGTGCTTTTCGGCAATTCAGAAAGTCTTCCGATGGCGCGCAGGCTGACATTGTTGTGCTGCAAGGTTGGCAGTTCGGACTCTAGGAAGTGCTCGAGCAAACCGAAGAGGGCGCTCACCTCCTCCGCAGGTCTTTTCCAGTTTTCGGTCGAGAACGCGTAGACCGTCAGGCAGTCAACTCCCAGCGCACAGCATGTTTCTGTCACAGCCCGCAATGCATGAGCGCCGCTGGAATGACCGGTTACTCTGGGGAGTCCTCTCTCTTTCGCCCACCGTCCGTTTCCGTCCATGATAATCGCGATGTGCCGAGGGGCAGGCGAATTTTCATGAACCGCGATGATGGGCTCTAGTGTGACTGAAGACTGGACGATCATTTCGAAAGCACGCCCAGTATATCAGTGGGGCTAGATTTTACAGCCTCAGTTTCTACTAAATTCAGGATGGAACACTCAGAGCAAGATCGTCTGTTCGCGGTTCGGGCCCACGCTTGCAATTGATAGTTTTGCTCCCGAGAGTTCGCAGATCTTCAAGAGATAGTTCTTTGCCTGCTCCGGCATCAGGCTCCATTCGCGAATTTTGTCGGTCGGCGTCTGCCACCCCGGCATCTCCACATACACCGGCTCACAGGCTGCCAGCTGCGCGTAATCCATTGGAGGGGTTTCCAGGAGGGCGCCATCAAGTCGGTAGTGCGTGCATACCTTGACTGACGCCAGCGAGTCGAGGCCATCGAGATTCGTGACGGCAAGTGTATCAATTCCGTTAATCATTCCAGCGTAACGAACTGCGACAGCATCAAACCAACCGCACCTCCGTGCCCGTCCGGTCGTCGATCCGAACTCGCGCCCCATTCCGTGCAGCATATCCCCTAAATCTTCGTCCTCAGTAGGAAAGGGGCCCTCCCCTACGCGTGTGGTGTAGGCTTTCATCACCCCTAAGACCGAGTCAATGTGGTGTGGTGGAACCCCCGAGCCAGTGCAGGCACCTCCGGCAGTGGTGTTTGAGGAGGTCACGTACGGGTAGGTGCCATGGTCTATGTCGAGGAAAGTCCCTTGAGCCCCCTCGAATAGCATTTTCTTCTTCTCGCGCACTGCTTTATGCAAGAAAACCACCGTATTGCCAACAAACGGAGCAAGGGAGTTTCCTGCCGCCAGCAACTTGGCAAGCGTCTCCTCAAAGTCGAGTGGTGCGATGCCGTAGCGGGCCAGCGTCTCGTTATTTTCCGCCACACGGGTCGCCAGCTTTTCGGAGAACAGAGCCGGGTTCAAGAGATCCGCCATCCGGAGTCCAACGCGAGCGATCTTGTCGCCGTAAGCCGGTCCGATGCCTCTCTTGGTGGTCCCGATTTTCCCTGCGCCCCTAGCGATCTCTCGGGCCTCGTCCAAATGCCGGTGGTATGGAAGGACCAAGTGGGCGGCATCGCTGATCAGCAGGTTTTCCGGAGTCACAGACACACCTTTTGCGGTGAGTCCGTCGATCTCGCCTGCGACTGCGATGGGATCGAGTACGACGCCATTTCCGATGACGCACTTAGTCCCGGGGCGGAGAATGCCGGATGGGATTAAGTGGAGGACGTATTTGATGCCTCCGACGATGACTGTGTGGCCGGCGTTGTTTCCGCCTTGGCTGCGTACGACGATTTCCGCGGTTTCGGTAAGGAAATCGATGATTTTGCCTTTGCCTTCATCGCCCCACTGAGCGCCTACTAGGATGGTGTTGGCCATGATCGAAAGATTTGGTTTAGGTGAGGTTAAAAGTATTTTGATCCGCTTCGGCTGTCAGCCGTCTTTTGGGCTGTGCGGGGCGGGAACGCTAGGGGGAGCTCGGGAAAGTGCAAAGCAAAACACGGCGGCGGCGCCGATACGAGTGGAACTTCTGAGTTTCAGCCCTAATCCCAAATAACCGCACCGACTGGGTGGAGTAGCCTTGACCCTTTGCGTCAATCGCCTAGGGTCTCGGGGCTAAGCTCACGCCGAATTCCGAACCCCGTTCATGTTTCAGAAGATCCTCGTAATTGACGACACCCCAGCGATGGCCCAGCTGGCTGAAACTGTGCTTGCCCGCCAGTATCCGGGCGCGTCGGTTGACGTCCTGTTTGCGCAGAAAGGGTTGGATGCTTTCGCGAGGATGCATGTGGCACAGCCCGACTTGATCTTGCTCTCCGACTCACTTCCTGATCTGCGAGCCGAAGCAGTCTGTATGCGACTCGTGAGTGATCCTTCAACTGCCGGAATCCCCATCTACCTGGTGAACCAAACCGGCGAGGCTGACGCGATCGAGGATTTATACCAGAACGTGAGCAGAGTTCTCCCCCGACCCGTGCTCTACGACACCATGGCGGAAGTCATGGGCAAAGTAGTCGCTTTACCTCGTCCGTTGTCGCCGCCCGCCCGCAATCTGCTGTTTTACGATCAAGCACGCGCTGCGTTCAGTGGGCACACAGGATTTTTTCAAACCCAGGCTGCATTGCAAATGGCCTTTGGCGACAGGCTGACCGGCGTGCTGAGGTTTTTTGTGAATCGTTCTCCGATCGAGCTTTACGTCAATAGGGGAAGATTCGTATTTGCTTCAACTCGGAATTGCGCCCTTTACTGCCGCGAATCGCCCGCAGTGCTGGAGCACGCGACAATAGGCCAAATTGTTGAGGCCAGAGAAGCCCAGGAAGTTTCGGGGTGCCCCTTGTTTTTATACTTGGGAATGCGTGGTCTTATGCCTCAGGAGGACGTAGTGCCGATTGTCCGCGAGCACGGCCACCGCCTCTTTTCATCCCTGTGGACTGCGGGACGCGTTCCTTTCGAGTTTGAGCGCATGGATGTCCTTCCTGAATTTGCGGAAAAGTTTCCTGCTTCGGGTGAGGATGCGGACAACTGGGTGCTCGTAAGTTTACGTCAGCTTCAGACTAGCCAGCTCCCTGTTGGAATGCGGATCGATCCCAATGGATCTCCTGTTTATACTCGGAAGGGAGCGTCGCTCATCGAAAGACTGCGTCTATCTGATTTGGAATCTCGGTTCGCCGCGCGGGTCAATGGCGCGGAGTCCCTCCTTTCCATCGCAAAGCGAACCGGTATCGAAATGGAGGAAGCCAAAGCACTCGTGTTCAGGTTCACCACTCTTGGAGTAATGGATTACTGGACGGGACAGGCGTTGCCTGGAAGTTCGCCTGCGATTTCGGCTCAAAGGCTTCCTCAACGAACCGAGGCACGCTGATCTTGATGTCGATGTTTCCAGCCTTGATAGCGTTTCATCCCGACCAATTTGAACTGTTCCACGAGATGCTCACCTGCGGGTAGTCTCCATTGTTGTCGAAGAGATCCAGTCACGGGCATCAATTTTTCAGGGACTATCACTTCTAATGACCATGGCTAAGCCCGTTTCAAAAACTTCCGAGCCAACTTTCGAGAGCGCTCTAGACCGACTTGAACAGATCGTTGGAGAGATGGAGGGAGACAAGCTTGTGTTGGAAGACCTACTTGCGCGCTACGAGGAGGGAACGAGGTTGGTTAAAGTATGTCAGCAGCGTCTGGATTCCGCAGAGCGCAGGATTGAATTGATCGCCCGAGGCGCTGGCGGTGAGGCGGAGTTGAGTGAATTTGATCCGACTGCAGTTTCCGCCCCGTTGGCGAAACCAGCTCAGGCGGCGACTCCTCGTCGGTCAACGGCGTCCTCATCACCCGAGGATGTAAGCCTTTTTTAAGACAGGGCGATTTTTCCAATTCTGGTTGGTGATGCTCAGAAAATCTGGGTTTTTCAGCCCGCAGTCCCTACAACAGTCTTACCCATGGCTAAAAACCTACTCGAAACCATCAACTCTCCGGCGGATGTAAAGAAGCTGGCGGAGCGAGATTTGCCTCAACTCGCGCAGGAGGTCAGGGATGAATTAGTGCGTGTGCTTTCAGCGGATAATCCCAAGTCAGTTGGGGGGCACCTTGGGCCGAATCTTGGCGTTGTCGAACTTACCATCGCTATGCATCGGGTGTTCTCAACTCCCAGCGACAAGTTTGTTTTTGACGTATCGCATCAGGGCTACGTTCATAAAATGCTCACTGGGCGGCGGGAACGCTTTGATACGATCCGCCAGTACGAGGGTTTGAATGGATTTCTGCTCAGGAGTGAAAGTGAGCATGATTGTTACGGAGCGGGGCATGCCGGTACCGCCTTGTCCGCTGCGTTGGGAATGGCCGTGGGCCGTGATCTCCGAGGTGGGGACGAGCACGTGGTGTGCGTCGCGGGCGATGCTGCTTTAACCTGTGGGGTGAGCTATGAGGCGCTCAACAACGCTGCTGAACAGACCCGCCGCTTCATTGTTGTGCTGAATGATAACGAGTGGTCGATCGCGAAAAACGTGGGTGCGATTGCGACTTATCTCAATCGAATCGCAACGCACCCGACGTATTCGCATTTGCACGAAAAAGCGTCCCATTTCGTGAAGATGATCGGTGGCCAGTTTGCGCTCGATTTGGCTCACAAAATGGAAGCTGGCGTTAAGAATTTGCTGCTTCCAAGCGTGATTTTTGAGGAGCTCGGACTGCGTTATTACGGTCCGATTGACGGGCATGACATCCCGCTGTTGATCAAAACATTCCAGTTTTTAAAAACCCAGAATGAGCCGGTAATCCTGCACATTCTTACGCAGAAGGGTAGGGGCTACGCTCCCGCGATCGAAAAGCCCGACAAGTTTCACGGTCTTGGAAAATTCGAGCCAAAAACCGGTGCTACCAAGCCAACCGCATCGCCCACATTCTCGGAGATCTTCGGCCGAGCTCTGTCCAAATTTGCGGAGCAGAACAACCGGCTTGTTGCGATCACGGCTGCGATGCCAACCGGCACTGGGCTCGTAAGTTTTGCCGAGGCTCATCCCAGCCGCTATTTTGATGTTGGAATCGCAGAGGAGCACGCGGCTCTTTTCGCTTGCGGTCTTGCGGTGCAGGGCTTCAAGCCATTTCTTGCGATCTACTCCACCTTCATGCAGCGCGCCTATGACATGATTGTTCATGACATGGCTCTGCAGAATTTGAACATCGCTCTCTGCATGGATCGCGGTGGTCTTTCAGGTGATGATGGTCCCACGCATCACGGTCTGTTCGATATCGGTTATTTGCGGCATATCCCGAATCTAGTTTTCTGCACTCCAAAAGATGAGGCGGAGTTCGTGGATATGCTTTGGACGATGAACCACTATGTGGCAGGGCCAATTGCGATCCGGTATCCGCGCGGAGTTGGAACTGGGGTAAAGCCTGCGGACCAGCCAAGACTGCTCGAGATTGGAAAATCTGAAGTCGTGCGTCACGGTACAACTCAGCCTGCGCGCGTTGCTTTGTTCGGACTCGGTGCAATGTGTTCAATGGCGGAGGCAGCTGCGGTGATGCTCGAAGCGCGCGGCATTTCCGCCGCGGTGATTAATCCGAGGTGGATTAAGCCGCTGGATACCGGCACGCTCGAGTTTTACGGTCGGTCCGTTGAAGTGATATGCACCTTTGAGGATCACGTGCTTCACAACGGGTATGGGTGCTCGGTGATGGAGCACTTTTCAGAGGAGGGGATCGCGGTTCCTGTCGTTCGAATCGGCTGGCCTGACCAGTTTGTGGAGCATGGGTCAGTTGAAGTGCTGCGGAGCAAGCATGGTCTGACGGCGGAGGCAGCAGTTGAGAGAATTCTCGCTTTGCTGCCGGAAAAAACCGTTGAGGTGCCTGTGGTGCGGGCCTGAGGCGCATGACGGTTGCGAGCGATGCAGTCACAAGTGGTGCCCCGGCTGTAGCCGTAGAGGTTGATGGACTCAAAAAAGTATTCCGAACCTATCGCAAGCAGCCTGGATTCTTTGGAGCGTTGAGAGGGCTCGTAAGGCGTGATTATTCAGAGGCGGCGGCAGTTGAAGGTGTCTCATTTTCAATTCGCGAGGGAGAGAGCGTAGGATTTCTAGGCCCCAACGGCGCAGGCAAGACGACTGTGCTGAAAATGTTATCCGGGCTCATGCAGCCTACCGATGGCGAGGCGCGCGTGTTGGGTTATCGGCCATGGGATCGGGCTGATGCCATGAAGCGTCAAATTGCATTGTTGATGGGGCAGAAAAACGCGTTGTGGTGGGACCTGCCTGCGCGGGAATCTTTGGAATTAAACCGCGTGATTTATGGCGTCGACCGTCGTCGGTTTGACGCAGTCGTAGATGAATTAACCGCTCTGTTGGACGTCGAGGATAAACTCGACGTAATGGTAAGAGAGCTTTCCCTGGGCGAGCGCATGAAAATGGAGTTGATTGCCGCTCTCCTGCACTCTCCGCGAGTTTTGCTGCTGGATGAGCCGACCATCGGATTGGACGTAACTTCGCAGAGACGGGTGCGTCAGTTTTTGAAGCGATATAATGCTGAGCGGTCGGTGACGATGATGCTGACGAGCCACTACATGGGCGATATCGAGGAGCTCTGTGAGAGGGTCATTATCATCAACCATGGGCGGATTTTCTTTGATGGCCCCCTCTCTGTGATCGTTGACAAGTTCGCAGCGCATAAGGTGCTTTCGCTAACTTTTTCACGCGAAACATCCGGCGACTTTCATCAGATGGGCGAGGTCTTGGATCAGACTCCGCTCAGTGTCCGAGTGAATGTTCCGCGGGCCCGAGTGGCCGAGGTTTGCAGGGAAGCGCTTGCTGTATTGCCGGTGAGTGACATGGCGGTTCAGGAGCCTACGGTCGAGGAAATCATCCGGCAGGTGTTTGATTCACAGGCGCGCGGCTAGATGCGGTCTGATAGATTGCTTTGCTGGGGTTGTTTTGCCTGTCTCTCGATGTTTGCCTCGGTTGCAAAGCATGCTAAACAACCGCGTGGTGTGTTTTTTGTGGCGGGTAAGTTGATGAACAATACCCCGTGATTCTTGGCGGATACAGAAGTCATCGGCTGTAACGTTTGGTTCCAGCATTTTTTTGCGGCATCTTTTAATCCATAGGAGCGTATCTATGATTTTAGCGTTTCATCTAATCGTTTTGCTTGCTTTATCTTGCGCATGCATGGCGATCTCTTTGCATCTGTTTTGTATCCCACGGCTGCGTCCGTTGCGGTGGTCTGAGGCTGAGGCGCCGATGGTTTCGATTTTGGTGCCGGCACGTAATGAGGCACTTAACATCGAGGCATGCGTGCGATCTCTTTTGGCTCAGGAGTACCCAAATTTTCAATTGTGTGTCCTGGATGATCACTCAACGGACGGAACGGCTCAGATTGTCCGCCAGCTCGGGTTGACGGAGGAAAACGGAGGATTGTTGGTTGGCCGGGAGCTTCCGCGCGGGTGGGTTGGCAAAAACTGGGCATGCCACCAGCTTTCTCGAGTGGCCACGGGCGAGTATTTGTTATTCACCGACGCGGATACGGTTCACTCCCCTGATGTTTTGGGTGCGTTGGTTGCGTCGTCGAGAGAGCATCATGCGGTTTTGGTTTCGGCTTGGCCGAGGCAGGAAGTGATCAGTTTTGGCGAGAAGTTAGTGGTGTCATTGCTGCCATTCGCTGGGATCGTTTTTTATCCTCACCTTTTGCTCGGCATCCTCGGCAGGTATCCAGAGTTGAGGCAATCAGTGCCCGCTTGGCTGCGCCGTCGTCTCGGGGCCGCAAATGGGCAGGTGATGTTTTTCTCCCGATCGGGCTATGAAGCGATCGGCGGGCATGAGTCGGTGCGCAACCATTTGGTGGAGGATGTTGCGCTTGGGCGAGCAGTGGCCTCGCAAATGCAGGAGGGACTTTGGTGGGTTAACTGTGACTCTTCGGGTTTGGTGAAGTGCCGGATGTACCGTTCCTTTGCAGAGGTTTGGGAAGGTTTTTCGAAGAATGCCCGAGCCGCTTTTGAGGAATCTGAAGCCGCTTTCTGGGCTGCGGGTGTTGGGCAGTTTTGTGTGTTCGTATTGCCGTTTATTTGGGCTGGGCTTTCGTGGCCGGGATCTGACTTGGCGTGGATGCAAGTCGGGTTGATCCTCCTGCTGCGGGTTGTTGCAACAATCGGGATTGGCGGCGCTTGGTGGAGTGTGCTGCTTCATCCAATTGCCTACATGCTGGGAATGCTCATCGCCCTCAATAGCTGGCGTTGCTCAGTTGGCCCTGGCGTGAGGTGGAAGGGTAGGGTTTATTCAGTGGAGCATCCCCCGAATTCGGCGAAGCAAAGCAGTTAAATTTCACAACAGGCTTGTGTAGGCAGTGCCGGTTGCTAATGTCCCGCTCCTCTGAACTCGTTTTTCCCCACTGGATTTGCAATGAGAATGTCAACCAAGCGCTAAAAATCGTCTTGTAATGACCTTGGCAAATTTACTTTCGGTTAATCAGATCATCCCTGACCTTCAGGCTCGGGACAGATGGCCAGCCATCCTCGAGCTTGTTGAGAAGCTTGTCTCCAGTGGGTTGGTGGATCCCCTCGATAAGGACGGTATTGTTCGCGCTCTTGAATTGAGGGAACAAACCATGAGCACCGGGATCGGATTTGGCATTGCGATTCCGCATGCTTCTTCTGATCGCGTGACAAATGTGGTGGCCGCATTCGGTCGCTCAAGGCAGGGCATCGAATTTGGTTCGCTGGACAATGTGCCGGTGCAGTTCATCGTGATGTTTGTGGTGCCGAAGGATCAGTTCCAGATACATCTGCGTACGTTGGCTGCGATCGCAAAGTTCCTGAATGACAGAGGCGTCAGGGATCGGCTTTCGATGGCGGAATCACCGGACGAGATCCTAAGAATTTTTCAGGCCCCCGGCCGCTAGCGCTTGGTTTAATGGGGGCAACCCAGGGCAGCGTTGATTGAGGTTGGAGACGGAAGGTGGAAAAGGAGGACGTGTCGCTCAAAGCGCTTCATTTATCAAAGGGTTGTCTCCATTGTGAAACACCGTCATTTATGAAAACCATACCATCATTACTGCAAGAGCGTCTTAAATCCGCGCTTGCGGGTTTAAGTTTTGCAGAATTCGACATTAGAGATGTCTCTGTTGACGTGACACAAGCCTCGGACCCACGGTTTGGAGATTACCAAAGCAATGTTGCAATGGTTTTGGCGAAACGGGCGAAGATGAATCCCCGTGCGTTGGCGGAAAGTATTCGTGAGCGCTTTGACGGGGAGGGGATCTGCTCTGCACTGGAGATTGCCGGTGCTGGGTTTTTAAATTTCAGGCTCGATTCGCAATGGGTGCGTTCGCGGGTTGAAGCAATGCGTGGTGACCCGCGTTTGGCCGTTCCTGAGCCCCCTACAAAGAAGAAAATCATTGTCGATTTTTCTTCCCCGAACGTTGCCAAGCCAATGCACGTGGGCCACATAAGGTCGACGATTTTGGGTGATTCCATCGCGAGAATAGCGGAGTTTTATGGGCATTCGGTGGTGCGCGACAACCACATCGGCGATTGGGGGACCCAGTTCGGAATGCTGCTGGTTGGCTGGAAGACGATTTTGAATCCTGAGGCACTTCAAGCGGATCCGCTGGGAGAAATGGAGCGGATCTACAAGCTCATAAGCGCTCGTTGTAAGGATGATTCGGCAACGATGGATGCAGCTAGGCAGGAGTTAGTTCGTTTGCAGTCCGGCGATGACGAAAACATGACACTATGGAGGGAGATGATCCGTCTGTCGCAGAGTCAGTTCGATTCAATTTACGGGCGACTGGGGATACGTTTCGATGTGACCTTGGGTGAAAGCTTTTACAATGACCGTTTGAAGCCAGTGGTTGAAGAGCTTCGGTCTTTGGGAATCGCCCGCGAGAGCGATGGGGCGATATGCGTTTTCTCCGATCACAACATGCCGCAGGAAGCAGATCCTTTTTTGATCAAAGACAAGGAGGGCTGGAGGGATAATCCGGCACTAGTTCTAAAAAGCGACGGTGCGGCCAACTACACCACCACCGACTTGGCGACGCTCCAGTACCGGAGTGAAACGTGGCAGCCTCAAGAGATTGTTTATGTAACTGACGGCAGGCAGCAGCTCCATTTTCGTCAGGTCTTTGCAATCTACGGCCGCTGGAAGCCTGATGAGGCGACGGGGGTGAAGCTCTCCCACGTTTGGTTCGGATCTATTTTGGGAGAGGATGGGCGTCCGTTTAAAACGCGGTCAGGCGAAACGATACGACTCGCCGAATTGTTGGACGAGGCGCAGGAGCGAGCGTTGGTATTGGTGAATGCGAAAAATCCTGAGCTTGCTGAGGAGCAGCGTCGTGAGATTGCCCGCATCATTGGCTTGGGAGCGGTGAAGTATGCCGACCTTCTGCCCAATCGGCAGGGTGACTATGTGTTTTCTTGGGACAAGATGCTGAGTTTTCAGGGAAATACGGCGCCTTACCTGCAGAATGCCTACGTTCGCATTCGGTCAATTTTCCGAAAGCTCTCCGATGGCGGAGAGCAGCGGGCGTCCGGGGGGGCGCTGGAACTGGACGCTCCCCAGGAAATTGCGCTTGGAAAGAAGCTGCTTCAGTTTGGGGAAGTTGTTCCTCAAGTTTTGGAGGATCATCGGCCAAGCACACTTGCGAACTATCTTTACGAGCTTGCGAACGTATTCCACGCCTTCTACGAAGCGTGTCCAGTTTTGAAGGCTGGAGAGAATCAACGGGCAAGCCGTCTGGAGTTGTGCGAAATTGCTGCGCGAACCATTAAGACCGGGCTAGGGTTACTCGGAATTGAAGTCCCGGAGCGGATGTAAGTCTGGTAGAGAAAGGCGCTCTCAATTTAAGAAGAAATGGAAACGATGGCGCGACATCTTTCCTTACTCCACAAACATGAGTTCATTTGTGAGCAGTAGCACCTGCGTGTAGCGCTCCCAGATGTCCAGTGACTTGTTGGCTTGTGAGTTTTTTCGCACAGTCTTCGCATTCTCCGTTTCTGGAGAGCCTGCGATTGGTGACACGAGTGCATTGGTCTCAACCGCATTCGATGGGTCGCTGTTGATGAACTTGCGAGCCGCTTCGAGTTCGTCCGATGTGGGTGGGCGCTGCATTGTGAGTCGGAACAGGAAGCGGACCTTGTCGTCGGCCGAGCCTGTTTTTGGCATGTCCTCGCGTTGGAGAATGCCGCGCACTTGGTCTGCGATGAACGGACTGTTCATCATGAAAAGCGCCTGTTGAGGCACGGTCGTGAGCACTCGTTCACCCGTAGAAATATCGGGGTTTGCAAAGTCAAAAGTATTGAACATCTCGGGCAACCCCGAGCGATCGATCATCGCATAAACCGAGCGTTTATTCTCGGGCGTCTTCAGAGCGCTGACATCGGTGTTGTAACGTTTTTTCGCGGCGACGTCGCTTGCAGTCGCGCCACTGAGGCTGAACGGCCGGCCGCCTTGTGCTGATTGGTTCAACCGTCCGCTGAGAGTGAGGAAGGTGTCCCTGACTTCTTCAAAGTCCAGTCGTTGTACATTGTAACGCCAGAGCCATTGGTTGGTGGGGTCCTGCTCCATGCCCTTTTTCGTCGGCTTGCTGTCCTGTTGGTAGGTGGCGGACATGACGAGAAGCTTGTTGAGCTGCTTAAGCGACCAGTTGTGGTCCATTAGCCATGCCGCAAGCCAGTTGAGCATCTCGGGATGTGAAGGAGCCTCGGAGCGTGTTCCGAAATCGCTTACAGTTCGCACGATGCCCTGTCCGAAATGCCATTGCCAAACCCTGTTCACGATGACTCGTGCGGTGAGGGGATTGTCCCTGCTTGCGATGGCCTCTGCTAGTTCGAGTCGGCCGCTGCCCTTCTGGAATGGTTTGCGATCTTCCCCAGCGAACATCGAAAGAAACTGCCTTGGAACGATGGGGCCTCGGTTGGTGGCCTCGCCTCTGATGAGTACTGGCGAGTCTTTCGGCTTGGCCTTGTCAAGGAGTGCCATTGCGCGAACTGGAGCTCCGGGGTGTGAAAGGTCGAGGGCGGCGAACTTGGCCTTTAGAACTGCGAGTGGGGTCGAGTACTGGACGCCGAAGGTTTTGGAGACGACCCGCTCATCAGGGTGCATGCATGAACTCGCTCCAAAAACGTCTCTTCTGAGTATCTCGAGGCTTTCGTCGCTCATCGGGGTTTGAGTGATATCGAAGGCCCCGGCCTTGGCATTTTTGCCTGTGGTGAATGTCGGCAGATTGAGGCTTTTGTGCAGTTGATCAAAGCAGGAAGTGTACGCTGCTGCTACCTCGGCGAGTGAGGTTGGGTTCTTCGCCGCGATCGCTGCTGCGATGCCGGGATTGACTTCGGGATTTGTGGAAAGAGCCGAGATTGTTTCAGCTGCTTTCTGGGCGAATTCAGATTCTGGAATTGCCGCGAAAGTGATCCACGGACCGAGGATAGGGTCTGGCTTTTTTTTCTGTGCCGCTTCGGCGACTCTTAATTGGTCCTGCCAGACGGCGGCGACCTCCGCCTTGAGGCCCTTGTCCCGTGCAATGTTGCGGAAGCTTGAGGCAGATTTTCCAGCAGTCTGCACCGTCATAAGATAATCCCCGGCTCGCTCGAGCATCCCAGCCGTCAGGCGGCCCGCCTGAGATTTCTCAAAATCCGAGATCTCTTTCTGGATCTTGGCGACCTCGGCGAGGTAAAGATTGTGGTCGGTTTCCGACGCGGGCGGCGCAATGAGGGGGAGCGTGGTGGGCTCCTCACTGCTCGCGAAAACCCCGTGCAGGGAGTAATAGTCCTTCGTTGGAACCGGATCAAATTTGTGGTCGTGGCAGCGCGCGCATGCGCCGGTTAGTCCCATCAGACCTTTGGTGACTACATCAATGCGGTCATCAATGATGTCGTTTTCATTTCCCATGAACCGCTTTCCAAGCGTGAGAAATCCGAGTGCCGCGAGTTTTGCAGGGTTCTCCTTCGTTTCGGGGAGATGATCCGCTGCGATCTGTTCGATGATGAAGCGGTCGTAGGGCAGGTCACTGTTAAAGGCGTTGATCGCGTAGTCACGGTAAGTCCACGCATATGAATAAATCGGCGCGCGCAGCTTTCCGATGGTCCGGTCGCCGGTGGTGTCAGCGTAGCGAGCGATGTCCAGCCAATGGCGGGCCCAGCGCTCGCCGTATTGCGGCGAGGCGATGAGTCGGTCCACGAGCTTTTCGTACGCATCGGGAGAATTATCGGCGGCGAATGTTTCTACGTCCTTGGGTGAGGGAGGCAGCCCGGTCAGGTCGTAAGTGACTCGGCGAATCAGGGTGTTTTTATCTGCTTTTGGCGAGAGCTGCAGTTTGTTTTTGGCAAGGGAATCGAGGACAAAATTGTCGATTGGATTCCGTGCGACACGCTTCGGGTCAGCCGGCGTCGGCACAGGAGGTGCAGAAATTTTTTTGAAAGCCCAGTGCTCTGCCGCCTTCGCTGGGTCGAATGCAGTGCGAACCGTCGGGCCGCCAGTGCGCGGATCCGGTGCGCCAATCGTCACCCACTGCTCAAAATCTGCGATGACGGCGTCGGAAAGCTTGTCCTTCTTCGGAGGCATGGCCATGTCGGGATCTTTGTCCTCGTGGCGGATGCCTGTGATTAAAAGGCTTTTCTTCGGGTCTCCGACAACGATCGCCGGTCCGCTGTCGCCTCCCTTGAGGACCCCCTCACGAGAATCCAGAAGCAGGCCACCCCGAATGTTTTTGCTCGTCGCGCTGTGGCATTCGTAGCAACTCTCGACCAGAACAGGACGGATCTTTTTTTCGAAGAAGTCGAGTTCGGCCAAGCTGGACGGCGCTGCTGCTTGCGCGGCATGCGGAGCGATCATTGCGATGGCCAATGCGCTCAAGGTCCGGCAGTGGGGGTGGAAGGGAATCATATTCAGTTGGAGGTATGTGGTCCGTGATCCACAGCATGGCGCTCGAGCCTGAACTCGGCACTCACATGGTGTGCGCGGGCTGTTCGGAGCTGAAAGGCGGCGGACTAGGCAAGCAGTCCTTTGACGACATTTCCGTACACGTCCGTGAGGCGGAAATCGCGGCCGTTGTAGCGGTATGTAAATTTCTCGTGGTCGAATCCCAGGGTGTGCATCATGGTCGCGTGCAGATCGTGGATGTGCACCTTGTTCTCTGCCACTTCGTATCCGAATTCATCGGTCGCGCCGTAGACCTGTCCGCCCTTGATGCCCCCGCCGGCCATCCATGCGCAGAATGCTTTGCTGTGGTGGTCCCGCCCGGGTTCGCCCCTCGCGCCCTTGTCGTGGCGGGGGGTGCGCCCGAATTCGCCGCCCCAAACCACGAGGGTGTCCTTGAGCATGTCTCTCTGCTTGAGGTCTTTTAAAAGTGCGCCGACGGGTTGGTCAATCAACTCTGCTTGTTTTGTGAGATTGCCTTTGACGTCAGTGTGATGATCCCAGCCGCCTGCCCACACTTGAACGAATCGAACTCCGTTTTCCACCAGACGCCGCGCGATCAGCATCCGGCGCGCGATCTCGGAGTCACCGTACATGGTGCGGATATTTTCTGGTTCTTTGCTCACATCGAAGACGTCCGTCGCCTCGGTCTGCATTTTGAAAGCGAGTTCGAAGGACTGAATGCGCGCCTCTAAGATCGCATCATTCTTCAGCTCCTGCGCGTGTTTCTCGTTGAGCGTCTTCAGAAGATCAAGCTGCTTGCGCTGGTCTTCCATTGAGGCGTGATAGCTCTTGATGTTCGCGATGATTTTGTCGGCGGGCGCGCTTACGTTGCTCACCAGCGTTCCCTGGAATGCTCCGGGAAGGAAAGCTGCGCGCCAGTTGTTTGCGCCTCCCAATCCTCCCCCGAGCGCGATGAAGCCGGGCAAATTCTGGTTTTCAGATCCCAATCCGTACAAGGCCCATGAGCCGACCGACGGTTTCACCAACCGTCCCGACCCCGTGTTCATCATGATCGTGGCGATATCGTGAGCGGGAATATCTGTGTTCATGGAGCGGATGACGGCGACGTCATCAATGCACTCACCAATCTTCGGGAAAAGCTCGCTGACTTCGATTCCGCTCTGGCCTTTCTTCTCAAATTTGAACTGGGTTGGCAGCGGCATGCCTCCAATCTTTTCGACCTCCTTGCCTGCGTACTTTGCGAGCTCTGGTTTCGGATCCCAAGTGTCGATGTGCGATGGCCCGCCCTGACTGAAAATATGGATGACTCGCTTGGCGGTGCCGGGAAAGTGGCCGGACTTCGGTGCGAGTGGCGAAAGGGACGCTGCCGCGTTGGCGGTTGCTGGGCTTCCGGCACCCAGCAGGCTGGAGAGGCTGAGTGCACCGAAGCCCATCCCGAAGCGGTTTAGGAACTGGCGGCGGGTGGAGAAGAAGTCGGCGGCGGAGGGGAGGTGCTGTCTGATGTCCATGGTTATAGGGATGGGGGAGATTGTTTGCTAGTAGGGTGAACACCAAAAACGGCAGAAGGTTAGGCGGAAAGGGTAGTTTTTTAGCAAAACTTTTACGTAAGCGTTCAGCTAATGACTTTATTTAAATGTAAGTTATTTTAAGTGAGGTGCTTGTTGTTTATGGCGGCTTTTGCGTTCCCGCCGCCGTCGAGCGCTCGAGTGCAGGTGGCGGCCCCGGTGGGAGGCAAGGGTGCTGAGAGGCTTCAAATAGAGGGTTTTATTGCTGCATGTGCAATATTGCGGGCGCGGCTGGATGGTGGCAGCCGATCCCTGAGAAGGACCTTTTTTTCCCCAATCGCGACCTTGTCCCCTGCCTCGTCGGCTATGAGGTCCCGCGCCAACTGATCCCAAGCTTAGTTTGCTTTCGGGGTCTTTTGCTTTTTGGCTGGTTTGCCCTGATCGCCTCCGGTGGCTCCATATTCCTTAGCCGACTGTAGGAGCCGCGGCACGTAGCCTGATAAACGAGGGTTAGGGGATTCGCTCGGCGCGGTGATATTCAAGAGCGTAGGGCGAACCGATTCTGCAACAGGGCCGAGTGCCTCGAGAACGTTCAGGGCCAGAAGGGATGGGAAAAAGCCGCTCGTGTTGCCGATAGCTTTTGACGCGAGAAACCGCAGCGCCTTCTCGCGTTCGGGCGGGGCGCCGTGCCTCGCGAGGGATTCGGCTGCGGTGATTCCCGCGACTGCAGAGGAATCTTCCAGTAGTTTGGCGAGTTTTTCTCCCGCGGCGTGTGCCGCCTCTTTTCCCCGGATCAGAATCCCCATGGCGGCCCAGTAGCGGATGCTGCTGTCTGGGTCCGAAAGATTTTCAATCAATTGCTGGGTCGCCTCGGCCTTGCCGTTGGAGGCCAGTTCCGCAGTTTCGAGCACTCTTGCAATAGGATACTGGGCGCTATCATGCCCAAGATCGTATGGAGTGGTGCTCGAGCAGCGCTCGAAACGCTCGCTCTCCGGTATGAATCCAACGTCGCGGATTTGCAGCGCTAAGTTGCGCTGTGCGGAACGGAGTTTGACAAGGATTTCTGAGTGTTTCGTGTCGGAGGCGAGGTTGCGCACTTCATCCGGATCGGACTGGAGGTCGTATAATTCTTCGGGGGCTTTCGGTTTCCAAAATGCATCCTGCTCGGGGGTGAGTTTACCAGCGTCGTGCAGGCGTTTCCAAACCTGAGTGGTTGGGGTTTGGAACATGTAATCGATGTGTTGTCCGTAGATAAGATGGGGCATGTAGTTTCGGACATAGACCCAGCGGCCATCGGTGACGGTGCGCACCAAGTCGTAGCGTTCATCCATGCGGCCGCGGAATCCGTACACGAAAGGTTGGGGAGCAGCTTGGTAGCTCCCGAGGAAGGCGTGTCCTTGCATCCAGTCGGGTGGCTTGATTCCGGCAAGGCTTAGAAGAGTGGGGGCGAAATCAACAAAGCTCACGAGCCGTTCGGAAGCGCCTCCCGCTTTGTACTCGGGGGGGCGCAGGTGGGCGAATTTTTGGGGGATGTGGACTACCAGCGGCACTTGCAGGCCCGAGTTGTAAGGCCAGCGTTTGTTTCGAGGCATGCCTGAGCCGTGGTCGGCGTAGTAGAAGACAATCGTGTCTTCGGCCAAGCCTGCCTCTTCGAGTTCTTTCAAGCGCTGGCCGGCGTCTGCATCAGCTTCGCTCACGGCGTCGTAGTACTGCGCCCAGTCTTCGCGGACCTCGGGTTGGTCTGGATGATAGGCTGGAATTCGCACTTTGGCAGGATCGTGTATTTGAGTGTGCGGGCGTACGCGGATCTTGCTTTCGTGACTTTTCTCGGAGTTGAACACCGCAAAAAAAGGCGTGTTTTCCGGGCGGCTTCTCCAATGGGCGCTCTTGTTGGAGGCGTCCCAAACCTTCCCGGGCTGCGAGAGGTTGTAGTCCTCTTTCGCGTTGTTGGTGCAGTAATAGCCGGCTTCGCGCAGAAATTGCGGACCCATTTTTTTTCCGGATGGATATGCCATCATGCTGCGCATGTGCTCGCCCCCGGTGCTAGGCGGATACATGCCGCTAATGAGCGTGGTTCTTGCGGGTGCACAAACAGGAGCATTAGACCAGCAGTGCCGGTAGATGAGGCTCTTTGATGCGAAGCGGTCAACGTTAGGCGTGTTAGCGTATTGATCGCCGTAGCATCCCATGTGCGGGCCATGATCTTCGCTCGTGATCCAGAGGATGTTTGGACGCGGAGGCTCCGCGGAAGCCAGATCAGCGTTGGTGGCCAGAAATGGAATCAATCCGAAGACAACTTTTCTTAGGATGGAGAAGAGAGGGGAGCTCATAGGGGTGGGGGGTTAACACTTCAAAAGTGTGTTGGTTGCGCGGGGGAATGTTGAGTCGA
>JBILUQ010000249.1:0-5922 GCA_044370935.1 Chthoniobacteraceae bacterium
GGTAAGGAGCAGCTCCGATGTGGATTTCGCGTTCGAGCAACATGGCGGCGTTCATTAAGATTTCAGCGATTCTGGGCAGAGCTTTCTGAAGGCCGTCATCAAAAAGAAGATTGATGAGAGGATGTTGATGGGTAGTTTGATTTTGTTCGTCCATGGCTGGTGCTGTATTGGTTAGCACCTTCAGTGTTCGGCCTTGGGCGGACACCTGCAATCCTTGGGACTGGGAGGAGGTTGGCGCGCCGCCGCACTGGCAGCCGATTCCGCTACGCTCCATCGACTGCCAGTGCGGCGGGTCGATGGGTTGTGCAGACTTTTACAGACAAATCTTTACACCCCCCAGTGCGTGGCCAACGCTCATTCTTTTCGCCCTAAGCTTATCGGACACTGATCAGGTTCAATGTTTCAAAAGGAGAGCAATTCCGGGAGGGAAGCCGTCCTCACCGCCCCCAGTTTGCACTGCGCCACTCCTCAAGGCGGCCGGCCGGGGCGCGGATGACGTAAACCGAGACTCCTTCCGTCTGTTCGGCAATAGGAATGCCACGCTCGGGCCCCATCACTGAAATCACCTTGGATAGCGCGTCAGTATCCATCGCATTCTGACCGAGGACTGACACCAAGCTGTGATCTACGAGCCCAACGCCGGTCCGAGGGTCGACGATGTGTGAGTAACGCACTCCATCGATTTCCAACCGCTGGTACAAATCGCCGCTTGTCGACAATGCACAGTTCTTGAGCTCCAGAACCTGGGGCTGCGGCGCGCTCTGATGGTCAAGCTGAGTGACGCTGACCTTCCAACCCTTGGCACCCGGCGGCGCATCCCCAAGGGCCAAATCGCCCCCACCCTCCACCATGCAAACTTTGTGTCCCGAATCGAAAAGAACCTGCAGAGCCTCCTGAATCGCGTATCCCTTCGCGATCCCACCCGCATCCAAGCGCATTCGGGGATTTAACAACTCAACCGAGCGTGAGTCCGGATGGAGTTGAATGGAACGAAAGCCAGTTCGTGCAAGCGCGTCACGAAGCTTTTCCGGATTCGGCAGCTCCCTCTTTCTTCTGGCTGTACGCCACAGGTTCACCACGGGGCCGATGGTCAGGTCAAAAGCACCGTCGGATTTATTCGAAAAATACAGCGCTCTTTCCAAAACCATCCAGAGGTCCGCTCCAACCGGAACGCGGCGACCAGTGCCGCCGGAATCAGAGAGCCGACTCAATTCGGAGTCGCTGTCGTAATCGCTAAAAACCGAATTAAGCGCCTCCACCCGAGCAAAAGCAGATTTCGCGGCGCGCTCGGCATCCTCGCCGTCGCGGGCGTAGAGAGTGACGCGGAAAGGGACGCCCATCTCGGCTTTTTCAAACACAAACCGTTCCAACTGCGACTCATTCGCGGCCATGACGCATTGGCCACCGCAAAACAGCGCAGCGGACAGCAGCGAAACCCTCAACCATATCACCCCTGTATCCCAGTCCCCGCACAGGCGTCCCTGCCGATTGTAAAGTAATGGGAGGAAAAACATTTGCCGCTGATAAGATAAAACCGGATGGTCGTTAACGCAGTTTGCATTAACATAGCCCTCGACGATTCAATCGGCAGCGTCTGTGTGCCTGCAATCCAAAGTTTTTAAATTCAGCGCCCGGCCGCCGCGCGAATGCAGGCCCCAGCGTATCCGTAAAATCCTAGTTCAATCATGAAAGCACTTCCCCTCATCTGCGTCGCCTCCGTCCTAACCTCGCCACTATCCGCGGTCCACGCTGCAGACCGACCGAAAAAGAAACCCGCCGCCACAGAGACAAAACCCTCAGAAGAAAACCGGAGCGTCCGAAAGCCGCTGCTCTACAAGGAATACGACCTTGAAAACGGACTGCACGTTATCCTGCACCAAAATCATTCAGCTCCGGTGATCTCGACCTACGTGCTCTACAAAGTTGGTAGCAAGAACGAGAGACCTGACAGAACGGGCTTCGCACACTTTTTTGAGCACTTGATGTTTGAGGGCTCGGCGCACATTCCTCGCGGCACCATCGACAAGTACATCTCGGGAGCGGGAGGGAACCTCAACGCTTCAACCTCATTTGACCAGACAGACTACTATTTCAACCTGCCCTCCCACCAGCTGAAGCTGGCGCTTTGGATTGAGTCAGAGCGACTGTTGCACGCGCGCATCGACGAAGCCGGAGTGGAAACCCAGCGCTCCGTGGTAAAAGAGGAGCGTCGCCGCTCCTACGACAACCAACCGTATGGAAGCTTGTTTGAGGAGCTCGCCGGATTGGTATTCCACGACACTCCATATCAATGGGTCCCAATCGGCTCCTTTCAATACATTGACCAGGCAACCATAGAGGAGTTCCGCGATTTCCACACCTCCTACTACTGCCCCGAAAATGCGACCCTAGTGATCGCAGGCGACTTTCAGGAAAGCGAAGCGCGGAGTCTCGTTGCAGATTATTTCTCAGCCATTCCGCGAGGGAAGCCGATCAGCCGTCCGAAATTTGAATGGAAGCTGGACGTGCAGGGAACATCCAAAGATGTCGTGAAAAAAAACACGCCGTTGCCCGCAATCGTGCACGCGTGGCGCGCTCCCTCTGAAACACACGAGGACGCGTATCCTCTTGAAATGCTGTCCCTCATCCTGGGCAAAGGGCGTTCCTCGCGTCTGTACCAATCCCTAGTAGAAAAAAAGGGTCTGGCGATGAGCGCCGTTCCCTATTGCTACTTGCTCGAAAATGCGGGTGTTTTCGCGCTGTCCGTAACCGGACAATCAGGAGTCACCCTCGAGGAGCTCGATGAAGTGCTCAAAAGCGAGATCACCAAGGTCGTTGCCGAAGGCGTCACCTCGGATGAACTACAGAAAGCACGAAACGCGATGGAATCGCAATTCGCAGAGTCCGGCGGCACGATGCACGAGAGGGCCGAGGCAATGGCCCATTACCACATGTTCTACGGCGACACTTCTCTCGTTAACACGGAGCTCGAACGGTATCTCAAAGTAAAACAAGAGGACCTTCAACGCGTCGCAAAAAAATACCTCACAGAAAAAGGCCGCCACACCCTCCGCTTCCCCCTTCCAGAGGCTAAGTAAGCGCGCCGATTCCAACGCCCTGAATCGCTCTCAAACACCTCTCATTCCATGCGCCAAATATCTCCCCTGTTCACCGCCGCTTCGTTCATCGCGATGCTCACTGCATCGATGCCATACAATGCGACTGCCGCCGTTGACCGATCACAAAAACCATCTCCAGGACCAGCCCCGGCCGCCTCGTTCCCCGAGTTTAAGGACGTAACGCTCGCAAACGGACTTCGCATCTTTATCATCGAGGATGACCGGAGGCCGACGGTCACCATCCGTTTGATGGTCAAATCCGGAAGCATTTTCGACGGACAAAAGCCGGGCGTTGCATCGCTGACCGCCACTTTGCTCAACCGAGGCACCACATCGCGCGATGCGGCGGCATTCGCCACACAGACAGACTTCATAGGCTCGCGAGTCGAGGCATCCGCGGGTCCCGACGCCATCTCCGTCACCGCTTCTTCTCTCAATAAATACACAGGAAAACTCCTAGAACTCATCACCGATGCGGTCCGCAACCCCGTGTTTGCCGATGATCAGCTCTCAAAAACGCGCAAGCAGACCCTATCCAAGTTGGAGGCGCAAAAACAGCAACCGGAGGCACTATCCTCTAAACTCGCCGCAAAATTAGTCTACGGATCGCACCCCTACGGCAATTTCGCGACCCCTGAATCCATCAGCGCAATTCAGAGAGAAGATTTGGAGGCCTTCCACAAAGCGCATTTTCATCCCAACAACGCCACTCTGGCCGTAGTGGGTGATGTTTCAGCGAACGAAATTCTCCCGCTTCTGAGGAATGCATTCGAGAATTGGGAGAAAGCCGAAATCCCCGCGCAACCTGCTCCAGCCTTCGCCAAGATTGAGGGACGCTCCGTACATATCATTGACCGTGCGGGCTCCGTGCAGAGCAACATTGTGGTCACGCACCCGGGGGCGGCCCGGAACACCCCGGACCTGCCTGAGGTTCTCGTGCTCAATGCAACCTTGGGAGGCGGCTTTTCCGGGCGCCTGTTCCAGAACCTGCGGGAAACCCACGGTTGGACCTACGGAGCGTATTCTGCCTTTGATCTTAAAAAGCACGGCGGCGCGTTCGAGGCCTCAGCAGAGACTCGCAACGAAGTGACCGCACCCGCGGCAATGGAGATTCTCAAGGAAGTCGAACGCATCAGGACCGAACTGGTTCCGGAGGAGGAACTCGCACTGCAGCGGGAATACAACGTGGGCAACTACCTGCTGAGCCTTGAAAAGAGCGACCGCACGGCTCAGCGCGTGCAGGACATCGATCTGTACGGTCTGCCGGGCGACTTCTACCGAAACTACGCGCGTCGCATGTCCAGCGTCACGCCGGACATGCTTCAGAAAACCGCACAACAACATCTGCACCCGGAAAGCGCATTGATTGTTGTGGTAGGGGAAGCAAAGGAGATTCGTGCTTCGCTTGAACCTCTCGGAAAAGTGACCGTCTACAACACGGACTTGCAACCTGCGCGGTAAACGGCTCAATCATGAAAAGACGACGGAGGATCCTGCGACAAGCTTGTTCCACATTCGCAGGACCACCAACCAACATTTTCTCCAGCCCGGTGTCCCCGGGCCCTTCACGCACCTCAGCTAACCGGGCGAGGAACGCCTGAACCCGCGTCGGAGTCGTCTAAGCTTTGAGTATACCTCTGGAGACCAGATTGTTGAGCCTGTGGCCGACAGCCCGAAGAGCCTCCGTTGTCACCTCGGTGTAGGACCGACCGTCGCGCGTATCGATCCCGTGACCGGGATCCATTTTTCTCAGAGGTTCAAGTGCGGCATCCTCGTGATGAAACACCTCGACAAACACGTGCTTCAATTCCCCGGTTTTGGCAGCTGCGGCAAGCATTGCGCCGATCCAACCATCGTCAGTGGACAAACACCCGCGCGTCGTCTTGGAGGATGCATGAAAAATCCCTAGTTCATGAGCGGCTCCCAGCTTCGCGATGAGCGCCTCATTCTCCGCTATCGACAACCCGGAATCCCCGCAATGCGCGGCATCAACCAGCAACTTAAAGAAGTTTTTCCCCAGCGCCTTATTCGCAGCTTTCACTACCGTCCACGCGCGATCCACGTCAGTGAATGTTTTAAACTCACCGGGGCGCAAGAATTCGATATGCCAGTTTTCAACGCAGGAGCCCGCAATCCCCGCCTCCTCGTAAACTCGCAAGTGGACCTTCACATTTTGGGCAACCGCTGATTCAAAAGAAGCGCCATCACGCCGCGTTTCCTTCGCGTTCATCCATTCTTCGATTGAAGTGGATGACACGTGACGGATGCCGTGTCTGACTGCAGCTCTGAGACTGGTGACCAGTTGCCCCACAACGGCGTCCTCGTCGCTTGGATTCATCGGGTTTGCACCGCCGATCATGATGATGAAGTGAACCTCGAGTTGCAGCGCCCTCAGCCCCGACACGAGCGCCTCCACATCCGAGGGGTCAGCGAAAGAAAAAAACGGGATCTGAACGCAACTCGGACGAACAGCTGAAGATTCGCAAACCGTCTTCATCTCAGAGACGATTAGCAGCTCACCCTTGGCGTCACGCGGAAACTTGCCGCTTTCGTCGGGAACAAGACCTCCAACAAATTTGATGTGGGTGGGGACAACGCCCAACTGAACGTTTGTTTTTAGAGAAAAATTCGCACTCATCCCTTTAGTTAAAACGGGTTTGAGGGTTGGCGGAAGATGGAATTTTACACAGTATTAAGAAAAGGCTCATCTAAGTTCGGGCGCCCCAGAAACCAACACGCCTTACGTCCCCATGGCACCATCCATCGTAAAACTCAGTTCTGGACGGAATCTTGGGTACTCTGAGTACGGTGACCATGAGGGAGT
>JBILUQ010000250.1:0-5920 GCA_044370935.1 Chthoniobacteraceae bacterium
TGAGTTGAACCAAACGGGGCCCGCAAAACTAGCAGGCTCCCTTTACTGCGGGCGCGCGAAGATCCTTCGCGGGATATGGATGCCGATTGGGTTGCTGGTGGAGGATGGGTTTTTAAAGGCGATGGTCGCCACCCAGAACTTCACAAATCAGGAAAACCCACACGCAATCATTCGAGTGCAAGGCGCAGCACACACTTTTGAAGCGGTCACGAATCCACGGTCCGTCTTTAAACACGAAGTCCGACTGCTTATCGGCACATGGATGAATGTCGTTTTGTTCGGACACCTACGAAGAATGGTTTTCGAGACGACCGAAACCGCGGGCGCGCTGATTCAGGAATGGAACCAACACAACCCGGATTGGTTCACTTCACTTCTAAGACGCGGAGGCAGGACTCACGAGTTTTGGCTCTTTACGTGCAACGTCATTGGCCTGCCGATCCGACAAGCGTTTCGCTCTGGGTTACCGCTCGCTCTGATCAAACTACCGGTAGCACTATTTCGTTGCGCGTTCACCACGGCAGCGCTGCTATCAGCGAGTGGGCGCATTCGAAGGCGCATTTACCAGTGGTAACGCTGCCAAAGTCGCTTGACGGAGCGATCGCGCTTGTCTTGCAAATACTACTTGCGCCGCGAACCCAGCGCGCCCACCAGGCCCCGGATTCTTTTCGCAAAACGCGACAGCGCAACGATGGCGTCTTGAATCCTACGCTGGACTCCGACCCGCTTTATATTTGGCGCAAAATTTAACAAGGCGCTCATGGCACCAATCGGATGCCGCCGAATTTCATCCAGCACGCCTACCAAGTCCTGAAACAGCGTGAACCCCGCCTTAGCCACAACCACCGCGACATCCGCATGCAAAACTACGAATCGCGTGAAAGGCTCAACTGCTATCGGATCAGCATCGATCAAAATCAAATCAAACGATTCACGTGCGTTTCGAATGCGGCTGCCCAACTCGATAGCGGCGCCGGAACGCGATTGTGGGATGCGTTCGACAAGAATCTTACAGGTTGCTTCCGGAATGAGCCGCCCGAGCGCTGCCTGATTCCCAGGATCCGCGGCCGAAGTCTGGATCAAAAGAATTCGATCGCTGTAATCTGAAAGCGCAGCAGCAAGCTGATGAGTCACGAAGCTAGTGCCAGCGCCATGATGCACCCCCGTTAAAAGGATGACCCTGCCATTGTGTCTCGAACGTTCCCGCTCGATGCGCGAGGCCAGGGACCGAAAAGAGCGCACTATATCCCGTTCGAGCGAGTCGGCACCGGGGTCATCATGCGGCGCCGCCCCGTTCCAAGCGAGCACCGGATCGGGAGCGTGTCCGCCGAGCGCAGCTTCAATGTCCGGACGCGAACGAAGCCGTGTATCGAAAAACTCGAAGCCGATGCAACAGAGCAACGCGCACCCATAAGCGAGTCCGATACCGCCGGCGAATGCGTTCACTTTGGTGCTCGAGGCAGGCACGGTGGGGTTGGATGCGCGACTGTCTACAGCCAGCTTCACAGAGGCCTTAGCCTCTAGCTCGCAGTCGTCTATTCGGTTATTGATTGCAGTCAGGCGCTCCCTTAATTCCCTGATCGAGTACGCGACACTGGACGCGTTGAATATCGCCTCCGATGTACTCGAAGCTTCTGCGGCTGCAGCCGATAGAATGGTTCCGAGTTCCAGAGCGCGGGACTTAGCCGAGGCGAGTCCACTTTCCGCGCGGATGACCTCGCTCTGCAAGTCATATGCGCGCTTCTGTTCTAGATTACGCATCGTGGCCTCATTAACCCGCACCTTATACTCGTCAAGATAACGGTTCATTGAAGCCATGCGCTCCTCCACGTACTTCCGGTCTTGATTTCCGTGCGTCAGGCCGTCCACGGTCACGCGCATCTGTTGCAGTTGTTCGTAGGTGTATTGCTCGATTCGATTGATTCCGAAGTTGTCAGCGACACGTTCGTCGGCGTATGGCTGGAGGCTTAGTTTCTGAATGTCGCTCTGGTCCGAGAGCGCTTTTTGAAGAGCTGCCTGCCGCGCAATCCGCTCCGCATCGGCCTCTAAAAACAGCTTCTGGATCTGCTCAACTTTGTTCAGATGAACGGAGTAGTTTTCGTGTAAAAAGGCGCGATTCGCCATTCCCTCCGCGTGCGCGAGCAGCCTTCTGTGCTCCTGATCGATGCGCTCGACGATGCGTGTGCGCTCGGTTTGGAGGTATTCAATCCGCTTTTCGTTCTGGCGTTCACGTTCGATATGCAGTCTGGCGATGAATCCGTCCACAACGGCATTGAGCGCATCGCCGAGAAAACGTGGTTCGTCGGACTCAAGTTTCAGATTGATCAGGTGCGAACGCGGCACCTCCTGTATGACCAGCCGTTTTAGCAATTGCACAGCCTGACTAATTTCTGATGTCTGCGGATTACAAAAGTTTGGCCTGGCTTTTTCTGGCAGCGAGCGGAGCGCTTCGGAGATTCCCGTGACGCTCTTCATTCGCCCGATTTGTGTTCGAGTATAATCGCCAATGTCACCTGGGATTAGATCCCGCTCTTTGCCGTTGATTGCCACCTCCTTGGTGGCATCCACCAAAAGCACTGCCGATGCGCTGTACTTTGGCTTCACAACGCCGAGGCACACGGGAATCGTGGCGAATGACAGCAACGTGCCAAGGCCCAGCACGATCGGCGCGCGCCGGGCTAGAGCGGCGGTCAGATCGAATGGTTTGCGCCGGGCTCTGGCGGGCGACGGGAGATTTTCACTTACCTCATTCACTTGCCTGAAGGAGCCGCGGGCGTGGTGGATGCACCCGTCCCGACAAAGCCCTCCTGCCCCCAGAGCTTCCGCCGAAGCTCCGCGAGCGCCCCCGTGCTTTCTGCTGTGCGCAGCGCAAAGTCAACCACCTGCATGGATGGGAGCAGGCGCGTGATATAGTAGTTGATCCGCGATGCACCGGATTCCCCCACATAAACAATGTCGCCATCCTTGAGAGTGTAGTTTTTTCGCATATCACCCTTGTTGAGAATGTCCCTAAGGTCGATCTGCTCGACCATGCCACGCCCTTGCACTTGGCGGGCGAGCATGACTTTTGAAACATCCGCCTCGCGGCTGGGTCCGCCGCGGCTCATCACCGCGTCCAGAACGGTCTGTGACGAACGCAGCACGTGTACCCCGGGCTGCACAACCTGTCCCATCACATAGGCGAGCTGGTCTTCGCTTTGAGGAATAAAGATCACATCACCGTTCTGCAACTTCGCGTTGAGCGCCATGTTTCCGTTTTCCAGCAGATCACGCAGATCCACCCAGACCACCATCTCGCTCCCCCGCACGATCATGCAACGGCTTAAAAACGACTTTCCTGTATCCACCGGAAGTCCGCCTGCGAGCGACAGAGCTTCCAGCAACGAACCGCGCCCGTTGAATGGCACCGCGCCAGGATTCGCAACGCGTCCAAGCACAAAGACCCGATTATTCGCGAAGAGCTTCATAACGAGCGTAACTTCGGGATCCTCGTAGTGCTGCTTCAGAGTGTTCGCGAGTTCCTGGGTCACATTTTTGAGCGATCGTCCCGCCACATTGACCACGCCAGCCCTCGGTAAGGCCACCTCTCCGTCGGGTGATACGACAATTTCCTCCCGCGAAATTTCAGGACGGCCCCTCACTACGAACGCAAATTTGTCTCCCGGACCAAGCCGATACTCCTGCTCGGCCGATGCTCCGAAGGCCTCCACCTGTTTGACGCTTGCATAGGACTTCGAGGGCACTGCCTTTGCCGGCCCAAACTCCTCCGGAGGTAACACACGCGACTCCCGCGTAAAGGACGCCTTCCGGCCATTGCTCGCATACACCCCGACCTTGGGCGATATGCACCCACTGAGAGCCAATCCAACGCAAACTGCCCGAAGGGGAACCCGATGTTTCATTTCAGAGAGCCCCAAACGGCGCTTTTAAAATGCATCAGACGTGCATGGGCGTCCAAACGCAACGTTGCCGCCCGTTTGCCGCGCAACAGACAATCCCGCTGATACGCCCTTAAAAAACTGCGAAATGCGATATCCTCGTACCGGGCCGCACCACTCCACCAACTGCGCAGATAGCCCAAAAGCATCGCGATTCCCCCCACCCCGAGCGGCCGCTGCCCCATGCGGTATATCGCGCTCACGAGCATGTAGATGAATCCAGTGCCCATGAAGTACTGCCCGTAGCCGTGGCGCATTCGGCCCTGCCAAAGCCCCCGCTCGCTACTACCCATCGGACGCAAATGAATGAAGCGCAGCTCCTCATCGTCCCAGCTGGCGACAATCCATCCGAACATTCTCGCTCTATGGCAGTCGATTCCGTCCCACATCACCCCACGCACGAATCCCCCGATCTCCCGGAAACATTCGGTTCGGTAAAACTTTGTCATGCCCACGGACATTTCGTCACCACACTTTTCAGCAACCAATGTATTGCCGACCCTGCAGTAGGGTTTGCCACTACAAGAGCCCAGTCGCGAGTCCTGCGTCATCCGATCGACAAGCGTTTCGAAATAGCGCTCCGGTATTTCTAAGTCTAAGTCAAACTTGCAAAGGTAATCAAACTGATCGAGGTCTACGCATTGAAGCCCCTGTTCAAAAGCCTCCACCACCCCGGGGCCAACAGACCGTTTGCCACGATTCACCCTGCTGACCACTCGCAACCAAGGCAACTCTTTCGAAAATTCATCAAGCAACTCGCGACTGCCATCGGTCGACCCATCGTCGACAATGATCCATGCAGATGGCAGAAGCGTTTGCCCAAGCACTGACGCAACGCAACGACGTATGAACTCCGCTTCATCCCGGCACGGCGAAATCAACACGTAACGGTCGCAACGCTCAAACAGTTCAAGCATCACGCAACACCCCCGGTTCGATTTGAAAGACATCCAGAAGCCTGCGCGTGTTAACCCTCGTCGAAAACTCCGAGTGAACTGTAAGCATCCCATTCCTGCATATCTTTGCTCGCAGCGACGAGTCGCAGATTAACTGCTCAATTGCACGAGCCAGTCCCTTTGTATCGCCCGGCGGAACCAGCCGACCCGAAACCCCGTCGTCGATCAGCTCACGGATCGCCGGAAAATCCGAACTCACACAAGGCACTCCAGCAACCATCGCCTCCATCAATACAACCGGTATTCCGTCCCGGTCGCCGTCGACCGCAATCATGCATGGCAACACAAACACCGACGATTGACCCATAAGAGACGCAACCTCGGAGTGCGCAAGCGCGCCCTTCCACTCGATGCAACCTGACACCCCACACTGAACTGCAAGCTTTTGAAGCCTTTCCTGCTCCGGACCCGCACCAGCCACCACAACCCTGAATCGATAACCCAAACGATGCAATCGTGACAATGCCACCACCAAAAGGTGCACGCCTTTCTTTGGAACGAGTCTGGCGATAGTCAAAATCAACGGCACAGCCCCGCCCCCATCGATAGGCGAAGCTTTCTCAGACAACTGAGCAGACTGCGTGTGAGTATCGACACCACACCGAACCAGCGGGTACCCTGCAACCGGACGAGCATGAATGCGCTGGTACACCTCCCGGTGCCAACGGCTAATACAGACCACTTGCGCCGCCCGCGACAGCTTTTGCTTCAAGAGCGATCCATCCCGGAATACGTCCGCACCGTGCCCGGTGAAGCTGAACGGTACGCAGCACTGCATCGCGGCATACATGCCAACCGTTGCCGGTGCGTGCGCCATGTGACAGTGGATGCGGTTGACTCCGACGTCTCGGATTCGCCGCGCAAGAGAGATCCCTGCCGCCGCCTGAATCCAGGTCTTAAAGACAGCTACTGCCTGCCCCTTTTCTTCCAGAAACGAATCTCTTAGGGCTGAAACAAAGGTCCGAGCGGTTAAACTTGCATTGCACCAAAACTCGCAGATTACGTCGGAAATTATTCGCAGGAATG
>JBILUQ010000036.1:0-20745 GCA_044370935.1 Chthoniobacteraceae bacterium
CCATTGTCACCATCTCTTCTTTGGTTGAGCAGCAAGGGGTCCGTCTGACGGTAGACGGGCGTGAGCCATTGCCCTTGGAGTGGCGGGATGAGCTAAGGGTGGGAAGGTCCAAGGAGACCGTCCGCTTGGTATTTCCTAAAACGTTGCCGTTTTTTGAGGTGCTGCGTCAGAAATTGCGGTGGAGCGGAAAAGTGGTTTGAAGCAGGCGCAGCATGTTCTTACCGTCTGACCTGCGTTGTTCGCGGCGGCGGCGGGTCAATCTGCGCGGCTTGATTTCGGCGGTTGTATTGCAACCCCGGAGTTTTCCAGTCAAATGTGCTAACAAAACCCTCCACTGAGGATGGTTAGTTAAGGCAAACTCCTGCACCCCCAACACCACCATCCCCACCTCGAGCATCGTGAACCTAAAATCGTTTGTTTTTTCCAGCGTATGGACCGCCAAGTCCCTCTTGAAGGCAGCCCAGACTGTGGCCTCATGTTTAGCGCTCTGTTTTCTAAGCTCCGGTAGCGCCTTTGCGAATCCCGTTGTTTTTGAGCCCGCAAAAAACACAAACCATAAAAAAATCGTGCTTGTCGCGAGTGACCATGAATACCGCTCGGAAGAGACTATCCCTGCTCTCGCACGGATCTTAGCGCAACATCACGGCTTTCATTGCACGGTTTTGTTCGGCTTGGACAGGAACGGCGAGATTGAAGCGGGAGCTTCGAATATTCCGGGTCTTGAGTCGTTAGAGACGGCTGACGGGTTGGTCATTTTTACACGTTTTCTTGCGCTGCCGCCCGAGCAAATGCAGCACATCGACGCATATCTCAAGCGCGGTGGACCGGTCGTTGGACTTCGCACCGCAACTCATGCATTCAATTACTCCAAGCCGGAGGACCCGTATTACAAGTACCATTACAAGTACAACGGCGCCGATTACCAGTTGGGGTTCGGCCATCAAGTGCTTGGACAGACTTGGGTCGGGCACTATGGGAAAAACCATCAGCAAAGCACAAAGATATCCCCCGTCGCCAGCCAGGTGACGCATCCAATCCTGCGCGGAGTCAGCGATGTTCATGTTCAGGCTGGCGGTTACACAGCGGAACCGGTTGAGGACTGGAACATTCTTACGATGGCTCAGCCTCTGAATGGAATGGAATCAAGTGCTCCCCCTGACGATTCCAAGAAGCCGATGGCGAGTGAATGGACACGAACCTACGCTGCGGATGGCGGTAAGAAGGCTCGCGTATTCACAAGTTTGTACGGGGCTTCGGAAGATATTTTGAATCCCGGATACCGCCGTATGCTTGTAAATGCTGTTTACTGGTCAGTGGGTTTGGAGGATCAAATCAAACCCGATTCAGAAATCAGCTTTGTGGGTCCTTACAAGCCGAACACTTTTCGAGGGGGCGGCCATGCGAAGGGGATCAAGCCCGCAGCCTACGCCGACCTGTCTGCGCCAATCCCGGCTCACAACGATGTGCCTGTCGCAAAGCCCACAGAGAGCAAACCCAAGCAGTCTCAGGGTCCGGCGCAGCAAAGTCCCGCAGCAAGTGATGCCAAAAATACCCAGCCTCTTCACGAACACGCAAAAGCAGGCGCCACAGGGGCGGCGACTCCTGTCGCAGCTCACTCCGGACCTGCGGAGAAATTCGGTTTTCAAAAAGGCGACACCGTGGCCTTCGTTGGAAATGCTCTCGCGGATCGAATGCACAAGGATGGATGGCTCGAAACGCTTCTCCAAGCTGGGCTCAAGGATCAGGAGGTGCGCTTTCGCAACATGGGTGTCAGCGGAGACCGCGCGGATGCATTGCCGCGAAGCAAGGGCGTTCCTTCGAATCCGGACATCCTCAGTCACATCAAGGCCGATGTCGTCTTCGCGTTCTTTGGATACAATGAATCCTTCGCGGGCGTGGAGAAAGCGGACGCGTACCGCAAGACTCTCGCCGAATTTGTAAGCTCAATCCGAACACTCAAGCCAAATGGCAAGTCGGCACCGCGAATAGTCTTGTTCAGCCCCATCGCACATGAAGACCTGAAAACATCCAATCTGCCCAGCGGTGACGAGAACAACGTTCGACTTGAGGCTTACGCGAACGCCACAGCTGCTGCTGCGCACGAGCTTGGAGTTACGTACGTCGATTTGTTTCACCCGACGCTGGATTTATATCGCTCAAGCAAGACGCCTCTCACGATCAATGGCATTCATCTCAACGAAGCAGGCAATAAGGCGTTGGCCGAAGTGATCGTGAAAAGCCTCCTTGGAACGCCGTTGCAGGCCTCTTCTCAGCTGGCCGGCCTGAGGGAAGCTGTACTCGATAAATCGTTTCATTGGCACCAGCGATTCCGTGCAACGGATGAGAACGATGTGTGGGGCGGCCGCTCAACCCTTTCATTCGTGGCCGAGCAGACCAATGCGGTGGTGTTGCAGCACGAATTGACAATGCTCGACGTGATGACTGCCAACCGTGATCAGCGGGTTTGGGCCCGAGCCAAAGGGAATGATTTGATAGTCTCGGACTCAAACGTTCCAGATCCGATCTCGGTCACCTCAAATGTTGGAGGCGGCAGCAAGAGCTCGAATGCCATGAAGGAGGGTCGTCTGCACTACAACTCAGGAGAGGAAGCGATCTCGGAGATGGCCGTGGAAAATGGGTTCAATATCGGTCTTTTTGCGGATGAAAAACATTTTCCCCAGCTGGTGAATCCGGTCCAGTTGCAGGTCGACTCCCGTGGCAGGCTTTGGGCAGCCGTCTGGCCCACGTATCCAAAGTGGGAGCCAAAAAAAGATACAAACGATGCGCTGGTGCTGCTGCTCGACGATGACGGAGATGGAAAGGCTGATCGATTGGTGGAGTTCGCGAAGGTCCACAATCCGCTTGGGTTTGAGTTTTGGAACGGCGGTGTGCTGGTGACCGAAGGCCCCGACCTCTTGTTCCTCAAAGATACCAACGGCGATGATATAGCCGACGAGCGGATTGTGGTACTTCAGGGACTTGGCACCGCAGATACTCATCACGCTGCCAACAATCTGATCATGGGCCCGGACGGCGCGATCTACTGGCAGAGCGGCATCTTCCTCGTAAACAACTTTGAATCCCCGTGGGGACCCAATTTGACGACGGGTGAGTCGGGAATGTTCCGCTTCGATCCGCGCACGTACGCCATCTCATTTCACGCAAAAAATTCACCGAACCCGCACGGAATTTCATTTGACCGGTGGGGCTACCACTACGCCACCGACGGGACAGGCGGCCGCGCCTATCAGGTTCGTCCCGACGCAAAGGGTTTTAAAATGCAGGAGCTTCTCAAGAAGGAGGTGCGTCCGGTCACAGCGAGTGAGATTGTCTCCAGTCAACATTTCCCAGAGTCAATGCAGGACGATTTTTTGATCGCTAACGTGATTGGTTACCGAGGAATCAAGCGGTATCAGCTGCAGCGAAATTCTGACAATGGAAATGTGTGGGGCGAACCTGCCGGTGAGAATTTGACTGTAGAAGAAGTGAATGCCGATGGAACAAAGACTCCGCAAACAGCGCGAGGTTTTCTTCTGAGTGGCGACAAGAATTTTCGGCCAGCAGATATCATCTTTGGTGCGGACGGTGCGATGTACATGGCGGACTGGCACAACGTGATCATCGGCCACATGCAGCACAATGTCCGGGATCCAAACCGGGATCATGAACATGGCCGCGTGTATCGAGTAACGGTTGCCGGTAGTCCGCTCCAGAAGCCGGTTTCCATCGATGGTGAAGCAGTGGCCGCGCTGCTTGAAAATTTAAAACATCCGGTGGACGGAGTTCGTCACCGCACGCATGTGGAGTTGAGTGAGCACAATTCTAAGGAGGTCGAATCCGCATTGCGCGAGTGGATCAAGCAATTCAGTGCTGATAAGAAAGAGGACGCTCATGCGTTACTCGAGGCGCTTTGGGTGTTCCAGCAGCACAACATCAAAAACGTCGAGCTCCTAGGGCACCTTCTCAAATCACCCGAACCGCACGCCAGAATTGCAGCGCTCACGGTCCAGCATCTTTGGTTCAATAGCGGCAGTGGCGCCCAGTCTGCGCCAGTGGCTGAGCATTCCACGGCCGTTCAGAAGTCTGGCGTGATTGCCGACACTGCGGATCACACTGATGTGAGGATCAGTACAGTCGTGGAAAAAATGCTTTACGACGTGAAGGAATTTACTGTGACGGCGGGGAAAAAGGTGAAGCTGACTTTTGCCAACCCTGACTTCATGCCGCACAATCTCGTCATCGTGAAGCCCGGCAAGGCGGACGAGGTGGGAACAAAAGCTATAGAGTTGGGTGCTGCTGGCTTTGAAAAAAGCTTTATTCCGGACAGCCCTGAGATTTTGGTGAGCACGAAGCTCGTGGATCACGGGAAGGAACAGCTGCTTGGGTTTGTGGCTCCCTCAGAGCCCGGAGCATACCCGTTCGTGTGCACGTTCCCTGGGCACCATTTGTTGATGCGCGGTACGATGCATGTGAAGTAGTCGTCGCGAGGCGGTAACGCTGATGAGCGGAAAGCTTGCAGCCTCGCATTTAAAAATAACAGTTTGCCCATTTGCGGTAGAAACAAACGCATCTGCCCCCGCTTGTGTGAAACCGTTGAAATTTCCGTTGGATAAGCGGTCTAAGGGTGTTCTGGCGCTATGCGTCATCTGCGCCACCCTTGCGGCGCACGCAGTTTTCGCGCTGTGGTTTCTGGCGCACAGCGTCGTTGTGGAAGGCGAATTTATTCAGAGAAAGGATTTCTCGTTCATGGGAAAGCGTCATGGAGTTACACATGGAGAGGTGCGATTTGTAGACCCGCATGGCGCGGAAAAGATCAAGGAAGTGCGATGGGATATATCGCGGCCGCCAAAAACCAAAAGTGTGAGCATTCGCTGCGCAACCTCGGGTTTTGTGAGATATGGGCCGGCAACCTTGCTGAATATTTTCTGGCTTGAGGTGCTGGCACTGGGTGTCGCCGGTTTGATCACGGCATTGATTGGAGCAGCGGTTGCCGCATCAAAAATCGCGCGCATTCGTAGGCAACCGATACGAAGCGCAAAAAACTGAGTGATGATACGATCTCTAGCTATTGGAGGCCACGCCGTGTCATCAGCACGGTAAATACTCGCGGGTTTACAGGCTTTTTAGTAGGTTGATTGCGGCATCTTCAAATGATGAATGCCAGTCTGGAGATAGCAGTGTGTCACAATCCTCCTGAGCGTAACCCGCGTTTTCAAGCTGGGCCGCCGTGGGTGCGTAGTACACGTATCCATTGGTGTATCCAGCGATAAACACCGGTTCGGGTCCGAAACGCTTTTTGATGCCCAGTCCAATTTCAACCGTCAGTTCGCCCGGAAAAGTGATAAGTTTGAAATCGCCAACCCGGATACCGCTCAGCTCCGTGGGAAAGCTGCCTGCACTCATGGCTTCGACTTGCTTTTGATGCTTTTTTAACAGCGCAAGATTTGTGTTAAGGCGGGTGAGCTTCTCCATTTTTTCGATGTTCTGGAGATACTGATCAATGAGGACCTTGTTGTCCGCGTCTTGCTGATGAAGCATCGTCCGCCCCTGCGATTGATCGTGCAGGTAGCTTTGGATGTGCGCGGACGGTGCCTCCGGCCAGATCCGGTGTTGCATAAAGAGCGAGAAAAACGATTTGAAGTTGATGTTGGTCGGTTTGAGCGAGTGGGAAAGCGCTGTAATTTCAGTCTCAACCCGATCGATTCGGCTTTTATAGTTCGACGCTGTGGGTACCGATAGCTCGCGATTGGCGACTACCAGAGCTACCTCGGGCTCTGTTTTGATCGCGGATGCGGCTCTCAGGACTGTGCTTCCAAGAAGCATTCCAAGCGGTTCAGCGTCGGGAACAGTGCTCGCCTCCTTGTACCGGACTGGATTGATGTCACCCGCGCAGCCCTGAACAAAGAATGCCATAACCCCTGTGCCGAGCGAATCCTCGATAAGCTTTGAGGCGAAGCCGGGAAAGTCTGCCGAACTGCCACGGCTTGGCGGGTTCATGATCGGGTGACATGCGAAATGGTAGACCAACGCCAGTGGGGTGCCGTCAAGGCGGTCGAGCTTGAGAATCCCGACGTCCGCATCGATCAGGCCAATCCCCTGGACTGCGTTGTCGCTTGGGAGCGCGTAGGCGCGCCGCATGTCTGTTTCGGTGCCGTCTTTTAGCCTCAGTCGCCGGTTCTCGCTGATCCTGTTTTCTTGTGTGAGCGCCATCCCCGCCTTAACGAAGCTTAACTGACCAATTGCCGTCCGAACCGCCTCCAACACTGGCGTTAGCAGGTCGCTCTGAACAGTCGCATGGCAATGACTCGCGGTAACAATGACGTGTTTGGGTGAAACCTGAAATTCGCTTTCGATGCGATGCCTCAGGCTCGAAAGGAACGAGTTTGGAATCCGCCCTATCTCACCAATGGCGACGGCATCCAATGTAATTAGAAGCATCGTCGTGCTTCCTTTCCGAAGTGCTAGTACTTTTGCAAAGGATGGATCGTTCACGCGCCCAGCATTGCGATCGGTAATCTCGACCTTCGCGGTGCCTCCTTCCAGTGGCTCCGCATGAAGGAAAGTTGCTGTTGCGACAAAGAGGAATGTTAGAAGGGTGGAGATTCTCATTGGGATGAAGAGGGGGGTATCGCTCATATGCCGGTTTTTGCAGGTGCCGGAGTTATCCCGATGCGCAGTTGCCGAACTCCTGTAAAAATATGGCATCACTTCGCTTCCATTCGGGGTCCTCGTAACTTCCTAACCCGGGGGATGAATGCACGACATGGATTGGGTACACGCCCGCTGTCATTCCGACACGCTTGGCTTCCAAGCATGACGCGAGGTCGTAGTGGTGGAACCGGTAGTTCGGATTAAAGCGCCAGTTGGTGGCTTTGATCGCGGATACATTCACAGCCATAAAAAGCCCGTCGACAATATCGACTTGCGCCGGATTTTTTCCGTACGTGGTTACGGAGAGTGAGGAGCGATCAAAAGTTGGGTGAGACACGGCTCCGCGATGTGTTTTTTTGTCACACATCAGGTGCCACAACGTCGGCGATGCGATCTTTGGGGAGGACCCGCCTGCGAGCCCGATGATATCAAACCCAAACTGGATGCGCGCCAAATGCAACTTGTTGGCGAGATTGTGGTCGTCCACATAAACATCGTCGTGGCAGAAAACCAGGAAGGTAAATTCGCTGTGGAGGTATTCCTCGATCTTCCTGTTGTAGAGTTCGGAGAGGCCCAGGGTGTTGCCGTAGGTGATGTCGAGACTTACCAGATGCCTTGAATCGGCTCTAAACATTGGTTTAAACGACCGGTAAATCATCAAGCTTTCGCGATCTTTCTCAGGCTTTGCCGATGCCGAGATCAGCAGCACTTTTCCGGGAGTCTCCTGTAGGCATGGGTAGAACTCGCGGAGTGAGCTAAGTACTTCAGGCGCCATGGATGGTGCCGTGCGCGCGTTTTTCGGTTGTTGCGCTTGCTGGTCTAACGCTGCCAGCAGATGCGCGACTAGCGGCTCCGCGCTGGCATGCGCTTCGAGGTCTGCTCTCGCATCGGAGGTCAAGGTTTTGAAAAAAAGCCTCGCCGCTCGTTCCGCGGCGCGCAGCTCTGGGTCCCCAAAGATATCCGCGAGACTAAATGCCGTGTGTTCCGAGTTGGGTTGCTGCCATCCAAAGGCGTTAAGAAGAGTGGCCGGATTGATTTTGAAGGTTTCGCCAAGCAGGTGGGCGCCGAGTGATATGCTTTTCCATGCGCCGTTTCTACGACGCGGCATTTTGATTTCGGATAGATATTCACCTTCGGCAGGGTTTGCCTTCAGAGCGATGCGGCATCCGCGCAATGCGGCATGCGGCAACCACCTGCCGCAATGGTCGGCTGCGACGGTCTCAAATCGATGAAACAAGGTGTCCAAGTCATGGAGGCCCCTGCTCGAGAGATGGGAAGCGTTGTATGAAATCACCGGAATCCCATGTCTCCAAAGAGTCGTTGCCGACCTTTGCGTTGATTCAGAAAGCGGTTCCGGTACAGCGATCACCGTACGTTGTCTTCCACGTTCAATGCCGTACGACTTAAGAAAGAGAGGTGCGTCGTCAATCTGCTGTTCGATGCAATCCAACATCAGCAGGGTTGAACCGGGTAAGCGCTCCGCCTTTTGTGCTGCCAGATAAAGCGCTGGCATGCCGAGGCACAGAGGAGCTTCCCCTCGGCGATTGTACCCTTGAGCACGCTCTGGGCAGCCAACCCACAAGGACTGTGAATCGAGTGGGCTGAAAAGCGGTTTCAAGTCGCGAGTCTCGAAATCCCATCCTCCTTCAACTGGGGTCGCTGCAGTCAAAGGAAGCCCGCAGTAAGCCGCGAATAAAGGCCCGAGCGCAAAACCGTTGTCGGCCCAGATAGGCATCTGTTTGTCAGGTTTGATTAGCATGGTCGGTCAGAGAACCCGCTTTGGCGCACGGGTGGGGTGGTGTAAAGGTGTGGAAGAATTAAATCGCGGCGATGCGCCGATTTAAAGCGTGGGACCGGAATGACCCACTTCTGAAAATGAGGCGTGTACAAAAATTGGTTCCGGCGGCTTTCATTCCGGCGAGGCTGGAAAAAAGAGTGGCTCCGAATGTTGTGTATGAGTGACGGCGTGGTGAAATTATGGTGTCGCCTTTCTTTTCCCTTTTAACGGGATCTTCAAGGCTTGAAGGTCCTGGTGTGATCCGAAGATACAGAACGGTTTGGATTTCTGATGTTCATCTTGGAACAAGAGGTAGTCAAGCAGCTCAGCTGCTCGAGTTCCTCCGAGTGTCCGAATGTGAAACGCTTTATATCGTGGGTGATTTTGTCGACGTCTGGTCGCTCAAGCGCGGCATCTACTGGCCGCAGCAGCACAACGACGTGATCCAAAAAGTGCTGAGGGCTGGGCGCAAGGGGACGCAGGTGATTTACATACCTGGAAATCATGATGAGTTTTTGAGCGCGTTTCTCGGGGACTATGGCGCGGTCTCAGTTCAGGCGCGGGCCATCCATGAGACTGCGGATGGCCGCCGGCTGCTTGTTATTCACGGGCACGAGCTGGACGCGGTTGTTCAAAACAGTAAGTGGCTCGCTCATCTGGGGGACATTGGGTACACCATTTTGCTGCGCCTGAACGCGCCGCTGAATTGGGTCAGGCGCTTGATGGGCCTTGGATTTTGGTCGCTCAGTGCAGCAGCAAAACGCTCGGTGAAAAATGCCGTGAATTACATCGGGGCCTTTGAGGATGCAGTGGTCCGGCTTGCGAAACTTGAGGAGCGCATCGATGGCGTCGTTTGCGGCCACATCCACACACCCTGCATCCGGAATATTCGCGATCTGACCTACTACAACTCGGGTGACTGGGTGGAAAGCTTGTCCGCGCTAGTTGAGCATTCGGACGGAGCTATCGAGTTGTTGCAATTGCGCACTGAATTCGAAGTCGCACTGGCTTTGGGTGGGGAGCAGGCGGTGCTGAGTGGCGTGTAATTTTATCTTGAGTTGATGGGGCCTTCGCGGCGAAGGCTATTGGAATGAGCACTAAAACCCAGTACTGGATCGTTAAACAGGAGCCCACGGCCTACGCATGGGAGCAGTTTCTGAAGGACGGCCGCACGGCGTGGACTGGAGTGCGTAATTTTCAGGCAAGGAACAATCTTTCCGCGATGCAGGTTGGGGACAAGGCGCTGTACTATCACAGTGTTGTCGGTAAGGAAATTGTCGGGGTTGCTCGGGTGATGCGAACCGCCTATCCAGATCCCACTGCAACGGAGGGCAACTGGGTGTGCGTCGATCTTGCGCCGCTTGAAGCGCTGCGCTCGACCGTGAAGCTCGAGACGCTGAAGGCGCATCCGAAGCTGAAGGAAATCGCCCTAATCCGGCAGTCGCGGCTGTCGGTTATTCCGATTGAGAAACTGGAGTTTGAGATGATTTGCGATCTTTCCCGCGAATGATCGGGTGACGTTGAGTGTCAGCATTGCGGTGACGTTGTGTGTCACCATTCAGCCAGCAGTGCGGCTGCGTAACTGGTGCGTCAGTACTTCTGGTGAAGCTCCACGGGCTTTGTTCCTGGACGAACCCGAAGGCGGATATTGAGCATCTCAACGAGAAACGAGAACGCCATGGCGAAGTAGATGTAGCCTTTCGGAATGTGCTGGCCCATTGCCTCCGCGACCAGCATGAGCCCAACCATGAGAAGAAAGGCAAGTGCTAGCATTTTGATCGATGGGTGGCGGTTCACGAAATCGCCAATCGATTTCGCAGCCCAAAGCATCACTATCATCGCAAGGACAACGGCGGCAATCATCACGCCGACTTGCTGTGCCAAGCCCACAGCCGTGATCACTGAGTCCAGCGAGAATACAATATCGATGAGTATGATTTGAAATACCACCGCCGACAGCCTCGATGGCACGCTCGCACTGGCCTGGTGCTCCTCGCCTTCCAGTGTTCCGTGGATTTCATTCACGCTTTTCCACAACAGGAAAAGTCCGCCCGCCAGCAGCACGAGATCTTTCCCGGAAAAACTGTGATTGAATGCAGTGAAGAATGGTTTGGTGAGCTGGATCAGCCAGAAAATCGAACAGAGCAGCGCGATCCGGGTGAACAGTGCAAGGGTCAGTCCGATGGAGCGGGCCTTTCCCTGTTCGTTTGCTGGTAGTTTGCCGGCCAGAATCGAAATGAAGATGATGTTGTCGATCCCGAGAACGATTTCGAGAATCGTGAGGGTGAAAAGACTGATCCAGATTTGAGGGTCGGCTAAGTACTGAAGCATACTCCGATAGTTGAGGTGGTGTGAGCCCTCCACCCTGTCAGAAGCACGACGAATTCCAAGGCATCTCTGCGGTGGATCGCCTTCCGCGCAGTGTCGCTGCCAATGGCGTGTGCCATTGGCCGGCTCCGGGCGGGTTGTTATTGGAGGCTGGCTTCCCTCGAACTGCCTTGGATGATGCCAAGCGCCTCTCCGACCAGGAAGAGTGAGCCCGTAACAAGGCGTCTGTGCTCCATCTGCGCGCCTAGTGCGGCCTTGAGCGAATCGTGGGGTTGCACCAAGACGCCCGGCATTAGTTTGTGGCACAGCTTTTGAAGGTGCGACACGGAGACGGCACGCGGGCTTTGAATTGGGCTGAGCTGGATTGATGCCGTGATTGGTCTCAGATTTTCCAGAACGCCCTCGATGTCTTTGTCAGCCATGCATCCAAAGATCAGGCACGCCTTCCCCTCGCCAAAGGCGGACCGCCAGTTCTCGGCCAGAACACAAGCCGCGTTCGGATTGTGCGCGCCGTCCAGAACTAGGTTTTCCGAGATGATTTGAAAGCGTCCGGGCCATTCTGCCTTTGATAAACCCTCCCGAATGGTCGCGTCGTCGATGGAAAGGCCCGAGGATTTGATCGCTTTAATCGCCAGGGCCGCGTTCCAGTTTTGAACGACTCCTCTGAGCTCGAGCGGCCCGTCATAAGGCGAATTTGTGTATGAAATCGGCGTGCCTAATTCCGATGCCCGAGTGTTGAGCACATCTGCTGCAATGGGATCTTGAGGGGCGCTGACCACCGGAGCACAACGCTTGATGATGCCCGCTTTTTCAAAGGCGATTTTATCAAGGGTGCTACCCAGGTACTGCTCATGATCGAATGCGATCGGCGTGATCACGCTTACGAGTGGATTCACTATGTTTGTGGCATCCAAGCGTCCTCCCATTCCAGTTTCGACAACTACGACCTCGGCGTGCTTTTGCTGGAACCAGCGCATCGCAAGCGCGGTGGTGATTTCAAAAAACGTCGGGTGAGGCTGCCAGTCCTGTATCATTGTCTGGATTGTGCGCAACCCATCCAGCACGTCGCTTTCTGGAATTTGGAGGCCGTTGATCTGGATTCTCTCCCGAAAACAAATCAGGTGAGGTGACGTGTAAAGCCCCGTGCGCAACCCCGCCTGCTTGCAAATCGCCGCGATGAAAGCGCAGGTTGATCCTTTGCCGTTTGTTCCGGCAACGTGAATGTAGGCTGGGGCGGCTTGATTCGAAGCCGCGTTGCGCGACGGATCGGACTCAGCCTGCAATCCAAGCGCACCCGCGAGCCGAAGCATCAGCTCCAGACCCGGCTTGATGCCGAATTGCTGAGTGCTGTAAAGCCAGTCTAAAGCGCCTTCAAACGAATTCACCGCTTCGAGGTGAGGTGTGCTAGAAGGGTAAAGAGGGTGCTGCGCATTTCCTTTCGGTGCACTATCCGGTCGATGAGTCCGTGGTCGCGCAGAAATTCGGCTGTCTGAAATCCCGAGGGAAGATCTTGATGCGTTGTTTCGCGAATGACTCGCGGGCCTGCGAACCCGATCATCGCCTTGGGTTCCGCGAGGTTCACGTCGCCGATGGTCGCGAAGCTGGCACTGACCCCGCCCGTGGTCGGGTGAGTCATCACGGAGATATATGGCAGCTTCGCTGCCGCGTGGCGCGCGAGTGCGCCGCAAGTCTTGGCCATCTGCATGAGTGAAATTGCCCCCTCATACATGCGTGCGCCCCCGGAGGCAGATACAATGACCACAGGAAGTTTTGCAGCGGTGCACTTTTCAATGATGCGTGTGAGTTTTTCTCCGACAACAGAACCCATGGTTGCCGCGATGAAGTTGAAGTCCATCACAGCAATCCCAAGAGGCATGTCTTCGATCTTCCCGAATCCCGTGAGCACAGCGTCCTTGAGTCCCGTCTTCTTCTGGTAAGTTTTGAGTCTCTCGGTGTAGCTCGCCTGTCCAGTGAACTTGAGAGTGTCCACAGAGATCATGTTGGGGTCATGTTCTTCGAAGCTGTCCGGATCCAGAAGCATCTCCAGCCGCTCCTCCGCTCCCTGTACGAAGTGGTGGTCGCAGCGGGGACACACCCGAAAATTTTGCTGCAGCTCCAGATTGTGAATCAGCTCAGAACACGCCGGGCATTTTTGCCAGAGGCCGGAGGGCAGCTCGCGCTTCTTGTCTGAGTAAAAAGAGGGCCTGTTGAAAATTCCCATGGAAGGTGTCGATCTGTGATGCCGTGCAACTCGCGTTACGGCTGTTGAACAGGTTGGAGTGAAGCTCTTGGACGCTCAACTAGAAACTCTTGGGCGTGGGAGAATGTTTAGAACACACCCGAAACCGATCAGATGCGCTCTGGGCCATAGCCGATTCCGCGACTTCACGAGGGCGTTATTCGAGACGACTCATGGAGGTGATGCCGTAACTGCGCCGCATTACTGGTGTAATTTGTTTGACCGCATTGGCATCGAGGAAAATCAGGCTCGGATCGCTTGCGAGCTCTATTCTGATCAGCCCGTCCTTGGTGGCTTTGAGCGCCTCCGGGACATCCGAGAGGCTTTTGATCGGAACATCGTTGATCATGTTCACGAGTACGTGGCGGATGTCCTCGTATCCGATCGTCACATTTGACGGCAGCACTCGGCTGATCATTACAAGTTTCTTTTTGCCGCTGTCCTCGAGCTCTGACTGGATTCTGTCAAAATGCAAAAGCTCCAGCGGCGCCTTGCGAGTCCAGTCGTTTCCGAACTCCTTGAGGTACTGGCGGCTCAATTCTTGCAGGACCAATCCCCCAAGCACGTAGTACCGGGGGCCGCGGTCGATGATGTAGGGTTCGCTCAAATACTCTTCGACGGGCTTTCGTATCACCTTCACGGAAGTCTCAACTTCCTTGCCATCGCGCAAAATCCGAACAGGTAGCGCGTCGCCCTGCATGTGCCGCGTGCTCACAAGATGCCCCAGCGAAATGCGTCCGAAGTCTGCATCACGATAGTTGCCGTCGGAATCGATCGCCTGCCCTGCGATTTCCAAAATCACGTCACCCTTCTGGATGCCCGCGGCCTCCGCTGGACCGCCGTTTGCAACCTGGGTGATCAACACCCCGCTGTTGTTTCCAGAAAGCTTAAGGTACCGGCGCAGCTGCGGGTCACGGGTCGGAGCAAAGCTGCAGCCCATACGCGGAAATCCGTCGTATTTTCCATCCTTCGCGTCCTTGAGGAAATGCTCAATGACGACCGAAGGAATGATCTCGAGCAAACTTGATTGAGCGTCGTAACGGAGCGTCAAGCCTACGAGTTTGGCGTCTTTGAGCACCGGAATGGCGAGGGTTGCGTCCTTCATCTGCAGCGGGCAGCTGGCTCTGCAGACTAGGAACGCTGACTCATCAATGGGGTAGCGCATAACCTCCGCCGTAGTCATCTGACCGCGAGACAGGAGGAGGTTTCCATTGCTCTCGAATTGGCAAGCCGTGAGCGCATCTCCCACGCGGGCCGCAGTGAGCCCGAACCCCGTCTTGCCGCGAAGAAACTCCGCTGAGTCGGGCTTCAGAAGGGCGAGGTTGGCTTCGTAGTCCACGCACACAACGGTTGCGGGCTCCTTGTTCTCGCCATCTGGGCTTTCCAGTTCGATGTAGGTTGAGTTCGCTATCGCCTCAGCGGTGCAAAGAAGCAGGTTGCCGGGAAGCACGGTCCCCAGCGCTTTTCGAGCCATGGGCGCTCGCTTGGACCACGGTCTTGCAAAGTCGAACGCCTGGGCCGTGATGTTGAGACGCACAATGTTTTGCGTCACAAGCGTCCTCGCCATGCTTTCCATCAGCCTGAGGGACGTTTCCTTTTGAGAAAGATTCGGCGCGCCAGCTGCGGGCGCAGCGGGATTTGGCGCCGGATTTTCGGATGCCGCCGGGGATTTCGAGGCCGCCTTTGCGGCCATCGTGGAATCCTTCCGGGCGTCCGGCGGATTTGTCACGGCATCCCTTGCCAGGAGGGATGCGGAGGCGGAGAAAAGCAGTGAACCGAAAACGACGCTTTGTTTTAGTAAGCTCATGGGGTGGCTCCAAAAATAGGGGTGGAAATGGCGGGGCGAGAGGCGGGGCAAATGGCGAGTCAAATTCAGAGGGACAGGCAGGAGTGAAATGTTTGCCGGATCAGTTTAAGTTTTGCTCCTGCTCAACTCCGTATCGGGTTTTGATTCTTTCCCGCGCCGCCTCGATGGCTGACTTCTCGAGAACCAGCGGCCTGCCGTTCCCCACGAAACGGATCTCGTAAAACTCAGACGGCTTTGCGAGTTGCTCCGACATGTCGCGCAGAGTGGAGATTTTCACTCCGTTGATTTCCTCCACGATGGCTTCCTTGAAGTCGCCGAGATACGTATTGATCGGGTCGGCAAGAATGCCTGTGAGCACGATTACCTCGGGATGGTTTTTGTAAATTTCCCTCGGGGTGAATGCTTCAAAGTAATAGTGGATCCGAAGGTTTTGAAATTGCACCGAACTGATCAGATTGCGCGACAAGGGCTGGAAAAGAAGTCCGCCAACGAGGATGTAAGTCGGCTGAACATCAAACTGATTGGACTGCATGGTGTACGGCCAGCTCGAAGAAAAGGGCACAGTGATGTCCATCGGTTTGCCATCTCGAATGAGGCTGAACTTGATGTTTTCACCGCGGAATTTTCGTTCGGCGACTTCTGCCATCTGCACCCGGTCGCCGTTGAGTTCCACCGTGCCGTCGCTGGCCACCGGCAGTGAATCAATCGAGAGAATTACGTCGCGGGGCTTGAGATATCCATGGCACACGCCTGCTGACGCGACGCTGGCAACCATCACTCCAAGGTCGTCCTCCTTGAGTCCCAGACCTTTTCTGAGCGCAGGGTTGAGTGTGTTGACCACTCCAATCGAAAGATCCATGTACCGGTCATACTGGCCGTCTGCGATGTCGGTTAAGAAACGCTTGATGACGGGCGTGGGGATCATGTAGCCGACATTCTGCGCGACGTCCCCGCTGAAGCCTTGAAAGGCTACGCCAACCACTTTTCCATTTTGAAGAACCGGTCCGCCGCTGTTGCCGGGGTTGATCGCCGCGTCGATCTGGATGGTCAAATGCGAATCAATCGCAGAGTGCACGTAGCTGCGAAAATCAATGCGTGATACCACGCCGCGCGTCACCGAAAGACGCTCTCCTCCGATTGGGTAACCGTAAACGGAAACCTCGGTTTCGATTTCGGGGATGTCGCCAATCTCCAACGGCACTGTGCCTGTGAAAAAAGAGGGGTCCTCCACTTTCAGCACTGCCAGATCGCAGTCGTGTGCGATGTGCTCGACGAGGGCGATGTATTTCTTCGGGTCGTTCTCCTTTTCGAGGGTGAGGAAGCGCGCGTTTGAAACGACGTGCGCGTTGGTCATGATCCGGTTGGAAGAGACCACCCAGCCCGTGCCGGATCCCCCGCCGGTGACTCCCGCCAGCCATGGCTGGCGGTAATTGGGCTCCTGCGAAGTGTTGCTGATCCTCGCAAGGCTTTTCTTGATCTGGCCGGGAGCTGCGGCCTGAACGTCGACTGTTTGTGTGAAAAGGCAGGCGGCTAGGACGAGTAGTAGGGGAGGTAGGCTGCTAGTGCGCATTCTCCCTGAAGTCTTAGCCGGGCATCGGCGAAGCGCAAACTGTAAGAATGCGGTTCGCTCTCCTCTCCACGCTAAAGAGGGTGCTGCGCGGGGCCGTCTCCGGGCTTTACACGTTGAACCTGAACTCCACAACGTCCCCGTCCTGCACAACGTACTCTTTGCCCTCGATCCGCAGCTTGCCGGCTTCGCGTGCCTTTGCAAACGAACCCAGCGAGACCAGATCATTGAAAGCCGTCACTTCCGCGGCGATGAAACCCCGTTCGAAATCCGAGTGGATCACGCCCGCCGCCGCAGGCGCTTTGTCTCCGGCCCGGATCGTCCATGCCCGGGTTTCCTGTTCGCCGGTCGTCAGGTAGGTCCTCAAGCCGAGCAGGTGGTACACGGCCCGAATCAAAGTGCCCACCCCGCTGCTCTTGACCCCGAGTCCTTCGAGGTATTCGGCCGCATCGGCCTCCGGCAGGTCCACGAGCTCGCTTTCGATCTGCGCGCTGATCACTACCGCGCTCGTCGCGAAATTCGACGCCGCGTATTGCTGCACCGCTTTCACGTGAACTGCTGCGGGAATCGAGTCGTTTGCCGCCCCTGTCTCGATCATGTTCGTGACAGCGGCGAGGTCGCTCTCCGCCACGTTGCACGCAAAGATCGTGGGCTTGCTGGTGAGAAGGAAGAACTCCTTGGCGAGGCGGCCTTCTTCGTCGGAGAGTGCCGCGGTGAGGGCGGGCTTGCCGTCGTTGAGGTGAGGTAGAAGCTTTTCGATGACAGCTGCTTCCGCTTTGGCGGCCTTGTCGCCCATGCGCACCGATTTCTGCAGCCGCTCAGCCCTCTTGGTGAGCGTGCCGATGTCGGAAAGGATCAGCTCCGTGTTGATCACTTCAATGTCGCGCACTGGGTCGACCGAGCCGCTCACGTGATGCACGTCGTCGTCTTCAAAGCATCTCACAACCTGCACGATTGCGTTCACTTCGCGGATGTGGCTCAGGAACTGATTGCCAAGGCCCTCACCCGCGCTCGCTCCCTTCACAAGTCCGGCGATGTCGACGAATTCGATGGCCGTCGGCACCAGCTTTTTGGAGTGTGAAATCTTCGAGAGCACTTCCAATCGCGGGTCCGGCACGGTGACGATCCCGAGGTTGGGGTCGATCGTGCAAAACGGATAGTTTGCAGCCTGGGCTTTGCGCGTCCTGGTGACTGCGTTGAAGAGCGTGGATTTACCAACGTTGGGAAGGCCTACGATACCGGCTGAGAGCATTTGAAAAAGTGGAGTTTGTGGATGGGTGTGGCCTGCAGGTGCGCAGCGGACCCGCCCATGGGAGCGAGCCGAGTTTCAAAAACCACGCGACCCGTAGACTGAACGCAAAAGGGGCCGCGCTCAAAGAGGATTATTTTTGGGGACGCTCGTACGCGCCTGCATACGGGTTTTTTTTCAGGGGGTGGCGGGGCCGGCGGGCGTTCAGGGCGCGAAGGGAGATGTGCAGCGGTGGCGCGGCTCGGCTTGAGGCATCCCTCGCGGGGAAACTGATTTAAGGAGTTTTCTTTTCTGGAGGGATGATGGAGGGTAAGAATATTCTTATGAAAAATACGATGGCGGAAGGATTCAAGGGCGGCGCTCACACGGCGCATGTGCATGGGTTGCGCGGGGGCAAGGTGCGGTTGAAGGACGTCGCTGCCGCCGCGGGGGTTGCCATCAACACGGCCTCCACGATCCTAAACAGGCGGCCTAACTCGTGGGCGTCGAAGGAAACCGAGGAGCGGGTTTTCAAGGCCGCCGCCGAGCTCGGCTACCGTCCGAACCGCGCGGCGTTGGGGCTCAGGATCGGGCGTTTCCACACGGTCGGACTGCTCGTGGCGGACATCAACAATCCATTCTACACTTCGTTTGCGCACTACCTGACCCTCGAGGCGGAGCGGCAGGGCTACGATCTGGTGATTGAAACCTGGCGCAACGATCTGCAACGCGAACTGGCGTGTCTGGACGACATTCTGGACCGGCAGGTGGACGGGGTGGTGGCGTTCCTGAGCGACCACGAAGTTCACAGGAAGTTCCTGAGCCGCCAGTTTGCGGCGGGCATGCCGTTCGTGGTCGTGGGCACTGTGGCTTCGGATGTGCCTCCTGTGGACTCGGTCCTCGCGGATTTTCGAAGCGGACTGAGGGACGCGATCGACCACTTGTACACCTCGGGCCACCGACAGTACGCGTTTGTGTGCGCGCTCGCGGACGGTCAGGCCGACGGGCAGAGGGCGCATTTTTTCAAGGAACTTCTCGCCGACCGGCATCTGAGCCCCGGCAGCTACGAAATCGTTCGGTGCGGACCCGAGATCAGCGATGCGCACGCAATCGCACGGAAGCTTCTCACCGCGCCGCGCCGGCCCACGGCGATCGTGGCCTTGAATGACCTCGGGGCGATGGGCGTGCTGCGTGCCGCCTCGGAGCTGGGGTTGCGGGTGCCCGCAGATCTTTCCGTAGTGGGTGTCGATGATACGCCAATCGGCCGGTATCTGCCCGTGAGCCTTTCGACGATTGCGCAGCCGCTCCAGGACATGGCGCGGCGCGCGTGGTGCCTGATGTTCGAGCGGATCGAAGGGGCGCAGCCCAAGCCGCACATGGAGCAGGCGCTATTTTCTACGACGTTTGTCAGGCGCGAGACCTCCGGCCCACTGCAGGCGAGAACTTCCTAGTAAAATACCGCGTTGCTGCGGGCGCTTGACGCGATAGCAAGTGCCAAGGCAAGTGCTGGCGTGGCGCGAAATTCTTGGGGATCTCGCGCACGGGTGCATCCGAGGTGAGTGCGTTTGGAGATTACTAGGAAACTGGGGCGAGTCTTCAACGCCAGCGCACGCGCGCTTTTTCGGCGGAAGCGTCAGGATTTATTTGGCTTCCGACTCGGCTCAGTGCATAAGGAATCGTTTCTTGTTTTTATGTTACACACAGTCTCCCTCTCGCAAAGTGATGCAGAGCGCACCATCGAATTCGAATTCGTGCGCGCCACCGAAAATGCCGCTCTCAACTCCCTCTCGTGGTTGGGGCGCGGGGAGAAAGAGTTTGCTGACGCTGCCGCTTGCGATGCGATCTACGGGGTGTTCGACCTAGTCGATCTTTGCGGTGAAGTCGTCATCGGCGAGGGGATCAAGGACAACGCCCCGGGTATCTTTCTTGGGGAGCACCTCGGCACATGGAAGCCCGGTTCCCCGAGCTTCGACATCGCGCTGGATCCAATCGACGGGACTTCCAACATCGCAAGCGGCCTCCCGAATTCCATCTCCGTTATTGCGGCCAGCCAGACGCATTCCGGCAACGGGCGGGCGATGATGAATCTGCCCGCGTTCTATTCGAAAAAACTGGCGTTCGGCCCCGACGTGGTTCGTGCCATCGAAAAGGGGATGGAGCCGCTCAGCCTGGAGGCGCCCTTGGAAAAAACCTTGGCCCTGGTCGCAGACGCGCTCGGCAAACGCGTGCCGGAACTGGTCGTGATGACCATGAACCGTCCGCGCCACGAGAATCTCATCCGCGAGATCCGGCGCGCAGGCTCCGCACTGCGGCTGATTTCCGACGGTGACATCACGGCAGCGGTCTCGCCCTCGATGCCGGATTCCGGGGTGGACATTTATTTTGGGATTGGCGGGTCGCCGGAGGGCATCCTTACGGCCGCGGCGTTGAAGGCGCTTGGAGGCGGGATGCTCTTGCAGATGTGGCCCAAGGACGATGCGGAAAAGGCGCAGATTCTGAATGAGGTCTCAGCGGAAGAGTTGCAGCGCGTGTTTGGCGTGGACGACTTGGTGTCCGGCGAAAGCGCGATTTTTTGCGCCACTGGAATTAGCGACAGTCCGTTGCTGCCGGGTGTGAAAGTCACCGGTAAAAAAGCGGTGACGACCTCGGTGCTCATGCGCGCGCGCAGCCGCACGGTGCGCTACATCAGAGCGGTGCACGATCTGGAGCACAAAACCATCCACCTCCGAAGCGCGCGCAGCGACAAGAAGCTTTAGGCGACGGCGGGCCTCGAGCGGCGGTTACTGGCGGCGCTGACTTGAGGGCGGCGTGTCGGTTTACCGCGTGTCGTTTCAATTACTTTCCGCCCTGGATGCGCTCGCCCAAAGCTTCGTCCAGCTTGCCTACCAAGAAGGTGGCGCCTTTTTCGACTCGTCAATTTTGCGTGAGGCTACACTGCCCTGACGCATGATTGCGTCGAGGTTCAGGCCGCCCATAATTTTTACAGCGGGAATAGATCGGACTCGTTGGGGACCTACCTGTTTCGGGGGTTTGAATGTCCCGCGCCTGCGTCCGTGTGCCTCTGTGGCAGGAGCAACTTTGTAGTCCAGCCCCCCCTGGGACCGCGTAGCCCCAGCTGCGCTTCGTAAAATCCACAAAAAATACTCGC
>JBILUQ010000042.1:0-19645 GCA_044370935.1 Chthoniobacteraceae bacterium
GGAACGATGCGTCACCCCAATTCCAACTAGCTCCACGGCGATTGCGTGTATCGGATTTCGCCCCACTACCCACATTACCCGTCCACTCATCGACATTTCCTCCGAGGTCGTAAAAACCTAATACATTTGGCTTAAACGAGCCAACTGGCGCCGTTCCCTTGATTCCATCCACTCCTACTTTCTGGGGATCATCTTTCCCGTCCACCGAGACCGCGTAATTCCCATCCTCCCACTTCGGCGGAAAATCATCCCCCCACGGATACCTGGACGTTCCAGCAGCAGCATCCCACTCCGCGTCGGTAGGCAATCGCCACTCCTTCCCAGTCTTGGCACTCAGCCACTCGCAAAACTGCTTCGCCTTGTTCCAGTTAATCATCACCACGGGATGCTCGTCATCCTGCTTCCAGTCCTTCACCGGCTGCTGCCACCCCGGCAGCCCTTCCGCCTTGAGGTACAGCTTCCACTCCCCAACCGTCACCTCCGTCTTGCTCATCACAACCGCAGTTCCAGGCACCGGCAGCAGCTTCGCTTCCAATCGCTTTACCAACTCGGGCAAAGCGCTCAGATCCTTTTTCCGCTCCTTCCAAAAGTCGCCCAATCCCTTCCCGAACTCCATCGCTTCATACTGCCGCCCCTGAGCATTCAGCGCCTCGAACAAGGCCAGCTTTGCCTTCGCTTCCCCGTCCTTCTTTGCGCGGGCGATCAACTCCTCTGTCAAAGTTAGATTTTCTTGCGCCTTGTCACTCGCCCCCAAGCGCACCGAGGTTTGATACTCCTCCAACGCCTCAGACCAACGTAAAAGCACCTGCAAGACGTTTCCTCGAAGCGTGTGGTATTCGCCGTTCAGATTTTCCAACTTAACCGCAAATGTTGCCGCCTTCAGAGCCTCCTCAAACTGTCCATCCCGCAATGCATCCTGCGCACGGACTGCAAATGTAGGCGCCGTCTCGCGCAAACTCTGCAACGCCTCGCTCGCCTCGCGCCCTTTTTGCACAACCCGCGCCGTAAATCCGCTCACCACCACGAGCATCGCAGCGGCGGATCCCGCCAACACCTTGTTGCGCCCCACCCAAAGCTTCATTCGCTTCCAAGAACCGGCATCCTCCGCTTGCGTGGCGAAGCCGCTTTGATACCGCTCAATGTCCCCGGCGAACAACTCCACGGTCGCGTAGCGCCTGTTTCTGTCAGTGGCCATCGCCTTCAGTGTCACCGCCTGCAACGCCTCCGGCACCTCACCCCCCATCGCGGAGGGAGCATTCAACTCCAAGCCACCCTTGCCGGCGCGCCGGGTAACCATCGAGCTGATGCTCCCGTTCTTCACCTTGGTGAGCACCTCGTTCAGCGTCATCCCATCAATCGGAGGCCGCAGCGTGAGGATCGCGTAGAGAATCCCACCCAAGCTGTAAATGTCGCTTCGCTGATCTAGCTCGGCCACCATTCCATTTGCCTGTTCGGGTGACATGTACTGGGGCGTCCCCATGACTTCGCCTTCCATAGTCATGCCATAGTCGCCGGTGTCATTCACCCGGCTGACGGCAGAAGCGTTTTCTTCGCTCTCGCCCAGAACTTTCGCCAGCCCCCAGTCCATGACCAGTACCTCGCCGTATTCACCCACCATGATGTTTTCCGGCTTCAAGTCCCGGTGCAGGATTCCCTTGCTGTGCGCGAACATCATCGCATCGCAAACTTTTCGAAAGATCGTGAGCAAGGCCGCACGCGGGTAATCTTTGATGGCCGCAGAATCGCCATCACGAATCAGATTCAAAACGGCTTGAAGCGTGCGTCCTTTGATCAGCTTCATGCTGTAGAATGGCCTGCTTTGCCCATCCACGCCGATGTTGTAGATCGGAACAATGTTCGGATGCGCGAGCTGGGCGAGCACCTCCGCTTCCTTCGAAAACCGCAGGTCTTCGCCGTCCTCGCTCACGCTGCTCACCTTTACCGCCACGTTGCGTTTGAGCTGCGGATCTTCCCCGAAATAAATCTGCCCCATCCCGCCCCGGGCGATCTCGCGGACCAGTTTATACTCACCCCGCAGTGGTGCAGAATCTGAAGAAGCGGATTGACTCCCGATGACTGCAGTTTGCGCACCGCCTCGCGTTTGCGTCCTCTGCGGGATAGTCGCCTCCATGCTGGCCTTGCTCTTGGTCAGCGCGCGCTGAGGCATAGTGATGTCCATCGAGCTGGGCGTAGCGGACACAGCCGCCGGCGGCACGGCCTTCAACTCAAATACCAGCGTAAGTTCACCAACCTGCACACTCGCCGGGTACTCTACCTGCACGCGCTCGGTGATTGAGTATCCGTTAACGAGCGTCCCTCCGCCGAGATCCTCCACCTGCAAACCCGCCTCGCCAATCCACACCCATGCGTGTCGCAGGGTCACGCCCTCTCCAACTACAGTGAACACATCCGAAGCGGTCTCAGTACCGATGACAAACTGCGACTCTCCAGTATCGACCATGCTGATTATTCCAGAGGGGCCGTGGAGGGTGATTGACCATTGAGACATCAGAACACAGTAATTTCGACACCAATCGAATCAATTGCTAATAAGCCATTTTTGTTTCATTGGATTGCTAATCTCCCGCAGGAACATGCCCGCTGGCCTAGAAACATAAACATCCCATTCGCACCCAGACGCGCACACAAGCGCCCGCCTATCGGCAGCACTCTGACGGCAATACGCACCTCCGCTTGCGACTCTCTTGTAGAGCCCATGCCAGAGGAACCCATTCATCAGCCGAACGACAAACTCCTAAAAGCCACCTTCTCCAATCCAGACAACGCTCGCGCCTTCTTCCAAAACTATCTGCCACAGCAGATCTCCGACGCGGTTGACTGGAATTCCCTCAGCCTTGAATCCTCAAGCTTTGTTGATCCGCAGTTCGCCGCCTCGGAAAGCGATCTGCTCTTCTCATTGAAGCTCCACCAGAGCGATGCGTTTCTCTACCTCCTTTTCGAACATCAAAGCACTGAAGACCCGCGCATGGCGCTGCGCTTGCTTTCGTACATGCTGCGTATCTGGGAACGTTTCGCAGCAGCGCATCCTGCTCAGGCGAAACTCCCAGCCATTCTTCCGATCGTACTGGCACAGGGAAAACGGCCCTGGAGAACCGCTCCGCGACTGGAGGACCTTCTGGACCTGCCGATTGAGATTGCGGACATTATCCGACCGTGGCAACCCACCTTTGTGTACCATCTTCTAGAACTGGTGCGCATCCCCTACGAAAAACTGGCCGGAACTCCGGAGGGAATCCTCACATTGCGCGCACTCAAAGCCGAGCCGCTGAACGAACTCCTGAGCGATCCGCTATGGGAGGAGTCGCTTTTATTCGCGATTTCGGAGAGTGCACTTGAGCGGATAGTGCGCTATGTTCTCAACGCTGACTCGAACGTCTCGCTGCTCAAGGAACGCATCCGGAAAATCCATAGCAAACCCCTTCAAACCAAAACCATGACTCTCGCCGATCAACTCAAACAGGAAGGGAAGCGTGAGGGCAGACGCGAAGGACTTTCTGAAGGGCAGTTATTGGCCCTTCGACTGGCAGTTTCGCGCGCTTTGGAAATCCGCCATGGATCTTGCCCTCAGGGAATCCGTGAAGCGCTGGAGTCTATCGAGGATCCGAAGCGACTGGAGCAGCTCCATGAAGGCGCTATCCGCGCTGACTCGCTCGAGGCGTTTGCCCAGACGCTCTGAAGCGAATGCGCCAGCTTTTAAACGTAAATGCGTCGGCCTTTAAAAGCGAACGCGTCGGCCTTTTAGCGCGCCCGGCACTAATGACACGTGTAATCTAAGGGGGGGCTGAATCTGGAAACCAGTCAATGCTCTCGCACCACAAGAAAGTGCTTTCGAGCCAAACCGCTCTCAGAATCGGCAGCGAGTTTGCGACTGAAATTCCCCATCCCAACTCACAACCGGCCCCGCATTTGCTCAACGCGAGCCACAATCTCGGCTGGCATCCGCACTAAATCCGGCCAATCCCGCTGGTATCCCTCGCCCGGCAATTTTTTGGTCGCGTCAAACCCCATGTGTGTCCCGAGATTTGCCACGCTCGGCGCATGATCCAGTGCGTCGCTGGGATTCCGCGTTAAAATACTGTCCCGCCCCGGATCGGTATTTGCGCACAGGCGAAACAGCACCTCGCTCGTATTCTGCACATCGCAATCCGCATCCACCACGATGATGTATTTGGTGAACATCATCTGCCCCATCCCCCAGAGGCCGTGCATGATCTTGAACGCCTGCCACGGGTATTGCTTGCGGATGGAGACGAACACCAGATTGTGAAAAACCCCCTCGGCAGGGAGTGCGATGTCCACAATCTCCGGAAAGTTCATCTGAAACACGGGCAGAAAAATGCGCGCACTGGCGGTACCCATGTAAAAATCTTCCATCGGCGGGATTCCAACAATGGTGCAGGGATAGACCGCATCCCTCCGGTGCGTGATCGCAGTGATGTGCAACACCGGATACCGATCCACCGGAGTGTAGAAGCCGGTATGGTCGCCAAATGGCCCCTCCTCTCGCATCTCGCCCGGATGAACGAACCCCTCAATCACAAAGTCAACGTCTGCTGGAACGTCCAGAGGAACGGTTAAACAGGGGGTGAGATCGACCGAGCGCTTGCGAATGAATCCTGCGAACAAAATTTCATCCAGGCCGTCGGGAAGCGGCGCAGTCGCGGCGAACGCGTACGCAGGGTCCCCTCCGATGGTTATCGCAACGGGCATGGGCTCACCCTTCTCGTAGTAACGCTTTCCGTGACGCGCCCCGACCTTATGCACCTGCCAATGCATCCCGGTGGTTCGGTCATCGTAAATTTGAATGCGATACATCCCCAGGTTGCGCTCGCCTGAATCCGGATCCTTGGTGTGAACACACGGCAGGGTGATGAACCGCCCCCCGTCTTGAGGCCAGCATTTCAAAATGGGCATATCGAGCAGCGTGGGCATCGCGGCTGCTGCGGAAGCGGGCATCCCCTGCGCCCGACTGGGAAAAGTGTGGACGACCTCCTGACACGGACCGCTTTTCACATGGTTGGGCTTTGCATGGAGAAGATTCAGTCCCTGCATGGCCAGCTTCCATGCGGAGCGCAAATTGGTGGGCGGCTTCGCCTTCAGGATCAGCTGCATTTGCTCCATCAGTTCGTCCACGCTGCCCAATCCCAAAGCCATGGCCATCCGCTTTCGCGACCCCATCGTATTTACCGCAAGGGGAAACCGCGACACCACCCCGTCCACGGTGGGTTGCTCAAACAAAAGCGCCTTCCCTCCTCCCGGAGACTTCATTTCACGATCCGCCCATGCCGTGATCTCCAGCTCGGTCGCGACGGGAAACGGGATGCGCACCAACTCTCCCTCGCGCTCGAGGGCCGCAAGAAATTCAAGTGACGATCGGTAAGCCATCCAGGCACTGTAACAGCGGGAATGGATCAGGAAAGCGGGATGCATAGGCACCCCGGCCGAATCAATGCGCCGCTTTTGTTCGCCAGACAAAGCTTGAAGTTTGCACTCCTCTGCTATCGTGCAACCTCTCCTGTAAACCTTATGGAAGTCATTATCGAATCCACCCAGGAGGCCGCCAGCTTGTTGGCTGCCAAAATGATAGGTGCCCTGGTGCACAGCAAGCCGACCGCTGTTTTGGGGCTCGCAACGGGAAGCACACCGCTCGGCCTCTACCGCGAACTTGCAAGAATGCACAGGGACGAGGGTTTGGACTTCAGCCAGGTCACCTCCTTCAATCTGGACGAGTACGTCGGGCTGGGACCATCGCATCCCGCTTCGTACCACCACTTCATGCGGGAAAACCTTTTCCAGCACATCAATCTTCCTGCTCAAAACACTCACATTCCGGACGGCCTCTCCGCGGACATTCCAAGAACATGTCATGAGTACGAATCTTCAATTCGCCAAGCCGGAGGGATCGACCTGCAGATTCTAGGCATTGGCAGCGACGGCCACATCGGATTCAACGAACCGTCCTCATCCCTTGCTTCCAGAACACGCATCAAAACTCTCACCCCCCGCACCCGCGCCGACAACGCACCCTTCTTCGGCCCAGGGGAGGAGGTCCCGCAGCACGTGATCACGATGGGCATCGGCACGATCCTTGAAACGCGACAGGTGCTCTTACTCGGATTCGGAGCAAAAAAAGCGGACGCCCTCGCGGCGGCAATCGAGGGTCCCATCTCGCCGCTGGTTCCCGCATCTGCGCTGCACTTCCATCCGAGGGCCCATGCCATTTTGGACGAAGCCGCTGCCTTAAAACTTCAGCGAACCGAGTACTACCGGCACGTATTCGCGAACAAGCCGCTTTGGCAGAGGCTTTAGCTCAATGTAAAGCCCCCCGCCGCCTGCCCCCGGTAACGCAAGCCGCCAGCCCGCCCCATGGAACTTGACCTGCAAGTCACTCCTGAGCGCACCATTCTGGACCTGCGCTCCCTCGGGGTTCCGCACCTGCGGGTCCTTGGGCGCTACCGCTACCTTCGGGCGCATCCGCCCCTCGCCGATCACTCGCATCCGGGGATGATGGAAATATCGTATCTCGCCCGGGGCACGCAAAATTACTGGATGGGCAAGAAGTGTTTCCGCATGTCCGGTGGAGACCTCTTTGTCACGCTGCCCGACGAACCCCACAGCACCGGCCCTGATCCGGAGCACTGCGGGCTCATGTACTGGATGATTTTGGAGCTGCCCGACAAGCCGTTCAACTTCATGGGTCTGCCGCCGGGGCAGGCCGAGGCTTATTGGCAGGGACTGCGCTCATTCCCGCACCGCCACTGCTCGGCTGGGTCCGGACTGCAACCCATTCTTGAGAAGGTGTTTCGCACCTCCATTTCCCCAACAACACCGCTTCAGCAGGCGCGAATGCACCTCGGGATCCTCGAGTATTTACTGGAAATCATTGCCTTAGCTCAGCGCGACCCGATTCGCGCCCTCAGCCCGGCGATGGCGGCAGTCGTCGACCATATCGAGCACCACATTGAGGAACCTCTCCCTGTCGAACGCCTTGCGAGAGAATCAGGCCTCTCCGTTTCCCGTTTCAAATCCCGCTTTCGCGCCGAGTCTGGGTTTCCCCCGGCCGAGTTCGTGCTCCGGCGCCGCATTGAACGGGCAAGCCGACTCTTATCATCGAGTCACGGCACGGTGCTGGAAGTCGCGCTGCAATCCGGTTTCACAAGCTCTCAATACTTTGCAAGCGCCTTTCGCCGAGTCACCGGAATGACTCCAACGGCGTTCAGGGAAAAGGTCCACCAATCGAAGTGACCGGGGAGATGTTTGATTTTGTATTGCAGTATCATAACGCACGACACACGCCCTGCTTTGTTCTAAAAACAACACTGAACCAACTTCCTCCCCCCCTCTAAATCCCTTATGAAATCCTCCCAGTCAGACATTTCCCGCCGCGGCTTCATCCAAACCTCCTCAGTTGTCGCGGGTAGCCTCGCAATGCCCGGAATTCTCAAGGCCCAACATAAGGCTGAGCGCATTAAAATCGGGCTCATCGGATGCGGCGGACGCGGCACCGGCGCGGCTAACAACGCCCTCAAGGCAGACCCAGGCGTGCAGTTGGTAGCCATGGCAGACCTCTTTCCCGAGCGTCTCGAATCCAGTTACAACAACATCAACAACGCCTATGCCTCAACCCCCGGCAGAGTTGAGGTTCCAAAGGAGCGCCAATTCGTAGGCCTCGAGGGCTACAAGCAACTTCTTGCAACCGACATCGACGTCGTCCTGCTCGCCGCGCCTCCCGGATTCCGCCCCCTCCACTTCGCCGCCGCAGTTGAGGCAGGAAAACACATCTTCTGCGAAAAGCCGATGGGCACCGATGCGGTCAACTGCCGTAACCTCTTGGAAAGCGCGCGCAGGGCAAAAGAAAAGAAACTCAGCGTCGTGGCGGGTTTCTGCTGGCGCTACAATGCAAGCCGCCGCGCCATGTTTGAGAAGGTCCACTCCGGCGCGATTGGAAACGTGCGAGGACTCCACCACACGTACCTGACCGGCCCGGTGAAACCCATGCCCGCGCCGGAAACACGCCCGGACGGAATGAGTGACGCGGAGTGGCAGCTGCGCAATTGGATGAACTTTGTCTGGCTCTCCGGCGACGGGTTGGTGGAGCAGGCTTGCCACAGTGTTGATAAAATGTTGTGGGCGATGAAAGACCAGCCGCCTCTTCGTTGCACCGCGACTGGCGGTCGCCAGAACCCGAACGTCGGAGGGAACATCTACGATCACATCAACGTGAATTACGAATGGGCCAACGGGGTTCGCGGTGTGATGGCACAGCGCCAGATGGGCGGCTGCTTCAATGATAACAACGACTACATCACGGGCGACAAGGGCATCGCGACGACCAAAAGCGGCCCGCTTGTTACCGGCGAAAACGCTTGGAAGCACGAGGGCACCATCGTCGACATGTATGTGCAGGAGCATATGGAGCTTTACAAATCCGTGCGCGAAGGCACCGGCCACAACGACGGCGAATGGATGTGCCAGAGCACGCTGGTTGCGCTCATGGGCCGAATGGCCGCCTACTCGGGCCAGGAAGTGACTTGGGAGCACATGCTCAAGTCCCAGGAAAACATCTTCCCAGAGCACCTCAGCCTGGGAATGGAGCTGCCAGTGGCGCCAATCGCTTCCCCCGGCAAATACCGGTTAGTGTAAGGCAACGACTCCACTATCAACGTCGGTTCTTCTCCCACAGAATCCCCCCATTCTATCGCATGAAAAATCCTTTGCGCGTCGGCGCACTTTTGCTCGGGTTATTCGGATCCATCGCGGCCCACGGCGCAGCGGTGCAACCGCCCGAGGGCTTCACCGCCCTCTTCAACGGAACCGACACCAAAGGATGGCGCGGCGGATCCACTTTTGATCATCGTGCGCTGCTTGAAATGCCCGAGGAAGAGCGCGCAGCGAAAATCGAGAAATGGACCAGCGATATGCTCGCCCATTGGTCCGTCACCGATGGCGAGCTCCTCAACGACGGCAAGGGCGCCTACGCAACCACCGAAAAAGACTTCGGGGATTTTGAACTCCTCTTGGAGTACAAAACCGTGCCCAAGGCGGATTCGGGCGTATATCTCAGAGGTGTGCCCCAGGTCCAAATCTGGGATCCAACCGAACCGGACGAAAAGGGACTCGGGCGAGCAAAGGGGTCTGGGGGCCTTTGGAACAATTCCCCCGGTGCGCCCGGCAAGGATCCACTGGTGAAGGCGGATAAGCCCTTTGGTGAATGGAACCAACTCCGCGTGGTGATGGTTGGAGCGCGGGTATCAATCTGGCTCAACGGAATGATGACCGTGGACCACGCGCAGCTTGAAAACTACTACGACCGCGCCTCCAAAGATCCGGAGATTAAAGCCAACCCTCGCCCAATCCCGCGCTCCGGACCGATCCAACTGCAGACCCACGGAGCAGAAATTCGCTGGCGCAATATTTTCCTTCGTGAAATCGCTTCCGAGGAAGCCAACCGCATTCTCTCGGCACACGGAGAGGGGTCGGATTGGAAAAAACTTTTCAATGGTGAAAACCTCGACGGCTGGCAAGGCCCGGTGGACGAGTACGAAGTCGTGGACGGCGCAATCAAATGCAAACCCAAAAAGGGTGGAACGCTGCACACCGTCGAGTCGTTCGCCAATTTCAAAGTCCGCGCTGAAATCAAGCTGCCGCCCGGCGGAAACAACGGTTTCGCGATACGCTACCCCGGCACAGGCAACACGGCTTACGTCGGGATGTGCGAACTGCAGGTGCTCGATGATTCTGCCGAAAAATACGCCAAACTCGACAAACGCCAGTATCACGGCTCGGCCTACGGAATGGCCGCAGCCCATCGCGGGTACCAGCGTCCGGTGGGCGACTGGAACTTCGAGGAAGTGACGGTCGACGGCTCGCGAATCAAGGTCGAGCTCAACGGCTTCATCATCCTCAATACGGACTTGTCTACGATCACCGAGTTCATGGCCAACTCGCCGCATCCGGGAAAAGATTCGACCTCGGGATATTTTGGCTTCGCAGGCCACGGGGACGCTGTCAGCTTTCGGGCTGTGCGGGCGCAGCATTTGCCCTAGGCGAGCCTTCGCCTTGGCAGACATGCGCCAGCTTTGTTGCACGCGCGCATCCACAACTCACCTCCCCCCTATGCTGAAGAATCAAAGCCGTCGCTCGTTTCTCCAACAACTCGGAACAGCCGGCGTGCTGGCTCCGGCGTTTGTGCGCCACCTCATTTCCGCGCCGCCAAGCGGGCGCGTCAGACTTGCCAGCTTTGGAGCAAACGGAATGGCGTGGAGCGATCTCACCAGCCATCTTGCCCACCCAAAAGTCGATCTCGTAACCGTCGCCGAGGTAGATTCACGGCGCCTCGACAAGCTCGCTTCCAAGGATCCAGAGGGCAAGGTTCGCCTTTATCAGGATTGGAGAAAACTGCTCGAAAAGGAGGCAAAAAATCTCGATGCCGTGAGCATCGCCACGCCGGATCACATGCATGCGCCGATCGGCGTCGCATCGATGCAGCTCGGGCTTCACGCCTACATCCAAAAGCCGCTGGCACATGACCTGCACGAAGTGCGCCGGCTCACCGAAATCGCCCGTGAGCGCAAGCTGCAGACGCAGATGGGTATCCAAGTGCATTCCAGCGCCCAGTATCGGACGGCTGTGAACCTGATCCACTCCGGTGTGATTGGAAAAATCCGCGAGGTGCACACCTGGAGCAATAAGAAATGGGGCGACTCCGAACCCGAACCAACGCACTCCGACCCTGTTCCGCAGGAGCTTAACTGGGACCTTTGGCTTGGAGTGGCCCAGGAAAGACCGTTCGTGAACGGCATCTATCATCCGGGCAACTGGCGCAAACGGCTCGCTTTCGGCACCGGCACCTTTGGCGACATGGGCTGCCATATTTACGACCCGGTGTTCAAGGCGTTGGGGGTCGGATCCCCGATCAGCGTGCGCAGCGAAGGACCGGCGCCAAGCAACTGGAGTTGGGCCATCAACGCGGTGGTGCACTACGTGTTCCCGGGCTCCAAGTTCACCGATGGAAACACTGTCAAAGTCGTGTGGTATGACGGAGACGAAAAGCCGCCCGCCGACATTCAAAGCCTGATCGAAGGCCAGGCGATCCCCGCTCAAGGCTCGATTTTCATCGGGACAAAAGGCCGGATGCTTCTACCTCATGTCGACTGGCCGAAGCTCTTCCCTCTGGCAGAGTTCAAGGATTACCAGATCGAGAAAGCCGCAGCCGAAGACCATCGCGCACAGTTCATCGATGCCGTGCTCGGAGGCCCATCACCGTCCGCCTCGTTTGACTATTCAGGTCCATTAACCGAAGCGATCCTACTCGGCGGCGTAGCGAGCTTCCACCCGAAGACGACCCTTGAATGGGACAGCGCGGCGATGCGGTTTCCGAAACATCCCGAGGCGGATAAGCTTGTGAGGCGCCCGTACCGAAAGGGCTGGGAGGTTCCGGGTTTAAGCTAGAGCGCCAAGTCTTCACTCCGGCCATCAAACCCTCTGTTCGCAGGTCTTGGAACAATGCGTAGCCCGTTCTCTGGGCTGCGCTTCGATTCTGGGGTATGCTGGCAAAGGTTTTCTCTGCGGCGGTGCAGGGCGTGGAGGGGTTGGAAGTCGAGATTGAGGTGAACTCATCGGGTGGGGCAACGGGGATAGTCATTGTGGGTCTGCCCGATACCGCCGTGAGGGAAAGTCGCGATCGCGTGACCACCGCCGTCTCAAATAGCTCGCTGCACTGGCCACGGGGACGCACCACCATCAACCTCGCTCCGGCAGATGTGCGGAAAGAAGGCCCCTCATTTGACCTGCCCATCGCGCTGGGACTCGTGGGGGCCTGCGAGGAGACTCCGCTTCCAGGCTTGGAGCGCTTTTGCGTCGTGGGAGAACTCGCGCTCAACGGCTTGGTGCGCCCGATTCGCGGTGCCCTGGCAATCGCACTTGCTGCACGCAAAAATGGAAGATGCGGATTGATCCTGCCTGAAGCCAACGCGGAGGAGGCGTCGCTCATCGAGGGAGTCGAAATTTTCGGGGTCAAAAATCTTCACCAAACCGTCCAGTTCCTGCGCGGCGAAATCACCATCCCCCCGACTCCACATCAAAGCGGAGCTTTGCTCTCGCAAAGCACAACGACCGGCATTGATGACTTTTCCGATGTCCGCGGCCAGCACCTCGCCAAGCGTGCAATTGAGGTCGCTGTGAGCGGTGGACACAACCTGCTGATGCTCGGCGTTCCGGGTTCCGGTAAATCGATGCTCGCCAAACGGATCCCATCGCTGATGCCACCGATGTCGCTAGAAGAGGCCATTGAAACTACCAAAATCCACAGCGCCTGCGGGTTGCTGATTGGAAAACATCCCGCCTTCGTGGCCCAGCGCCCATTCCGCGCGCCGCACCACACCATTTCGGATGCGGGCCTGCTGGGTGGATCAGCAAACCCGAGTCCTGGCGAGGTCAGCCTTGCACACAATGGAGTGCTGTTTTTGGACGAACTGCCCGAATTTAAACGCACCACGCTCGAGGTGCTTCGGCAACCGCTGGAGGATCGAACTGTCACGATTGCGCGCGCGGCGGGGAGCATGACTTTTCCAGCGGACTTCGTCTTTGTGGCAGCGTTGAACCCGTGTCCCTGCGGGTACTATGGAGACCGCAAGAAGGCGTGCCGCTGCTCCGAACAGCAGGTCCACAGGTATCGGCAGCGAATTTCCGGCCCGCTGCTGGACCGAATTGATCTGCACCTCGAGATATCCGCGTTGAGTTACCAAGAGCTGTCTCGCGGTCACGAAGGCGAAAGCTCCGCAAGCATCCGCACCAGGGTCTTGCGTGCGCGACAGCGTCAATCGGAGCGCCTCGGTGCAAGAACACGATGCAATGCACGGATGAGTTCGCGTCAAATCCGGGAGACGTGCGGGCTTGGGTCGGCGGAAGCCGCAGTGCTGCAAAAGGCGGTGGCCGCGTTGCATCTGAGCGCGCGGGCTTACGACCGGATTCTCAAAGTCGCGCGCACGATAGCCGACTTGGAGGAGAGCGAACACATCGCCGCGCATCACCTACAAGAGGCGATCGGCTATCGCGCCCTTGACCGAGAGGTCTGGAAGTAGACCACCCTCGTGCTTTCCAAAATTCCAAAAACGGGCATGCCGGTGATCAATGACGTCGGAGATGCGACCAACATCCATCCAAAAGACAAACGCACCCCTGGCGAGGTCGCTGCCAAGGTACGAGCGCATCTGGTGTTGAAATCTGCCAACGGGATCTTCGCTGTGCGGGAGGGATCCTGGAAATTGATCGAACAAAGCCAGACCGCCTCAGGCCAAAAGCGAGAACCCGAGAACAATAATCAACTTTACGATTTGAGCAGCGATCCAAGCGAAACCCAGAACCGGTGGGAGGAACAGCCCGAGATTGTGTCACGACTCGAACGTCTACTCGAGTCTACGCGGGGGCAGTCCGGCGCCTCGAGGGTCCTGCCGAGCCACTCCCGGATCTCCTGTTATCAGGGCCATGTATTCTCGAGTGTATTCCCGTTGGCCAGGTCACATCTCGGCGAAAAGAGGTCATCCGGAAATTTCATCGCCGATTAAACATTCATCCGCGTGTCCAAGTGCGACGGAGCGCACATCAAAGTGAATCCCTTCTGTTCGCGCCGAGCTTCTGAGTTATGGTGGAGCGACAAACACCAAAATGACATTCAGCGAACTAGGAATCACCCCTCCACTTGTCGCCGCCCTGGCCAAACAAACTATCAGCGAACCCACCCCAATCCAGCGTTTAGCCATCCCTGTGATTGCGGAGGGCAAAGATGCATACGTACATTCTGAGACTGGCTCCGGGAAAACCCTCGCCTATTTGCTTCCGCTACTCTGCCGTTTAAATCTCAACTCAGAAACCACACAGCTCGTCATAGTCGCTCCCACTCACGAACTCGCTATCCAAATTCAACGGCAGTCCTGCGACCTAGCGCAACACGCATCCCTACCCTTTCGCACCTTGCTGCTCATAGGAGGCACCTCTTTGGACCGGCAAATTGAAAAGCTAAAAAAGAAACCTCACGTAGCGGTCGGTTCCCCAGGGCGGATTTGCGAACTCATCGAGATGGGAAAACTCAAGCCGCATACCTTCAAAACAATCGTGCTCGACGAGGCAGACAACCTTCTCGAGGACAAGAGCCTGGTGTCTGTGCGAAAAATCATCACCGCAGCCCCGGGTAATCGTCAGCTCGTTTTTGTCTCGGCTACAGCCCAAGCACGCAGCGCCCATGAGGTGACTTCCCTCGCCCCCGCTCACGTCTTACTCCAAACCGAGGAGGCTCCCCTCAACCCGAACATTGAACATCTCTTCGCGGTTTGCGAGGAACGGGACAAACCCGACGTGCTGCGAAAAATGATCCATGCCACAGAAGCAGAGCGCGCTCTGGTTTTTGTTCACCGCAACGCCACGGCAGAAATGGTCGCGTCCAAGCTGTCTCATCATAAAATTTCTGTAAGCGATCTCCACGGTGCCTTTGTTAAAGCCGATCGCAAGAAGGCGATGGATGATTTCAGAAGCGGTAAAATCCGCGTACTCATTGCCTCGGACATCGCCGCGCGAGGTCTGGATATTGCGGGGGTCAGTCACATTTTTAACCTAGACGCCCCATCCCAAAGCCTCGCATACATCCACCGCGTCGGACGCAGTGCGCGAGCAGGCGCCAAGGGAGTTGCCATTTCCCTTTTCACAAAAGAGGAAACACGTCTTGCGCGTCGTTATCAGGAGGATCTCGGACTACACATGCAGGAGGTCCGTCTGCGAGAGGGAAACTTGGTCGCGGTCGAAAAAACGTTCTCAGAAGTTTGATTTCTCCTGCGTTTCAATTGCCTCGCCGGGACGTGACCAACACACCCCTTGTAGCTTCCTCTCCCGCCCGTGCGGAAAAGGAAGAGCCCCACTCTCTGACTTCGTTATTGTAAATAGATTCTTGGCTACCGTGTCGCACGCACACTTCCTCGGATGATCTCATTCTGGAGCTCGCGCGATCTACACGACTCATCCCTGCGGGAAACACAGCCCTCTCGCAGAGGAACCGGGCAGGAGCTGCCTCCCTACGAGGGCACCCGCTCCTGAATCAGTTCGCTTGGCACTAACAACAATTCGGCAAACAACTTGCCTGCACAACCCACCTCAAGGCGGCCACCAAGTGTTTTTGAGGTGCGGAACCCGCGCTTCACGCTATTGTTCTCCCTCCCAAAAACGGATCGCCAGACGAACCTGGCAAACCGTTTTATCCTTAGAATAACGACTTTCTTGCCTATCACTTATGACCGCCTCCGTTCGCTGGATTGAATCCACCTGCTGGGAATTAGCATTCTACGGCCTGCCAAACCGCATCCCTTGGCCCGAGGATGCCGATCCGGCCGCTGCACAGATCGCACCCCTGAATCTTGAGGCCCTCCTGGAAGCAATCGACCGCCTTGGGACCGATATTTCAGAGCCGTGGCTGGGATTTCAATCGGCCACCGGGCTATTTCAAGAACTGTCGGAATCGCTTGAGGGCGGTGAATTAGTCCGCAGCCACAGGCTACTGGATGAAATCGAGCGTCTCCACTCGGGCTCTCCGTTCGTACAATTCCAGAAAGGCAACCTTGCCCGCCTCGAGGGCGAAGAAGAAAAGGCGTTCGGGATTTTCAAATCCCTGGTCGAGAAATTTCCGACTATCCCGCCCGCTTGGAGCAGTCTGGGCGCAATCCACGCTCAAAAAGGTGAACGAGAAGCAGCAGTCCGCTCGTTTCGGAAGGCGCTTGAAATGAATGGAAACGACCAGCTCGCGCTGGAGGGCCTCACCCGTCTGCGCGAACTCGTGCGCCTCATGCGTCAGGACGAAGATGGAAAGCCCAATCCAAAGGCCGTTGGCTATGTCGACACCGCCACTTTCACGCAGATGGTGCTCGGGCAAATCGACTCCCTCGCAGCCGAACCTGAACAGTTACTCGCACTCGCGGACCAACTCATGAGGGACGGGATTGTGCTGGAAGTCGCCACCACCGCACTCGAGAAAGCCAACGAAGTTCGCCCCAATCATGGCCGAACTCTACTCTCACTCGCGACGGCCTACAGGGCAGCGAACCGTCACGAGGAAGCACTCGAGAAAGTACGCGAGTTTACAAAGGTCGAAGAGAATGAAGCAACCGGGTTCATGCATCTGGCGCAGGCGTGCCACACGCTCGGGCGTCGTGAAGAGGAGCGCGCGGCTTTGGCCAAAGTTCTCGAATTAGACTGCAATTTTCATGCTGCGATCGGTGTCTATTTTGAACTCAGCAACGGCGAACATGACCCTGCAAAAGAGGATACCGTCGCCAAGTGGTCCGCCGAGCACAAGTCCTGGATGGGCCACCTCATCGCCAGTTCCATCGCGAGGGCGCGCAGCGACAACTCAACCGCTCTACGCCATGCCGACAATGCCTTCGCAATTAACCCAGATTCAGAGGAGGTGCTCCTGCACCTCTCCGCTGTACTTGGTGACCAACGCGAGCTCAACCGTCTTGCCACTCAAATCCGGCCAGCGGTCGAAAGCCGGCGTTACAGCGCGCGGCTAGACTGGAACTATTCCCAGACCCTCCATCAGTTGGGACTGCGTGACGAAGCGGCGGGGGTGCTAAGGCGCGCGCTGTCCGAAAAGAACGTGCCCGATGAATTCAAGTCGATGGCAATCCCAACCCTCGAGGCATGGGGAGGAGTGCTCACCGGTTGCGGACTGCCGATCGAACTCAATCAAGGATCAAACGTCACGCGTCCCATCCTCATCGCCCTCGAAGATGGAGACGGAGGGATCGTGATTGGCGCGGGACGGCAGATTCCAGTCGAAGGCACTTTCCCCTTGAGGCACAAGGGCACCGCAACAATCGACGTTCAATTGCAACAGGGGGAATCCGGCGGCGCTACACCACCGCGCGACCTCGGAATCTTCCGCGCCGGGGGCGTCGACACGTCCGAGAATGCAAAACCCATCGAGTGCAACGTCGCCATCACGCCTCAGGGTGTCCTGCATTTCCGCGCAGCGCAAAACGGACAACGCCTGCCCGTTGGGTGGGTGGCCCCGAAGTAACGGCCACAACTTGGGGCTTCAGCCTACCCCAACGCCTCCCCCGCTCTCTCGTTGGGGGAGTTCTTGAAGTCCGGCATCAATCGGCAGTTAAAGCGGCGCGTTCGCTATCGAGCGCGCCTGTTTTCTCCAAGAAGTAATCATACCCGCCGGAGTACGGAAGCACGGTGCCGTTATTAATGTGCAGCACCTTGGTCGCGAGCTTGCGAATGAAATGTACGTCGTGGGAAATGAACACCAGCGTCCCCTCGTACCGCTCCAAAGCAAGCACGAGCGACTCGACCGTGTGAATGTCCAAGTGAGTGGTCGGCTCATCCATGAGCAGAAGATTTGGCGGATCGACCAAAAACTTGATCAGGTTCAAGCGCGTCTTTTCGCCGCCGCTTAGCACCGGAGTCTTCTTGTAGATATCGTCTTTTCTGAAGAGAAAACTGCCGAGAATCCCCCGCGCGTCATTCTCCGTGAGATGCGGCGCCGTATCCATCACCTCCTGCAAAACAGTCTTTTCTGAATTCAATGTTGCCGCACGGTGCTGGCTGAAGTAGCCGAGCTTTGAATTCAGTCCGAGTTTGCGTTCACCCTTTTGAAAGTCCACCACACCAGCGAGAATCTTCAAAAGCGTGCTCTTTCCAGCCCCATTAGGCCCTACTAGCACGGTGCGCTCACCGCGCTCCACATCAAGACTGAGGTTCTGATACACCACATTGTCCCCGTAACCCATCTTGATAGCAGACAGGGAAACAATTTTCGCACCGCTGCGGATTGGCTGCGGAATGTTGAATCGAAAGGGCTTTTTGGGTGGAAGCGGCTTTTCGATGAGTTCCATGCGCTCGATCTGTTTGAGCTTGCTCATCGCCTGCGACGCCTTCGAGGCCACCTGGCGGAAACGATCGTAAAACTCACGCAATGCCGCGATCTCTTTCTGCTGGTTTTTGTAAGCTGCGTTCTGCTGCTCGTAGGCGGCTTCGCGCAGGTCAAGGAACGCCGTGTAGTTCCCCTTCCATTCCAAAAGGCGTTTTTCAGAAATCTCGAAAACCGTTTCGACGATTTCGTCCATGAACTGGCGGTCATGTGAGATGAGCAAAACCGCGCCGGAATAATTTTTGAGATAGCCCTGAAGCCAGATCAGCGAAATCAAATCGAGGTGATTGGTCGGCTCGTCCAGCATCAGTAAATCTGGCTCCATCACTAGAAGCCTTGCGAGATGCGCGCGCATCACCCAGCCCCCACTCAAGTTTTTGGCGGGCCGATCAAAATCCATTTCGCGATACCCCAGCCCGACCAGCATCTTTTTTGCTTTGGCATCCACCTTCGGATTGGTGAGCGCTTCGTGCTTGGCGTGCGCCTCCAAGTACTCAGGTCCGTCGACCGTCCCCGCCTTTTCAAGCTCGCGCAGCTTCGCCTCAAGCGCTGGCACCTCCCCGGCCCTGCCCGTAGCGATGTCGAGAACGGTTTCCTCCCCCACAGCCTCCGCTTCCTGCGGAAGAAAACCCACCATTGTCCATTCATCGCGCTCAATGGTCCCCGTGTCGGGGTCGTCATGCCGCAAAATCAGTGAAAACAGCGTGCTCTTGCCTGCGCCATTGGGACCGACCAGGGCGACACGCTCGCCATAGTTGATCTGCATCGACGCATTTTCAAAAAGCACATTTCCCCCGTGGGATTTTTTTAAGTTACGAATCGCTAGCATAGAAAACCTGACTCAACAGCACATCGGCGGCATACTCAACTAATTCAGGGGTCTGATCTTGATATTCTTGAACCAGACCTGATTTCCATGGTCCTGCAGACAGATATGCCCCTTCGAAAACTTCGCAAAATCTGGGAACGCACCAAACTTAGACTTGGACACCTTCTCATTCCAGTCAGCGGAACCAATCTCGTACTCGACATACAAGACGTCGTTTAGCCAGTGCTGGCATTTCCCGTGATTAGTGACAAATCGCAGCCGGTTCCATTCCCCGACAGGTTTTGTGGCATCCACAGTGGTTGTGTACAGCCCGTACATCCACCCTGCCTTGTTCGCATCGTGATGCCCCACATTGTCGAGCACCTGAATCTCGGGCCCGGTGTGCCACGGGGCTTTGCCTATTTCCTGCACACGGAACATGATCCCGCTGTTGCCTCCCACTGAGATTTTCCAATCCACGGACAACTCAAAGTTCTCGAACTGCTCCTTGGTAACAATATCGCCTCCCTTGGATTCCAAAAACAGCGCGCCATCCTGCACCACCCAGGCTGCGGGTAATTCGTCTTTCTTGTAACCGCGCCAGTGGGTAGCTGGGTCCTTCCCATCAAACAACAGCCGCCAACCCTGAGACTTCTCCGCCTCAGTGAGTGAATTCGAAACGACTGATGAGGCAGCGGCTGCGGCTTTGGGCTCGGTGGACTGCGCGGAACATTGGTTCACTTGCACCAGCAGCAGCGAGCACACGGTGATTGCAAGCACTTGAAGACGGGACGGAAGGGTCTGGCTGAGATTCATATCGGGGGATTGTTCGGGAATTATTTGGCTCCTTTGACGGCCTTGCATCTCAGAAGATAAAGATCTTCGGAACCAGCAAA